>NZ_JAGXJL010000005.1:0-445201 GCF_019091475.1 Streptomyces sp. GbtcB6 | reverse complement strand
CGCTCCCCGGCCGTCCCGGCCGGGCCGTGGCGCCGGACCATCGCCGCCCCGGCGCGCGCCGGCCGTCCGGCCGAGCCGTCCCCGAACACGGCCGGGGGCGCGGCCGGCGGCACAGCCCCCGGCACCAGCGGAGGCGCGGCCGCCGACGTCGTGCTGCGGGTCTCCGGGCTCGGCCGGTCGTACCGGGCGCCGGGGTTCCGGCAGCGGCGGATTCCCGTGGTGCGGGCCGTGGAGTGGGTCGATCTGGAGGTGCGGGGCGGGCAGACTCTGGCGCTCGTCGGGGAGTCCGGGGCCGGGAAGAGCACGACGCTGCGGGAGATCGCCTCGCTGGCGGCTCCGCAGGCCGGCCGGGTGGAGATCCTCGGGCAGGACACCGCGCTGCTGTCCCGCCGGGCGGCGCGCGAACTGCGCACGGCCGTGCAGCTCGTGCCGCAGGACCCCGTGTCGAGCCTCGATCCGAGGATGCCGGTGGGCGACATCGTCGCCGAGCCGCTGCACGCCGCACGGGTGCCGCCGGCCGTGGTGGCGGCGCGGGTACCGCGGCTGTTGTCCCAGGTGGGGCTGCGCCCCGCGGACGCGGACGGTTACCCGCACCACTTCTCCGGGGGGCAGCGGCAGCGCATCGCCATCGCCCGGGCCCTGGCGGTCGGGCCCGCGCTGCTGCTGCTCGACGAGCCGGTGTCCGCGCTGGACGTGTCGGTGCAGGCCGGGATCCTGGACCTGCTGCTGCGGCTGAAGCGGGAGCTGGGCCCGGCGTATCTGCTGGTCTCGCACGACCTCGCGGTGGTCCGGCAGCTCGCCGGCCGGGTGTCGGTCATGTACGCGGGCCGGACGGTGGAGACGGGCGGCGTGGCCGAGGTGTTCGGGCGGCCGCACCATCCCTACACCCGGGCCCTGCTCTCGGCGGTCCCGCTGCCGGATCCGGTCGCCGAGCGCTCCCGGCGCCGGATCGTGCTGCCCGGTGACCCCGGGGCGGGCCCGCCCACCGCCTCCGGGTGCGGCTTCCGGGCCCGCTGTCCGGTCCAGGCCGTGCTCTCCGCCGCCCAGCGGCGGCGCTGCGCGGAGGAGACACCGCACCGGCGGGCAGCCGGACCGGCCGCCGGCCACACCGTCTCCTGCCACTTCCCGCACGACAGCCGTCTCCCGGACGACGAAGGACCGGGTCCGGTGCGAAGCGCGTGTGTGATCAGCAGCAACCACCACTCCCACCGCTGGACTCGGCCATGCCTTCGTGCCGCGGACGGTTACCGGGACCGGAATCGTTCAACCACAGTCCACCCGACACAAGACCACTGACCAGGACGACGATTGCGATGAGCGCGATTATTTTATTGCTCACGAAAATCCCCTCCCCCGAACAATAGAAGGTGGCTCTTTGACAATTACAGTCAACATTGAATAACTGTCACAGTCAAGCAGTTTCTTGCAAAATTAATCATATCCAAACGGAATATCGCACACCGCATAAGGAAGCGCCGCCCACGATCAACGGAATCCGCTGCAAAATGCGGTGGAGAGCCACTAAAAGATCACCGGAAGCCCATTGGGTAGATATCAACTTACTGGTAACATCTATCTGTCATCCTGACAGTCAAGTACTGCACCGAGGAGTCGGCATGGATCCACTCGGCAACGCGACGGCCGCAGGACTGGGCGAGCGCATCAGGTTGTTGCGCGGCAAACGTGGACTCAAGCAGCAGGACCTCGCGTCCGGTGAGATTTCGGCGAGCTACATCTCCTTGATCGAGTCGGGCAAGCGCGGCGCGCCGTCGGACTCGGTGCTCGCCGCGCTCGCCGAGCGCCTGGGGTGCTCCACGGAGTACCTGCGCACCGGACGCGACGACCACGAGCTGGAGGAGACCCGGCTGCGGCTGGCCTTCGGCGAGATGGCCCTGCGCAACGGCAGCAACGGCGAGGCGCTCCAGACCCTGAGCGACCTCCTGGCGAAGCCGTCCCTGCTGGACCCGTCGATGACCCGGCGCGCACGTATCGCGCAGGCCTCCGCCCTGGAGAAGCTGGACCGGATCGAGGCCGCCATCACGATCCTCGATGACCTCCAGCGCGACCCCGAGCTGCCACCCGGTTCCGCCGACTGGTGCACGGTGTCGGTCGCCCTGTGCCGCTGCTACCGCAACGCCGGCGACATCACGACGAGCGTCGAGATCGGCGAGCGGGCCATGTCCCGGCTTGACGCCCTCGGCCTGGACGTCACGGTCGACCACGTCCAGCTCGGCGCCACGCTCATGACGTCGTACCACATGCGGGGCGACCTCACCCGCGCGCAGCCCCTCGGCGTCCGGCTCCTGGACGCCGCCGAGAAGCAGGGGGCACGGGCCGCGCGGGGTGCCGTCTTCTGGAACGCGGGGCTCGTGGCCCGCTCCCGCGGCCAGCTGAACGAGGCGCTGGCCCTGGTGGAGCGGGCGCTTGCGCTGATGTCCGAGGACGACAACATCCGCCATGTCGCCATGCTCAAGATGAACTGCGGCTCGCTGCTCCTCCAGGTCGACCAGCCCGAACCGGCGCGCGCCAAGCAGCTCCTTGAGGAGGCCCAGCAGCTGCTGGCGGAGGTCGGCAACGCCCCCGAGCTCGCCCAGTGCGAGATCGGCCTGGCCGACGCGGACGCGATGCTCGGCAACTGGGACGAGGCCGCGGCCCACGCGGAGCGGGCCCTCGGCCTCACCGGCCCGGAGTCCCGCATCCAGGCCGTCGGCGCGCGTGCCACGCTCGCCGAGATCCATCTGCTGCGCGGCGACCACGAGCAGGCGGCCCAGTGCCTGCAGGCCGCCACCCGGCAGCTGCGCCAGTTCCCGCCGTCCCACCAGACCGCGCTCAACTGGCGTTACGTGGGCGACCTGTGGCGCCGCCAGGGCAACGGCACCGCCGCGCTGCAGGCGTACGACCAGGCGCTGTCGTCGGCCGGCCTGGCCCCGAACCGCGACCCGAGCGCGACCTTCACCGAGCAGCGCCGGTCCTGACCCGCCGCATCCCGTTCCCCGGACCACCCGAATTCCCCTCCCGGAACCGCCGTGAAATGCCCGCACGACAAAGCGAAATGAAAGTCCGTCGAGCACCGATTTCCATGCGCCGGTTCCGGTCCTTTCACCGCCGGATTCGACGCGGTTCGACGCCGGTTCGGACGCCGGTTTCGACGCCGCGTCAGACCCCGCGTCAGACGCCGGGTCCGCCCGCTGCCCGGTCGATGCCGGTGAAGCGGCCCCGGGCATGCGGCCGTCAGCGGGCCGCGGCGGCCAGCCGGTGCACCGCGGCGAGCGGGACCGGCAGCCGGTCGGGGCGCAGCCGCGACTCGTACACGGCCTCGTAGACCGCCTTGTCCGCCTCGAACGCCCGGAGCAGCACGGGGTGGCAGTCCGGGTCCTCGTGCCCGGCGGCCGCGTACCCGGCGACGAACGCCCGCCGGTTGCGTACCGCCCACGCGGACGCGCGCCGGCGCCGGCGCAGCCGCACCGCGGGCGAGGTCTCCGCCGGCTCGCCCGCCTCGGCGGCGGTGAGCCCGGTGCGGGCCGCGTAGTCGAAGGAGCGCAGCATGCCGGCGACGTCCTTCAGCACCGGCTGCGGGCGGGCGCGTTCAGCGGCGGACCGGGCAGGCTCGCCCTCGAAGTCCACGATCCGCCAGCCGTCGTGGGCCCGCAGCGCCTGCCCCAGGTGCAGGTCGCCGTGGGTGCGCTGGACGTAGAGGGGGCAGCCGCGCCCGGCCACCCGGGCGCAGTCGTCGAAGAGGGCGCCGAGCCGTGCGGTGTAGCGGGCGAGGGCCGGGACCTCCTCCGCGGCCTCCTTGAGGCGCATGGTCATCCGAGCCGCCTCCTCGGCCACGTCCTCCACGGTCAGCCGGGTCCGTCCGAACGCCTCGCCCAGGGCGCCGTGCACGTCGGCGACGGCCCGGCCCAGGCTGAACGCGTCCCCGGTGAAGCCCCCGGCCGAGCCGCGGCCGGTGCCGGCCACCGAGTCGGTCGCCTGGCGCAGCGCCTCCTCCCAGCCGTCCCGCGCGTCCGGCAGGAACTCCTCGACGAGGCCGAGCACCAGGCCCTCCGCGCCGGGGGCGTCGCTGTGCACCGCCCCGTAGAGGTGGGGCGTGCGGGCGCAGTCCTGGCTGGTGAGCGCCCGCAGCGCCTCGACCTCGGTGTGCGGTGCCGGCTCCGGGCGGCGGAAGATCTTCAGCAGGACCCGGTCGCCGTAGGCCACGGAGGTGTTGCTCTGCTCCACCTGGAGCGGCCGGGGCACCAGGCCGACGGGCAGCGGGTAGCGGGAGCTGCGCTCCAGGCGCGGCCCCTGGGGTGCGCCGCCGCCCGCCAGGGTGCGCAGCAGCAGGGCGAGCAGGGTGCCGTCGGCCAGCGCGTCGTAGACCCGCCAGCCCTGCCAGGGGCCGGCCGGCACGGTGGCGATCGCGGCGGGGGCCAGCCGGTCCGGCAGCTCCGGGCGCAGGCCCAGCAGGAGCTGGACGCGCAGCGGTCCGGCCTCGCCGTCCGCCGAGACCACGGCGTGCAGCAGCAGCGGGGGTTCGTCGCCGACCACGGATGCCGCGTCGGCGGTGAGCGGGGCCCCGGTGTAGCGCGCGTCGAACCAGCGCCGGCCCGTCAGCCAGGGCCCGAGCGCGGGCAGCAGCGGCTGCAGGATCTCCGTCCTCGCCTCTGTCCTCGCCGCTGTCCTCGTCTCCGTCCTCATGACGCCTCCTCGGTCGTCAGTACGTGCGCGACCTGGTGGGCCGGGTCGAGGCGCACATAGGTGGACTCGCCCCAGGCGTAGGCGGCTCCGGTGAGTTCGTCGCGGAGCTTGAGCGTGCCGTCGCCGGGCAGGCCGAGGGCCGCCAGGTCGCAGGTCACGGTCGCCTCCTGGGCCCGGTGCGGATCCAGGTTGACGACGACCAGCACCACGTCGGTGCCGCCCCGGGGCAGGTCCACGTGTTTGGAGTAGGCGAGGACCTGGTCGTTGTCGGTGTGCTGGAGCCGCAGGTTGCGCAGTTCCTGGAGGGCCGGACGGGTCCGGCGGAGCCGGTTGAGCCGGGTGATCAGCGGGGCGATAGTCCGCCCCTCGGCCTCGGCGCGCGCCCAGTCCCGGGGCCGCAGCTGGTACTTCTCCGAGGCGAGGTAGTCCTCGGTGCCCTCGGATAGCGGGGTGTTCTCGCACAGCTCGAACCCGGCGTACACCCCCCAGCTGGGCGCGGCGGTCGCCGCCAGCACGGCCCGGACCTCGAAGGCGGCCCGGCCGCCGTGCTGGAGGTAGGCGTGCAGGATGTCCGGGGTGTTCACGAACAGGTTGGGCCGCAGGAAGTCCGCGCTGTCCCGGGTGAGTTCGGGCAGGTACTCGGTCAGCTCCTGCTTGGTGTTCTTCCAGGTGAAGTAGGTGTACGACTGCTGGAACCCGGCCTGGGCCAGGGCGTGCACCATGGCCCGCCGGGTGAACGCCTCGGCCAGGAACACCACGTCCGGGTCGGTGGTGTTGACCTCGGCGATCAGCCGCTCCCAGAAGTGCACCGGCTTGGTGTGCGGGTTGTCGACGCGGAAGATCCGGACGCCCTGCGCCATCCAGTGCCGCAGGACGCGCAGCGCCTCGGCGTACAGGCCCTCGAAGTCGGTGTCGAAGTCGAGGGGGTGGATGTCCTCGTAGGTCTTCGGCGGGTTCTCGGCGTAGGCGACCGAACCGTCCACCCGGTGGTGGAACCACTCGGGGTGCCCGGACACCCAGGGGTGGTCCGGGGAGCACTGCAGGGCGAAGTCGATCGCCACCTCCAGGCCCAGGCCGCGGGCGGTGGCGACGAAGTACCGGAAGTCGTCCAGGGTGCCGAGGTCGGGGTGGACGGCGTCGTGGCCGCCCTGCCAGGAGCCAATGGCCCAGGGCGAGCCGACGTCGTCCGGGCCGGCGACGAGAACGTTGTCGGGGCCCTTGCGGTGGGTGCCGCCGATGGGGTGGACGGGCGGCAGGTACACCACGTCGAAGCCCATCGCCGCCACGGCGGGCAGCCGCCCGGCGGCGGTCCGCAGGGTGCCGCTCACCGGCGGCGCGCCCGACTCCACCACGGCTCCCTCCGAGCGCGGGAACAGCTCGTACCAGGACCCGACCAGGGCCCGCCGCCGCTCCACGCGCAGCGCCGACGGCCGGGAGGCGGTGACCAGTTCGCGCAGTGCGTAGCGGCCCAGGGCGGCCGTCACCCGGGGGGAGGTGACGGCCGCCAGCCGGGCCGAGGGCGGCGCCAGGGTGTCGCGGAGCGCGGCGACCGCGGCCCGGACCTCCTCGCGCCGGCCCCAGTCGGTGATGTCGTTCTCGCCGTGTGCCGCCCGTTCGTGCAGCAGCACGCCCTCGCGCAGGGTGAGTTCGGTGTCGACGCCGGCCTCGGTCTTCAGCTCGGCGTCCCGGCGCCAGGTGGCCAGGGGGTCGGCCCAGGCCTCGACGCGGAAGGTCCACAGGCCCTCGGTGCCGGGCACCACGGTGGCGCTCCAGCGGTCGGCGTCCGGATCGACGAGGGTCATCGGCACCCGCTGGGCGGGGGCTCCCTCGGGACCGCGCAGGACCACGTCCGCGGCGATCACGCCGTGGCCCTCGCGGAAGACGGTGGCCGTGATGTCGAGGTGCTCGCCGGTCACGGCCTTGGCGGGCAGTTCCCCGTCCCGCACCCGGGGGCGGACGTCGAGGATCGGGATGCGCCCGGTCACCGGTGTCATGATGATCGCTCCTCTCCCCGTTCGCGTCCCGTCAGCCCTGCCCGGCCGCGGCGGCCCGGGCGGCCGGGGCGGACTCGGCGGGCTGACGGTCGGCGAGCAGGTCGATGATGGTGCGGGCGAAGACGTGGCAGTGGTTGCCGGTCCGGCCGGTGACCAGGTCGTCGTGGACGACGACGTCCTCGTCGACGTACTCGCCGCCCATGTTCCGCAGGTCGCCCAGCAGGTTGTTGTGCACCACCGCGCGCCGTCCGCGCATCAGGCCCGGGACCGGCGCGGCGAGCCACATGCCGTGGCAGATGATGCCCTTGACGATCGCCGGGTCGGCGAACGCGCGGCGCAGGAACTGCGCGGCGGGCGGCAGCTGTTCGGGGTCCTCGGTGTAGCGGAGGCGGTCGGAGACCATCCCGGAGGGGACGATCACCGCCGAGTACTCCTTGAGCGCGAACTCGTCGAGGTCCTCGAAGGACTCGTTGACGTCGAAGGGCATGCGGTGCTCGTGCCCCTGGAAGGTCATGGCCTCGTTGCCCCAGAGCCGGGTCAGGAAGTGGACCTCGGCGCCCTCCTCGGGGAATCGGTAGCGGTAGTAGAGGATCTCGGGCTCGTAGAAGTCGCTCTCCATCAGGACGGCGATCTTGTGGCCGGTCAGTCGCACGGCCATCACCCCTTTTCCTTGGCCGTCACCAGGTCGACGAGGAACGGCCCGTGGTGGGCGAGGGCCTGGGCCACCGCGTCCTCGGCCTGGCCGGGCTTCTCCACCCGTACGGCGGCCACCCCGAGGGAGCGGGCGAGGCCGACGAAGTCGATGGGCGGGTGGGAGAGGTCGAACATGCCGGGCTGTTCGTGGGCCGGTATGCCCGTCTCCCGCCAGTACTCCTCGATGTTGTCCTCCAGCAGCCGGTAGCTGCCGTTGTTGCAGATCACGAACTTGGTGGGCAGGCCGTAGCGGGCGGCCGTCCACAGGGCCTGGAAGGTGTACATGCTGCCGCCGTCGCCCGTGAACCCGACCACCGTGCGGTCGGGATGGGCGAGCTGGGCGCCGAGCGCACCCGGGAGGCCGACGCCGAGGGAGCCGCCCCGGGTCTGCATCCACCGGCCGGGCTCGGTGGCCGGCAGGTGGCGGAAGAGCGTCGGGGACGCGGTCAGCGCCTCGTCGAACAGCAGGGCGTCGGCGGGGAGTCGGCGCGCGAGTTCGCTCGCGAAGGCGGCGGTGGGCACCGCGTGCGCCTCGCCGTCGGCCAGGTCCCGTTCGCGGGCGCCGGCCAGGGCGTCGGCCCGCTCGGCGGCCCGCGCCCGCAGCCGCTGCGCCGCGTCCGTCCGCCGCTCGTCGCCCATCTCCGCGTGCAGCGCGTCGGCGAGCAGCCCGAGGGTGGCCTTCGGGTCGGCCACGATGCCGAGGTCGACCGGGAAGTTCTTGGCGATGGCGTCGGTGTCCAGGTCCACGTGGACCACCGGGGTGCCCTCGGCGAAGACGTCGTACAGGGCCGGGAACACCTCGGGCAGTGCGTAGGTGCCGACGATCAGGACGCCGTCGGCGGCGCCGGTGATCCGCCGGCTCTGCTCGCCGAACATGTGCCCCAACTGGCCCGCATAGGCGGGGTGTTGCACGGAGAGGTTGACCTCGGCCCAGTCGGCGCCGTACACGTCGGCGCCCCACACCTCGGCGAGCCGTGCCAGTTCGGCCTGTGCGCCCGCGAAGTGCACGCCGTCGCCGGCCACGATCAGCGGGCGGCGGGCCCCGGCGAGCAGGGCGGCGGCCCGGGCGAGGGTGTCCGGGGCGGGCAGGCTGCGGGTGTCCGGGTAGGAGACCGGGACGACCGGTTCCCGGGTGCCGGCGTCCATCACGTCGGCCGGCAGCACCACCAGGACCGGCCCGTACGGCGGGGTACCGGCCACCTTGAAGGCGCGGCGCAGCACGCGCAGCGTGGAGTCGGGGTCGAGCACCCGGGTCGCCCACTTGGTGACGGGTTCCGCCATGCCGACCAGGTCGGCCGCCATCTGGGCGTCCAGTCCCGCGTACCGCAGCCCGGCCTCGCCGACCAGGGTGACGATCGGGGCGTGGCCGCGCATGGCCTGGTAGAGCATGCCGATGCCGTTGCCGAGGCCGACCCCGGAGTGCAGTTGCAGGACCGCCGGGGTGCGGGTGGCGCGGGCGTGGCCGTCCGCCATGCCGACGGCCGTGGCCTCCTGCAGGGCCAGGATGTACTGGATCGAGGGGAAGGAGCGCAGTTCGTCGAGGAACCCCTGCTCGACCGTGCCGGGGTTGCCGAACATGTACCGGACGCCTTCGGCCTCCAGTTGCTCCAGGAGCGCGACGCGCGCGGGCCTGCTGTCCATGCTGGTCACCTCTCGCGGGACGGGATGTCAGGAGGTCCTGAACCCCCACTGGCGCAGGCCCTGTTCGAGGACCTCGACGGTCTTCTGGCCGGTCAGGTAGGAGTCCGGGGTCGAACGGCCCGTGATGAACGGGTAGTCGACGATGACCGAGGTCTCCTTGCCGAAGTTGCCGTGGTAGGCGCCGCCGGGCGCGGTGGCGTCGCGCAGGATGTACTCCAGCGGGTACGGCGGCGGGCCCATCACGAAGTCGGTGCCGAGGAAGCCGGTGCCGTCCTTGTAGTCGTACTCGATGCAGTGCCCGGTGACGTGCTTGCCGCGGATGATGGACTCGCGGGTCTCCTGCTCGCGGGCGAAGGCCAGGCAGGCGACGCCGTAGCACTCGGCGGCGATCGGCCGGTCCAGGGCGCGGAAGGCGAGGATCAGGTCGTGCACCCGCCAGTTGTTGGCGAGGTCGACGATGGGTCCGCTGCCGCCGACGATCAGCAGCGCGTCGTAGCGGTCGGCGATCTGCCGGCGGATCTGCTCCAGGCGGCTGTGGTAGGCCTCCCAGTCGCGCAGGAAGTACGGCCGGGAGCGGTAGGGCCGGTCGGGCAGCCAGGACGCGAGGTCGAGGGGGTTGTCGAGCCGGTCCGACTCCTCGACCGCCCGTACCTTCGCCGCCATCTCGGGCGTGGTGACGGACCGGCCGAGCGGCGGGTCGACGTACTCGGGGTCCATGCTCGGCGGCAGCGCGTTGGGCCGCTTGCCGGTGGGGGTGGCGAAGGTGAGGTGGTAGCCGGCCTGGTCGAAGGTCTCCAGGGGTCCGATCAACTCCTCGCCCCAGTAGCCGTGTTCGGACAGGACGACGAGGATGCGCCTGCTCATGGGATTCCTCCCGGATCGGCGGGACGGTGCCAAGTGGCGGATTCCTGTCTACGGCGGGGCACTTCGTCCGGACCATCGCCGCCGCCCGTGCTCACGGCACATGCCCAAGTGGCCGAATGCACTACGGCATGTTGTGGCCAACGCCTGCGGAAGCGTCGCTACCGGGCGGTACGGCCGCCCCGGCAGGCGAGTTGCCCGAGCCTGAGCTGCGACTTCGCACAGTGCGGCCGGAGTTGCGGCGCACGGCGCGCGGTGCGCCCTGGCTGTGGGGTCATCGGACGCGTATCGCTCCCGGTTCCCGGGGGCGGGACCCCGATGAGCGGAGACATCCATGTCCACCGAACAGACCGGCTCCGACCGGGAGATCGAGGAGTTCGTGCAGCGCTGGTTCGGCCTGCTCAACGTGCACGCCCCGGTCGCGGAGCTGCTGCCCTTCGTCGCCGACGAGGGCCTGGAGATGGCCTTCCCGGAGCGGACCCTGCACAGCCACGCGGACTTCCTCGACTGGTACGCGGCCGTCGGTGAGGCCTACAGCGAGCAGGACCACACCCTGGAGAAGCTCGTCCACCAGGAGACCGGAGCCCGGATCGGCATCGACCTGACCGTCGTGTGGACGGCGAAGTCCACGGCCGACGGCACCGTGTCCGCGTTCCGGATCAACCAGCAGTGGCAGCTCGAACGCCCCGCGCCCGGCGCCGCCCCGGTGATCGTCGACTACCAGGTCGGCGAACCGGCCGCCCTCTGACCCCGTCACCGTTTGGAGGCTGTCATGCCGTCGAATCCGAATCCCCCGGTACCACAGGGCGCCGACTACGTGGTGGTCGGCGCGGGTTCCGCCGGCTGTGCCGTCGCCGCCCGGCTCAGCGCGGACCCGTCCGTGACCGTGATCCTGCTGGAGGCCGGCGGCCCGGACGAACGTCCCGAGATCCACCACGCCGACGCCGCCTCGGTCCTCTCCCTGCTCACCGCCGACTGGCGCGGCGAGATCGACTGGGGCTACGTCACCGAGCCCGAGGCCGGCATGGACGGCCGCCGGATACCGGTGGCCCGCGGCAAGGTCCTCGGCGGGTGCAGCTCCGTCAACGCCCTGATGTGGGTGCGCGGCAGCCGCCACGACTACGACCGCTGGGTCGCCGAGGGCGCGAGCGGCTGGTCCTACGACGAGGTCCTGCCGTACTTCCGGCGCGCCGAGAGCTACTCCGGCGGCGGCTCGGAGCTGCGCGGGGCCGACGGCCCGGTCCGGGTACGGCAGTTGGACCGCCCGTCCCCGCTGGCGTCCGCCTTCGTGGCGGCGGCCGGCGAACTCGGCCACGACGGGGCGAGCGACGGCGACTACAACGGCGCCCGGCAGGACGGGTTCGGCTTCCTGTACCAGACCAACCGCGACGACGCGGGAGGGCGGTGCAGCGCGGCCGACGCCTATCTGCGCCCGGCGCTCGCCCGGCCCAACCTGACCGTGCTGACCGGCGCCCGGACCACCCGGCTGCTGCTCGACGGGGACCGGGTCACCGGCGTCGAGTACGTCCAGGGCGGCACCCCGGCACAGCTCCGCGCCGACCGCGAAGTCATCGTGTCCGCAGGCGCGTTCGAGTCGCCGAAGCTCCTCATGCTGTCCGGGATCGGCCCGGCCGACCACCTCAGGGCACACGGCATCCACTGCGTGCGCGACCTGCCGGGCGTGGGCGCCGGACTCCAGGACCACCTCTTCACACCCGTCTGCTACCAGTCCCTCCAGGAGCACCCGCCCGGCGCCCTGCTCTCCGAGGCCGGACTGTTCACCCACACCCCGGCCGCCGACCCGGACGGCCCGCCCGACCTCCAGTTCACCTTCGGCCCGGTCAAGTTCCTGCCCGCCGGTGCGCCCGCCGACCAGTGGGAGGGCCCCGGCCTCACCTTCGCCCCGATCGCCGTGCTCCCGCACAGCCGGGGCCGGGTCCGGCTGCGCGACGCCGACCCCGAGTCCAACGCGGTGATCAGCGCCGGCTACCTCACCTCGGCAGCCGACCTGGACGTCCTGGTGTACGGGGTCGAGCTGGCCCGCGAACTCGCCGCCACCCGGGCCTTCGACGCCTTCCGCGGCGACGAACTGGGCCCCGGCAAGGACGTCACGACCCCCGCCGAGCTGCGCGCCTACGTCGCCGCCAACGCCACCACCCTGTGGCACCCGGCCGGCACCTGCCGGATGGGCACAGGACCGGACGCCGTCACCGACTCCGAGCTGCGCGTCCACGGCATCGAGGGCCTCAGGGTCGCCGACGCCTCCGTGATGCCGTCCATCGTGGCCGGCAACACCCACGCACCCAGCGTCATGATCGGCGAGCGCGCGGCGGCGTTCGCCCTCGGCACCTCCGAGCCGCTTCCGTCCGCCGCCCGAACGAACGAGGGGATGCAGCATGTCCACCCGTGACCAGCAGGAGATCCAGAAGCTCTACTCGCGCTTCCTCGACGCGCTGAACGCCGGCGACCTGCAAGGGGTCCGCGCCGTCCTCAGCCCGGACTTCACCGACCACCACCCCGGCTTCGACATCACCGGCATCGACACCTACCTGGACGCGGTGCGCGGCGCCCACGAGACGCTCGACCTCAAGGGGGAGCTGGAGGAGGGGGTGCCGCTCGGCGAGGACCGGCTCGTCACCCGGGTGAAGCTCACCGGCACCCACCTCGGCGACGTGCTCGGCTTCCCGGCCACCGGCCGCAAGGTCGAGTGGTCCACCACCGAGATCTGGCGGGCCGAGAACGGCCTGTTCGCCGAGCGCTGGGCCCAGGACGACCTGCTCGGCCTGCGCGCCCAGCTGTCCTCGGACGACCTGAACTACACCGTCGTACGGCAGGTCAGCGACGCGGTCAACGAGCGCCGCTACGACGACCTCGACGAGATGTTCGGGCCGACGTTCCGGGACAACAACCCGGCCTGGAGCGTCGAGAGCCTCGACGAGCTCAAGGGGATCATCAAGGCCGCGCACGACGCGCTGGACTTCACCGTGCACCTCGACGCCCTGTACCCGGCCGCCCCGGACAAGGTGATCATGCACATCACCTTCCACGGCCGGCACATCGCGCCGTTCTTCGGCAAGGAGCCGACCGGCAAGGAGGTCTCCTGGACCAGCCTGGAGGTCTACCGCCTGGAGGACGGCAAGGTCGTCGAGCGCTGGGTGCAGGCCGACACCACGGGCCTGATGCGCCAGCTCGGCGTGGACCTCCCCTGACCCCCATCACAGGCACGCAGGAAGGACGGGCGCATGAGCACCCGAGAAGTGGTCGACACGTACTACCGGCTGGCCAACGAGGGCGACTGGGACGCCTGGTGCGACCTGTTCGCGATCGACCAGACCATGGACGAGCAGCTGGCCGGGCACGTCGAGGGACGCGAGACGCTCCGCGAGATGATGAAGGGCTTCCCGCAGATGTACGCCTCCTTCGCCAACGTCCCCCGGCACGTCGTCGTGGACGGCGAGCAGGCCGCGGTGGTCTCCGACATCACCGCCCGCACCCCGGACGGCATCGCGGTCGAGGCCGCGGTGTGCAACTACTTCCGGGTCCGGGGCGGGCTGATCACCTACATGACGAACGTCCACGACACCGTGCCGTTCGCCCCGGTCACCGGGAAGTGACGGCCATGACGACCGCCGCCCCGCAGGGCCTGCGCTGGTCGCACGTGGGCCTCAACTGCCGTGACCAGAAGGCCACCGAGGACTTCTACACCCGGCTCTTCGGCTTCCGCCGGGCCCGGGTGGTGGAGGCCGACGGCGTCCGCGTGGTGTTCCTGCGCAACGGCCTCGTGTACCTGGAGCTGTTCGCGACCGACGCGGACCCGCTCTTCCCGGCCGCGAAGGGCGGCCCGGCCAGCCCTGGCACCGCCCGCCACCTGGCCTTCCAGGTCGACGACGTGGACGCGTTCCTCGCCGCGGCCCAGGGCGAGTTCGAGCCGACGCTCGGACCGCTGACGTTCGACGAGTTCATCCCCGGCTGGAAGACGGTGTGGGTCTCCGACCCGGACGGCATCGTGGTGGAGGTCAGCCAGGGATACACCGACCAGTCCACCGAAGAACTGGCAACGTACGCCTGACAGGAGAGTTCCCCACGATGAAGGCCGTCTCCGACCAGACCATTCTCATCACCGGCGCGACCGACGGTCTCGGCCGCGCGGTCGCCCGTGAACTCGCCGCGCAGGGCGCGTCGCTGATCCTGCACGGCCGCAGTGCGGCCAAGGGCGCGGACCTGCTGGCCGAGCTGCGCGCGGCCGGCGCCACCGGCCGGCTGAGCTACGAGCTGGCCGACTTCTCCTCGCTGGAGGACATCGGCAAGCTCGCCGAGCGGATCCTCACCACGTACGACCGGCTGGACGTGCTGGTGAACAACGCGGGCATCGGGGTCGAGCTGGCCCGCCAGGAGAGCCAGGACGGGCTGGAGCTCACCTTCCAGGTCGACTACCTGGCGGCCTACATCCTCAGCTGCCGGCTCGCCCCGCTGCTGGTGGCCTCGGCACCGGCCCGCATCATCAACGTCAGCTCCGCGGGCCAGGCGCCGATCGACTTCCGGGACGTGATGCTGGAGCGCAACTGGGACGGCGTGCAGGCCTACTGCCAGGCGAAGCTCGCCCAGATCTCGCTCACCTTCGACCTGGCCGAACGGCTGCGCGGCACCGGGGTCACGGCCAACGCGCTGCACCCGGCGTCGTACATGCCGACCAAGATGGTGGTGAACCTGTTCACCCCGCAGAGCACGGTCGCGGACGGCATGCGCAACACGCTGCGGCTGATCACCGACCCGGCCCTCGGCGACGTCTCGGGCGTCTACTTCAACCGCTCGACACGGGCCCGGGCGGGCGCCCAGGCGTACGACGAGACGGCCCGCGCCCAGCTGCGCAGGCTCAGCGAGTCCCTGACCGGGGTGGCGTTCCCGGCCAGCTTCGGCTGATCCCAGCGCCTCCCCCTGAACGGGACGAGCCCCCGCCTCACCGCAGCGAGGCGGGGGCTCGTCCATGCCCCTCTTCGTCGCGCCTATGGGGCGGTGACGGACAGCCGGTGGTGGAAGACGTTCCGCGGGTCCCAGGCCGCCTTCACGGCCTGCAGCCGGGCGAGGTTGTCCTTGAAGTAGAGGCTCTGCCAGGACACCCCCGAGGTGTTCCAGGCCGGGTCGGCGAGGTCGGTGTCCGGGTAGTTGATGTACGAGCCGTCGTTGGTGTCGTCGGGCGCGGGCACCCCGCCGGTGGCCGCGTACAGGTCGCGGTAGAGGGCGCGCATCCACGCCACGTGCCGGTCGTCGTCCGCGGCGGCGGGCCAGTACGTCGTGAAGTTGGCCTTCAGGACCGAGTCCCGCTGGGCCAGCGCGGTGGCCGAGGCTGCGACGGTGTTGACCTTGCCGCCGTAGGAGTAGAGCAGGATGCCGGCGTGACCGTCGTAGCCGGCGTCGGAGAGGTAGCCGTAGAGGGTCGAGGCCTGCGCGGCGGACCAGCCCCTGCGCAGATAGGCGCCCTTGGACTTGGTCCGGTTGTACAGGCCGGTGTCGTAGGGGTCCTTGAGCGTCGTCTTCAGCCACGGCCAGGAGGAGCGGACCTCGGTGTACGGCGCTCCGATGCCGCCGGCCACCGCCGTCACGTACGCGTCCAGCAGCGCGGCGGCGTCCGGAAGGGTGCCGTCGATCTGGGAGTTGAGCACCACCGCGCCCTGCACCCGGTTGTAGAGGATGAGGACGCTGTGCAGGCTGTCGTAGGCGGAGCCGGCCACGCTGTTGCGGGCGTGCCAGGCGCCGTGGTCCGCGACGAGGGCGGTGAAGGCGGCTTCCGTCAGGTCGCTCCACTTGATGCTGACCGTGGACTTCAGGAGCGTCTTCGGAGGCCTGGGCAGCAGGCTGGCGGGGTCGGTGCCGGTGGCGTCCGGGGAGCGGAACCAGTACCGGGTGACGATGCCGTAGGTACCGCCGCCCCCGCCGGTGTGCGCCCACCACAGCTCGCGGTGCGGGTCGTCCGGCTCCCGGGTGGCGACCACCGCGCGGGCGGTACCGGAGGCGTCGACGGTCACCACCTCGACGGCGTACAGGTGGTCCACGACGGCGCCGTGCTGCCGGCACATGGCGCCGTATCCGCCGCCGCTGACGTGCCCGCCGACCCCGACCGTCGGGCAGGTGCCGCCCGGCAGCGCCACCCCCCACTCCAGGTACAGGGTCCGGTAGACGTGCCCGAGGGTGGCGCCGCCCTCGACGAGGAAGGCCCGGCGGGCGGGGTCGTAGCGCACGGCGTCCATCTCGGACATGTCGACGAGTATCCGTACGTCCGGGTCGTCGACGAGCCCGTCCAGGCAGTGCCCGCCGCCGCGCACCCCGATGCGTCTGCCGTCGCGCACGGCCTCCTGGACGACGGCCACCACCTGGTCGGTGCTGTGCACGAGCCGCACGGAGTCGGGGGCGGCGGCGAATCTCGCGTTGTAGCCGCGCGAGGTGAGGTCGAGATAGCGGGCGTCGGAGGCGTCGACGGTGACCGCGGCGGGGGTGCCGGCCGCTTCCTCCGCGGCGCGGGCGGGGGCCGGGAGGAGGGCCGCGCCGGCCCCGGCGGCGGCCGCCGTGCCGAGGAGTCCGCGCCGGGTGAGCCCGGCGGCCGGCCGCCGGTCTGGCTGCTGCTGTCGTGTCACAGGTGTCTCCTGGTCGTCGGAAAACGGCTGCCGCCCGGGAGGCGCGGAGCCTCCCGGGCGGCAGGGGGGGGGAGCCGGCGGACGGGGCGGTCAGACGACCTCGTGTCCGCTGACGGTGGTCTCGGGGATCTCGTCGCGGACGTCCCAGTGCTCGACGATCAGTCCCTCGTCGATCCGGAAGACCTCCACGACGACCATGCCGCGGTCGTCGGGGTCGCCGCGGAAGCGGGTGTGCAGGAAGACCAGGTCTCCCGAGCCTGCCGCGCGCCGGATCTCGAACCGGGCCCGCGGGTACTGCTTGTGGAAGCCGTCGACGAACTCGACCAGCGGGGCCCGCCCGTCGGGCAGGTTCGGGTTGTGCTGGATGAGGTCCTCGGCCAGGTACTTGTCGGCCAGCTCGGTCCGCCCCTGGTTCCAGACGGTCTCGATGTACTCGCGAACGAAGTTCACCTGGTGGCTGCTCATGGGTTCTCCTTCACTTAATGGAACTGGCTTTGGTGCAGCGCCCCTGAAAGGGGCGCGGGGAACTGCGCGACCAGCCACAACGGCGCCGCAGCCGACCGACGAGGGATCGCGGCTTTTCAGCTGTGCGCTCAGCCGGTGTGCACGGCGGTCACGGGACGGTCCGCACCGGCCGCCGCGGCAACCTGCCGAACGGAGGACAGGTGGGCCAGCCCCGCAAGGGCGAGGACACCCAGCGCCGCCCACGGAATCGGCCCGGCCCCCAGGTCCGGCAGGAGGCTGCTGCCGATGAAGCTGCCGAGGCTCATCCCGAGATAGAGCGCGGCGGCGTTCAGGGCGAGGATCAGCCCCGGCTGCAGCGGCACCAGCTCCACCAGCCGGGCCTGCTGCGGCGCCTGGTACATCTGGCTGAAGAACGCCCAGAACGCGAAGAAGACGACCCCGGGCGCGGAGTGCGGGGCGACCAGCAGCAGCGCGAACCCCAGCGCGAGGCCGAGCACGGCGACGCTCACCGTGCGCCCGCCGCCGAGCCGCTCGGCGATCCGCGGCGCGAACGCGTTGCCCGCCACCCCGATGACGCCGAAGGCGAGCAGCGTCAGCGAGATCAGCCCGGAGGACGCGCCGAAGCGGTCCTTCAGATAGGCGCCCGCGATGCCGTAGACGGTGAACTGGGCGGCCATGAACAGCAGGGTCGTGGTGACCGTCGCGGCCGTGGCCGGCGTGCGCATCGCCTCGCGGTAGGCGCCGACGGTCGGAGGTTCGCCGGCCGGGATCTCGGGGACGAACACCAGCACCGCCACGAAGGCGAGCGCCGACAGCGCGGCCACGCCGAGCAGGGCCGGCCGCCAGCCCAGCGTGCCGCCGAGGAACGAGGCCAGTGGCACGCCGAGCACCGCGGCGGCCGTCATGCCGCCGAACACCGTGGCCAGGGCCCGCTGCCGGCGCCCGGGCGGCACGATCAGCGCACCGGCCGCCGAGGCGCCGGGACCGAAGACGGCGGCGCCCATCGCACCGAGCACCCGGGTGACCGTGAGGAAGCCGTAGTTGGGCGCGACGGCGCCGAGGGCCGCGCCGACGGTGAGCAGGCCGATACCCACGAGCAGCACCCGCTTGCGGTTCCACCGGCGCAGCAGGATGGGGGCGGTGGGCGCGCAGACCGCGAAGGTCAGCGCGAAGACGGTGACCAGGATGCCCACCGTGGCCGGCTGGACGTGCAGGTCGTCGCCGATCGGGCCGTTCAGGCCGACGACCGCCAGCGAGATCGTCCCCAGGCTGAAGTAGCCCAGTGACAGGGAGAGCAGGGCTGGTAAGGCGCTGCGGGACGGCATCAAGCCACCTCCTCTTCCTCTTCGTCATCGGTGCCGGAAAGGCGGGAGCCGGAAAGTTCCATATGGCGAACCTAGGAACGCTCCGCGTCCCGCCGCGGCCGCCCCCGAAGGGCGTCGGGCACTGCCCCAGGTCCGTCGGCCTACTACGTCAGGTCGTCGTCAGGTCGTCCCGAACGCCCGGTTGCGCAGCACCAGCGGCACCTGCCGCCCGGAGCTGATCAGCCAGTGCTCGACCGCGTTGACCAGCAGGAGCAGCACGGTGGTGACGGCGAGCGTCGCCACGCCCGGCAGCCGCCACGCCGGCAGCGCGAGGGCGAGCAGGGCGAGGCCGCAGTAGAACCGGGTGGCGGACGCGGCGCCGAACATGCGGCGCCGGGTGTAGCAGAACGCCAGCATGAAGAGGGCGGCGCCGGACGGCAGCAGGGCGGCGCTCAGCGCGTCCGGGGTGTGCAGGGGGAAGCGCACGGTGCGGGTGGCGCCGACGGAGACCAGCAACAGGCCGACGACCAGCACCAGATGGCCGTAGCTGAGCACGTCGCGGACGACGACGGACGGGGTCGGATGGGTGCGCAGGGCGTGTGCGACGGCCGAGGCCACCAGGTGGAAGTAGAGCCACCACAGGGCGCAGCCGACCAGGAAGGCGAGGACGAGGGCGATCAGTTCGACCGGGGCGAACGGGCCGGTGGCGGCCCCGGCGCCCACGGCGAAGACGTTCTCCCCGAGGGCGATCATGACGAACAGGCCGAAGCGCTCGGGCAGATGGTTGACGCCGAACGCCAGCTGGCGCAGATGGCCGCTGAGTACGACGGGCGCGGCGATCTCGGCGACGACGGCGAAGGACCAGCAGACCTCGCGCCACGGCGTCGGCACGGTGGCGCAGGCGAACAGGACCAGGGCGAAGGCGAGTCCGGCCCGGTAGGGGTGGATGGTGTAGAGGGCGCACTCCTTGCGGATCGCCTCCCCGATCAGCAGGCGCAGGGCGAGATAGCTTCCGGAGTACAGCAGGGCCGCCTCCCGGTCGACCAGGGCGAGCGGGGCGGCCACCGCCATGCCGTAGACGGCGAGGGCGGTCAGCAGCAGGAACACCCGTTGCAGGTTGGTCTCGAGCACGGCGTTCATCGCCATGACCACGTCCACCCAGGCCCACCAGAGCGGGACCAGCACGAGCAGGCAATCCCCCAGTACCGGCCAGCTCGGGTGCACGGCCACCGGGTGGGCGACCTGGCCCACGCCGAACGCGAGGACCAGGTCGAAGAAGAGTTCCGCCCAGGTGGTGCGGTCGCGCGCCGGAACGGCAGGAACGGTCGTCGTCGCTGCGGTTGCGTCGGTCATTTCTGTATGGGGGCACGACCCCCGTCCGCCGCCGCCACGGAGTGGAAAGCCGGTACGTACTGCGGGAAGTCACGGCGCCGGATGTCCCAACTCGGCCGCCGTGCCCGGCACCCGGCGCGCTCCGCCGTCGCCCTTCGGACCGAATCGGGTTGCCCCTCTCCCGATCTGATGCTCCGTCAGCTAAACCTGACGGTATGACAGACGACGCGACGCACGCAGCCGACACCCGCAGCGACCTGTACGCCGAACTGGCCGCCGTCGGCCCCTACGGAGCCGACCTCGGGCACGCGCTCATCACCATGGTCGAGCCGCACCCCGGCCACGAGCGCGCGTACAACCGCTGGTACGAGGACGACCACTTCATCGCGGGCGCGATGGCCATGCCGTGGATGTACGCGGGACGCCGCTGGGTGGCCACCCGGGACCTCCAGCTCCTGCGCTACCCCGAGAAGTCTGCCGTCGCGCAGCCGGTGACGGCAGGGTGCTACATATCCGTCTACTGGATCACCGCCGGCCGCTACGCCGACCACATGCGGTGGACCGTCGGCATCAACAAGCGCCTCAACCGCGACCACCGGGTCTTCCAGGACCGTACGCACGTCTTCACCGCCTTCCAGGACCACGCCGGGACCGTCTACCGCGACGGCGACCAGGGTCCCCGGGACATCCACGCCCTCGACCACCCCTACGCCGGGCTCGTCGTCCAGGTCGTCGACGCCAGGTCCCCCGGTCAGCGCGCGGAACTGCTCGCATGGCTGCGCGACGACCACCTTCCGAAACGGCTGGCCGGCTCTCCGGCGGCCATGGTGACCGTCTTCGCGCCGACACCGCTGTCCCTGGACCGAATGACCTACGTCAAGCAGGTCGAGGGGGTCGGGACCCGGCTGACCCTGCTGTGGTTCCTCCAGCAGGATCCGCGCGAGTCCTGGCGGGACCACTTCGCGGACCTGGACACGGCAGTGGCCGCTTCCGGCCTCGGTGACGTGCAGTTCGTCGCACCGTTCATCCCCACGGTCCCGGGCACGGACCGTTACGCGGACGAGCTGCGGTGAGCCCCCGGCCCCGGCCCCGGGACGACCACGCCCCGTCTCAGATCCCGGGGTCGAGTTCTTGTTCGGCCCACACGGTTTTGCCGCCGCTCGTCAGGCACCTGGCTCCGTGGCGCCGGCAGAGCTGCGCGACGATGTAGAGGCCGCGGCCGCCTTCGTCGCTGGTGCACGCATGGCGCAGCCGGGGGAGGGTGTCGCTGGTGTCGGAGACCTCGCAGGTCAGGACCTGGTGCCGGATCAGACGGAGGCGGATCGGTCCGGTGGCGTGACGGACGGCGTTGGTGACCAGTTCGCTGATGATCAGCTGGGTGGACGCCTCCAGACGTTCCAATCCCCACTGGGCCAGTCGTCGGGTGACCAAGGTGCGGGCATGGCGGACGACGGCCGGGTCGCTGGGCAGTTCCCAGCACATGGTCTGTCTCGGGTTCAGCGCATGGGTCTGCGCGACAAGCAGGGTGACATCGTCGCCCGGTGACTGAGTCGGCATCTGCGCGATCACCGAGGAGCAGAGGTCTTCCAGGGACCGGCCAGGGCATGCCAGGGCGCCGCCCAGGTGCTTCATGCCGGCGCCGATGTCGTGGTCGCGGTTCTCGATCAGGCCGTCGGTGTACAGGGCGAGCCTGCTGTCCTCGGGCAGTTCCAGCTCGACGGCTTCGAAAGGGACCCCCAGCCCGACGCCGAGCGGCGTTCCGGAGGGCAGGTCGGGGAAGGCGACCTTGCCGTGGGGGTCGATGACCGCGGGCGGGGGGTGCCCGGCCCGTGCCATGGTGCACTTCCGGGTGACGGGGTCGTAGACGGCATACAGGCAGGTCGCACCGGTAATGCGGGTCGGGTCCTGGGAGTCGGCGTCTTCCTCGGCCAGCCGCCGGACCGTGTCGTCGAGGTGGGTCAGCAGCTCGTCGGGGGGCAGGTCGAGATCCGCGAGCGTGTGTACCACGGTGCGGAGCCGGCCCATGGTCGCCGCGGCGTTGATGCCGTGTCCCACCACATCGCCCACGACGAGCGCTGTCCGGGCGCCGGACAGGGGGATGACGTCGAACCAGTCGCCCCCGACGCCGTTGTCCGCATCGGCCGGCAGATAGCGTGAGGCCGTCTCGATGGCCGTGCCCTCCCTCAAACGCTGCGGGAGCAGGTTGCGTTGCAGGGTGAGGGCCGCGCTGCGTTCCCGTGCGTACCGGCGGGCGTTGTCCAGGGCCAGCGCCGTCCGGCTGACGAGTTCCTCGGCGAGGAGCAGGTCGTCCTCCTGGAACGGCGCGGGTTCCTCCGTGCGGATGAACACCGCCGTACCCAGGAAGGCGTGCCGCGTACGGATCGGGACGACCAGCAGGGAGTGCATGCCGTTCTCGCGCATGGTCCGTGCCCGGTCGGGGTCGCGGTCGAACCAGGTGCCCGGAGAGCGGTCCAGGACCGGTTCCAGATGGGAACGGCCGGAAGAGAGGACCTTCGTGAGGGGCGAGTCGGGTGGCACGGCGACCAGCTCACCGCGGGCCCACGGGGACTCGGGGACCCCGCGGTGGATCGAGGCGATGCCCGCGCGCCGGAGAATGCGGCGCTGGTCGTCCGACGGGCCGATGCGGGCGAAGGGTGCTTCGCCGAACTGGATCGACTCCGCCAGGTCGACGTTGACGTAGTCGGCCAGCAGGGGTACGGCGAGGTCCGCCAGCTCCTGACCGATCTGCATCACGTCCAGACTGTTCCCTATGCGCGTGCTGGCCTCGCTGAGGATGGCCAGACGCTCGCGCGCCCGCTGGCTGCCGGTGACGTCCACACTCGTGCAGCACACCCCCATGGCCCGGCCGTCGGCGCCTTGCAGGCAGAAGTACGAGGCCGCGATCGCATGCTCACGGCGCGGATCCGCCGGCGGCCACGCCCGGTACTCGTGGACCGTGGTGATGCCGCTGTCCAGGACCTGTCGCATCACCCCCTCCAGCCTTTCGGCTTCGATGCCGGGCAGCGTCTCCGGGAGACGGCGTCCCAGCCGCTGATCGCGAAGAATGCCGTCCTGCCGCTCCATCGCGTCGTTGGTCCAGGCGCAGCGCAGGTCCCGGTCGTGAACCACGACGCCGATCGGTGTACGGGTGAGAAGTGAGTCCCGTACCCATCCGGTGGTCGTCACCGGGGAGAGCGAGGCGATGTCGGTGCCGGAGATGAGCCAGTGGATTTCCCGGTCCTGCCCCCACAGCAGCGAGAACCGCAGGCTCGCCTTGAGGGTGTGGCCGTCGCGGTGCCGGACGGTCGCGGTGCCGGACCAGCCGCCCCGGGCAAGGCACTCCTCGGTCGACGCCCACTCCAGGAGTGTGCGGCAGGTAACGGGCAGGATCGTGGAGACGGCCCGGCCGACCACTTCCGTAGCCGGGTAACCGACGAGCCGCTGCGCCGTACTCGTCCATCCCACCACCGTCCCCTCGGCGTCGGTCATCGCGATGGCGGCGTCGGGCGTCTCCTGGGGCTCCAGTCGCTCGCAGAGGCTGCCTTGGAACATCTCGGTCACCGGATTTCTCCCATCACGTGGATTTCCAGGAATCGGGCCGGAGACGGCGGGGCGACCGTTTTCGCACCGGCCGGCGGTCGGGGCGCCGCCGCTCCTCGCCGTCCGGGAGGATCGGGGCCGTGCCGTCCGGATCGGGACAGTAAGAACGAGGGTAAGAGCGGGAAACGGGAGAGGTGCCGGACGTAAATCACCATCTTCTGGTTGCGGCTTGTGACATAGAAACAAATCGATCACCGCCGTAGCCTTTGGGACATGGGCATGGAGCGTCCGGAACCTGCACGGGAACTGTCCGTGAGTGCGGCAAACATAGAGTCACACCTCATGGAAATCTCTCACGACGTATGGGAACACTTGCTCATCGAAATCCCGCAGGTCAGAGGGGATGACGCCGTCGAGAGGATCCTACTGGCGAGCGTCAAGGAAAATGTTGCCACTTTGCTGCACATCTTTGAGAACGACATCCCTCTGGAAAATCTTGAGGGGCTTTCCGCAGCCAATGAGCATGCCAGGAGACTGGCTCAGCGGGATATCTCTGTCAGCGCATTGATCCGGGCCTACAGGATCGGGCACTGGCGTTTCCTGCAATGGTGCCTGGACGAGCTTTCCCGCGAGGGCGCCGACGACGTTGTCTCCGCCGCCGTCAACCGACGCATGCTGAAAGTGAGCTTCGGTTACATCGACAGCATCACCGAGCATGTCATAGAGGTGTACCGCCTGGAGAGAGAACGCTGGCTGCTGAGCCGGCACGCCGTACGTGCCGCGCGTGTGCGGTGCATCCTGGCCGGGGAAGAGACGGACCTCGACTCGGCGGAATCCGCTCTCGGCTACCGCCTGCGACAGCATCACCTCGGGCTGGTGGCCTGGCTGCCGGGGCTGACCGGTGGCGGCGCCGGACTGGTCCGGCTCGACCAGCTCACCCACAGGATCGCAAAGGAACTCGACTGTCCCGCCAGTCCGCTGTTCATACCCCGGGACGAAGGACTGGCCTGGGCCTGGCTGCCCTTCGGTGCACACAGCGAGGTCTCCTGGGAACGGCTGTCCGGTGTGGTGGAGAGCGGCGAACCCTCCGTGCAGGTGTGCGCCGGAAGCGTGCAGCGCGGGATCGAGGGGTTCCGCAGCACGAACAGGGAGGCACTACGCGCACAGGAGCTTGCCACGGCGGCGAGTCCCGGCCATCGGTTCACCGCGTACTCCCAGGTCGCTCCAGTCGCGTTGATGTGCAAGAACCTCCCGGATCTGCGCACCTGGGTGGGGAGAGTCCTCGGGCCGCTGGCCGTCGACGACGAGCAGTGCGCACAGTTGCGAGAGACCCTGCACGACTTCCTTGCGACCGGATGCAACTACACCGCTACGGCAAGCAACGAGATCCTGCACAAGAACACCGTGCACTACCGCATCCGCAAGGCCGAGACGATCATGGGCCACTCGGTCCGGGCAGGACACACCGATCTTGAGGTCGCCCTGCTCGCCGTCAAGTACCTCGGCTCCACGGTCATGCAGCCGTCCGGAGGCGACACGAAGGTGCGCCGGCGCGGTGGGAGTCCTCGGCATCGCCGCTGAGGGCGTCCAGTTCGGCGGTCCCGCAGTCAGGCCGTGCGGGCGTGGGCGCCGTCAGGTGCGTCGGATGACCAGCACGGCCACGTCGTCGAGGTGGTCCACCGCGACCGCGGCGTCGAGGATGCGGTCGGCGGTCTCCTCGGCGTTCAGTCCGTCGTGGAGGGCCGTGCCGGCCAGTGTGCCGGCTCGCTCCAGTCCGGCGTCCAGCGTGAGGCCCGGTCCTTCGACCACGCCGTCGGTGACCATGACCAGCGCGCTGTCCTCGTCCAGGGTGAAGGTCTCCTCGCGGTACTCGGTGTCGGGCACGACTCCCAGGACCGGGCCGCCCGCCAGCTCGCGGATGCTGTGGCTGCCGTCCTTGCGCGCGCACAGCAACGGCACGTGGCCGGCGCTGGTGCCGGTGACCTGTCCGTTGTCCGGGTCGATATGCAGCAGGGTGCAGCTGGCGAACCGTGTCGTGTCCATCGTGACGAGCAGGTCGTTGGTGCGCGTCAGCACGGTTGCGGGATCCGGTTCGTGGGCGGCGATCGTGCGCATGGAGGCGCGTACCTGTCCCATGGCCGCGGCGGCGCCCACGTCGTGCCCTTGGGCGTCGCCGATCTCCAGGGCGATGGCGCCGTCGGGCATCACGAACGCGTCGTACCAGTCTCCGCCGATGTCCAGCCCGTCCCGGCTGGGCCGGTAGCGGGCGGAGACCTCCAGCCCCGGGAGGTGCTCGGGCAGCGTGGGGAGCATGGTCTGCTGCAGTGCCGTGGCCAGCTCGACCCGTGCCTGCTGGAGCCTGATGCGCCTCAGTGCCTGACCTGCCAGGTCGGCCAGCGTGCCCATGAGGGTCCGCTCGTCCAAGGACGGCCGGTATCCGCTGCCGTAGGTCACCAGCCACGCCCCGAGCGGCTGGTTGCCTGACTCGCTGAGGGGGGTGATGGACACGGCGTAGTCGCGGCCGAGTCGGCCGAGCCGCGGGAAATCGACCCCGTGCGGCCAGCGGCGGAGGTAGTCCTGCCGGTCGAGGATGAGCTGCGGCTTGCCGGTGCGGATCGCCTCGGGCAGGGCGCTCGGATGGTCCAGTGGCAGGCCGTGCAGGACGTCGACCTCCCACATGGCTATCCCGGCATCGGTGGAGACGCGCAGGCGGCCTTCGTCGACGAGTGCGAGCAGGGCGCCGGTGGCGCCGAAGGTCGCGGCGAGCCGGGTCAGGGCGACCTGCTGCAGCTCCTGCTCGGTGGCTGCGGTGATCAAGGCGGAGGAGAAGTCGGCGATGTCCTTGGCGCGCTGCCGCTCGGCCGTCAGTGCGGCCTGCGCCTTCTCCTTGCGCTTCGCCTGCTTGGTGTCGTCGCGGAGCATTCCGAAGATCCGCTCGGGGCCGCCGTATCCCAACTGGATCCGACGGGTCTGGGCGGCCAGTTGGTGCCAGCCGTCGTGCTCGGGGAGGTACCGCAACTTCACCCAGGGGGACTGCCGGACGGAGGCCGAGCGCAGGAGCTGCCGCAAGGCCTCCCGGTCGTCAGGGTGCACCGCCGAGATCACTGCGGAAAGCGATGTAGCGGGATCCGGAAAGAGCGCTGCCAGGGTGGGTGCGCCACCGAGCCACTCCATCTGGTGGTCATGGGGTGAGTACATCCACAGGCCGAGGCGGGCGGCCGTGGTGGCCAGCCGGAACGGGATCACCAAGCTGGCCAGGTCGTTTCGCGCATCCAGTGCGTGCACCCAGACCAGCTGCTCATCACCGGCGGGATCCTTGACCGTCCGTGCCTCGATCAAGCAGGCAACGGGTGTTCGGCCCGGCCCGGGGAAGTCCAGCACCCGCATCGCGACCGTCTTCATCTTGGCGGCGTGGGCTACGAGACTCTCGGCCGACATCCGCTGGTTCGCGGGCCACATATGCCCGAAGTCCCGTCCCAGGCACTGCTCCTGCGACCTGCCCAGCGCAGTGGCCATCGCATCGTTGAGGCTGCGGATGACACCGTCCAGCGTCAGAAGACACGCCGGGTCAGCCCCTCGAAGGAGTTCGTCCGAGGCGTCCATCTGTGGCTCCCTGGCAAATACCGAAACAGCCCCTTGCGCCATTTTCCCGCATTTTGCCGCGATACGCCGACAAGGGGCATATCTGACCGCCCGCGCCGAGTGACGACGGCAGGGAACCCGCTGGAAACGGCAGTACAGCGGCCACGGCAATGGCCCACGGCCTCTGGCGCCCCTTGGCGGCTTCGACAGGACCGCCGTGGCCGCCGTTGACCGATCCGTCCTGATCCGGAATGCGCAGGCTGATCGGTGTCCGCCGACGCGGGCCGTTTGCAGGAGAGTTGCAGAGAGAGCGCCTCCGAGTACGGCCCCACGGCGGCGAGTTCGGCGTACGTCTCGCTGCGGGTGTCGTCGCTCATGCGGTTCCCCTTTCCGGTGGTCGCCCATACTCTGACGCTCCGTCAGATAAAGCACCAGGGTTCAGGAGGCTTCCATGTCGCTGCTCGCGGGCAAGACCGTCGTCGTCTCGGGAGTCGGCGCCGGGCTCGGGCACCAGGTCGCGGCGGCCGTCGTAGGGGACGGCGGGAACGCCGTGCTCGGTGCGCGGACCGAGGCGAACCTCGCGAAGAGCGCGGCCGGGATCGATCCGGAGGGCACCCGGACCGCGTACCGGGCCACCGACATCACCGACGAGGGCCAGTGCGAGGCGCTGGCGGAGCTGGCACGGGAGCGGTTCGGCGGGATCGACGCGGTGGTCCATGTCGCCGCCTGGGACTCCTACTTCGGCGGGGTCGAGGACGCCGACTTCGCGACCTGGGCCTCGGTGATCGACGTGAACCTGCTGGGGACGCTGCGGATGACCCGGGCGTGCCTGCCCCAGATGAAGGCCGCGGGGGGCGGCTCGGTCGTCTTCATCGGAACCCAGTCCGCCGTCGCCGCGCCCTCGCAGGTGAAGCAGGCCGCGTACGCCGCCTCCAAGGGCGCGCTGACCAGTGCGATGTACTCGCTGGCCCGGGAGCTGGGGCCGTCCCGGATCCGGGTCAACACGGTGCTGCCGGGCTGGATGTGGGGGCCGCCGGTGCAGGCGTACGTCCAGTTCACCGCGCACACGGAAGGGGTGCCGGAGGACGAGGTGCTGGGCCGGCTGACCGGGCGGATGGCGCTGCCGGAGCTGGCGACGGACGGGGACGTGGCGGACGCGGCGGTGTTCCTGGCGTCGGACCGGGCGCGGGCCATCACGGGGCAGTCGCTGCTGGTCAACGCGGGGGAGCTGATGCGCTAGGGGCCGGTTCCAGGCCGCCCAACTATTCATATCCATGAACCAAGGTCAGGAAGGCGAACGATTTTACTCTCCCTTGACCATACGCCCGCTTGTCGTGCCCGCGTAAGGGAACCCACGATGAGCGGGCACTTCGCGGCCTTCCCCGTCCCCACTCCGCTTATGCGAAGTGCCAGCCAGCTGAGCGGAGTTCAGTAGGCGGACCCTGGAAGGGGGGCGTATGAACGGGCTCGACTGGGCCGTGCTCATCGGCTACTTCGGTGTGATGGTCGCGATCGGCGTCTGGTCGCACAAACGCGTCGACAACGTCAGTGACTTCTTCACCGCGGGCGGCAAGATGCCCTGGTGGCTGTCCGGCATCTCGCACCACATGTCGGGCTACAGCGCGGTGATGTTCACCGGGTACGCGGGCATCGCCTACACCTACGGCGTGACGTCCTTCGTCACCTGGTCCTTCCCGATCGCGCTCGGCATCGCGATCGGCTCGAAACTCTTCGCCCCGCGCATCAACCGCCTGCGCTCCCGCCTGCACGTGGCGTCCCCCCTCGAATACCTGAAGAACCGCTACAACCTCACCACCCAGCAGGCGCTGGCCTGGTCCGGCATGCTGCTGAAGATCGTGGACGTGGCCGCGAAGTGGGCGGCGATCGCCACCCTGCTGTCGGTGTTCACCGGGGTCTCCCTCAACCAGGGCATCTTCATCACCGGCGCGATCACGGCGGTCTACTGCACGATCGGCGGCCTGTGGGCGGACGCGCTCACCGAACTCGGCCAGTTCGTCATCCAGCTCCTGGCCGGCGTCTCGATGTTCGTGGCCGTCGTCCTGAAGCTGAACGACAAGGGCATCGGCTTCTTCGACGCCTGGGACCAGCCGGCCCTGCACGGCCACGGCAAGCCGCTCGTCGGCCCCTACGGCACGGTCTTCCTCCTCGCCTTCCTCTTCATCAAGCTCTTCGAGTACAACGGCGGCATGCTCAACCAGGCCCAGCGCTACATGGCGACGGGCAGCCCGAAGGAGGCCGAGCGCAGCGCCCGCCTGTCCGCCGCCCTCTGGCTGGTCTGGCCGGTCGTCCTCTTCTTCCCCATGTGGATGTCCCCGCTCCTGGTCCACGCACAGAAGCCGGACGGCTCCGACTCCTACGGCCTGATGACCGAACAGCTCCTCCCGCACGGCCTGCTGGGCCTGGTCGTCGTCGGCTTCTTCTCCCACACCATGGCGATGTGCTCCTCCGACGCCAACGCGATCGCGGCCGTCTTCACCCGTGACGTGGCCCCGGTCCTCTCGCAGCGGGCGCGGGCCTGGAACGAACGCTCGGGCCTGATCGCGGCCCGCGTCACCACGGTCGTCTTCCTCGGCCTGTCCATGGCGGTGGCCACCCAGGTCAACTCCCCCACCTTCAAGGACATCATCACCGTGGTCATCAAGTGGGTGGCAGGCCTGATGGGCCCGATCGCGATCCCGATGATGCTGGGCCTGCTGCGCCCCTTCCGCCGCTCCGGCCCGACCGCCGCGCTCACCAGCTGGGCGGCCGGCCTGCTGGCCTTCTGGCTGGTCAACTACCCGATCAACTGGAACGTGGACGGCGGCGTCCCGCTCCAGTACCAGGTGTCCGTCCCGCTGGCCGTCTCCCTCGTCCTCTACATCCTCATCGGCTTCCTGAAGCCGGAGGACACCCCGGAACGCCTGGCGGTCATCGAGACCGTGAACACGGACGGGGACAGCGCGGCCGCGGCGGTCCCGGTTCCCGCACAGGCGGGCAGCGGCGACGCCCTGGGGGCACCGGTCAAGGACTGACCGACGGCAACCGGCATACGGAGCACGTGACTCGGCCCGCCCCCCCGTGGCGGGCCGAGTCGTGTGTGCGGCCCGCCGGGCGCCGCCGCACGCATTCTCGCGGCCGCCCGTAGACGTGGCAGAACAGCCTGTCCGCGCTGGCAGTCAGGCAGTCGTAGAAGGCCCCCCTGACCCGGACAGCACCGGAATCAGTGGTCCGTCACAGGCTCAGCGTGGGGAGTTCCTCGTCGGTGCGGGGCTCGCGGTTTTCGATCAGCCAGAACAGGTAGCCGCGCAGGTAGTCCTCCAGGCCGTCGTCCAAGTAGGCGGCGTACCGGTGGAGGGCTTCCTTCTCGTTCTGGCGGTCGTCGAGCTCCTCGGCTGTCCAGGCGCGGACCGACTCGCGCCCGGCCCACCACTGTCTCACCGCTTCGGGAGTCCACTGTTGGTCGCCGTCCCAGGCGTAGCCGCCCTGCGGTTCGTCGGCGGCGATTTCCACCAGTCCCGCCACCTCGCGGGGATTGGCGGGCTGGCGGTACACGAACTCGTAGTGCTCGTCGCTGGAGAGCACGTGGTCGGGGAGGTAGTACGGGCCGTTCAGGCCGTCGTCGGTCACGCCCGCGTAGAACGGACCGGGCACGTTGAGCCAGCTGCGGTCCTCCCAGCGCCCGTTGCCCATCGAGTTGGTGAGCTCGCGGGCGGTGGGCAACGGATCCCAGTACCGCAGTTCCTGCCAGCGCCCTTCGGTCGGATAGGCCATCAGCCGCCGCCGCATCCGTGCCGCCGAGTGCGCAAGTTCTCGATCCCAAGCCTGTTCCATCACGTCCGCCTCCCACCGGGCGAGATCACCTCGGAACTCAAGCTAACGCGGATAGCGCGCGAGCCACCCCGGTGACGCACCCACCGGACTGTGCAGGGCCGGCCCCTGGGTCATCTCCATCGCGAAGTCGTCGGCGAGTTCGAGGATGGTCTGGCGGCCCTCCAGTTCGGCCACCCAGGCCGGCGGAAGGGCCGTCTCGCCGTGCAGGGCGCCGAGGAGGCCGCCGGTGAGGGCGCCGGCGACGGCGGAGGGCCCGGCCTGGTTGACGGCGAGGCACAACCCGTGCCGCACGTCCTCCCCGACCAGGGCGCAGTACACGGCCGCGGCCAGCATCCCGTCCGCCGCTCCGTCACCCGTCAGCTCCTCGACCCGGGCCGGGGAGGGCATCCCCTGCCGTACCGCCCCGAGCGCGTGCTGCAACGCGTCCGACACGGGCCGGTGCCCCGGCCGGGCGGCGAGCACCGCCAGCGCCCGCTGGACGGCCCCGTCCAGCGAGTCCCCCCGGGCCAGCGCGTGCACGATCACCGCGTACGCGCCCGCCGACAGACAGGCGGTCGGATGCCCGTGCGTCTGCGCCGCGCACTCCACGGCCAGCTGGACGACGAGCTGCGGTTCCCAGCCGACGAGCAGCCCGAACGGAGCCGACCGCGCGACGGCCTCCGGTCCCATGTCGTCCGGGTTCTTCGGCGACTCCAGCGTCCCCATCTTCTCGTCGCCGAGCCCGAGCAGCAGCGCGCGGGTGGGATCCCTCCGCGCGTACAGCCACTCTTCTCTGGCGAGCCACCCGTCCTCCGCCCGCCGCTCGTCCGGCCCCCAGTCCCTCTGCGTAGCAGCCCACCGCAGATAGGCCCGATGCAGGTCGGTAGGCGGATGCCAGGCCCCCGTGTCCCTCCTCACCTGGGCTCTTATCAACCCGTCCACGGTGAAGAGGGTGAGCTGCGTGTGATGCGTGACGCTCCCGCGCCGCCCGTACCCGAACCCGAGATCGACGAGCCCCTCGGCCCCGTAGGCCGCCCGGATCTCCTCCAGCGTCAGCCCGTCGACGGGACCGCCGAGCGCATCCCCCACGGCAGTACCCAGCAGCGTCCCCCGCACCCTGCTCCGGAAGTCCTGCTGCTCGACCCGGCCCCAGACGGCACCCAACGTCGGACTCACCACCATGACCTCCTCACGGGCACCGTCCGTACATACAAGCGGTCAGCACTGTAATCGACCGGGAACGGTCCGTTCAGGGGGCAGTTAGGTATGCGAAGTGTGGGTTGTGTGCTCCCGGGTGACCGGGTTTCGGCCAGGTCAGACAGGGAGAAAGGGGTCAGCCGTACCAGGTGACGTTGCAGACGCAGACACGCTCGTGGCGTGGCACGGGAAGAAAACTGATGAACCCCCGCCCACCCAGGATGTCGAATTCACGCAGCCCGCCCTCCCGGTCGAGAGGCCTGCCGACCTTCACGGAGTCCTGTCCCAGGGCGGCCAGTTCGGTCGCAAGGCGCTCGACCTCGGCGACCGCTCCAGGTGGCAGGCCATCCGTTACGTACTCGGCACTCGGGTTGTAGTCCCAGGCCCGGTCCGTCACAGCCCGGTCTCCGCCTCAGCCGTCTCCCGGATGGCCTGGATCTCCGTGATGGCGGCGGCCGGGTCCTGCTCACCCGCGTCCACGATACGCTCCAGCTCACGCAAGCGCGCGGCGCGTTCCGGATGGCGTTGGATCGACACGAACACGGCCCACTGGGGGTACCCCCTCTGGGGGAGTACGAAGGCTCGCAGCGGCGCGAGGCTCTGGGTCTGCTGCGCGTTCGTCGTGGCCTCGAAGAGGTGCTGGGTGAGGGCCGGGATCCGGCTCGGGGCAATCCGCGCGACCGCCGCCCGCAGAGCATCCGGGGTGAGCTCGGGCATGGGGATCAGCGGTTCGATCGGGCCGTCGGTCTGGGCACTCACGGGGGCCCCGGTGCGGGTGGCTCGGTCCTCGTACGGTACCCGGGCAGTCGGCGGCGCGGCGTCTTGGCGGCGCTTGCCATGAAACTCATCTCTGGCATCCCGGTTTCCCAGGCCACTGCGCCGACTGGACGACAGCCGCGGCACCACCCGGGTTCGGCGGCGCGGAACGCGCGTTCGCAGCCGTCACAGGTCTGCAAGGGATCCGGCCGGAAGGCCGGTGGTGAAGGCGGTGCGGGGGCCCGGAGGGGGAGGGCCGGGGGCAGGAGGTCGCTGAGGCGGTGGGCGAGTAAGGCCGCCGGGTGCTTGATCGGGTCCTGCGGCTGGCCGCTCGTGTGGCGGGAGGCCGCCGGGATGCGCCAGGGCGAGCTCGGCGCCGCCATCGGATACAGCGAGGAGATGGTGTCCGCCGTGGAGCGGGGGCGGCGGATCCCCAAGCCCGACTTCCTGGAGAAGGCCGATGAGGTGCTGGGGGCGGGCGGAAAGCTCGCGTTCATGAAGGAGGACGTGGAGCGGGCTCGGTATCCGAAGAACGTGCGGGATCTGGCGAAGCTGGAGGACGAATCGTCAGAGCTCGGCGCCTACGCCGCACTTCACATCCACGGACTGCTTCAGACTCCGGAATACGCGCAGGCGCTGTACGCGATGCGGAGGCCCGCCTACACAAGTGAGGAGATCGAGCGGCTGGTCGCCGCACGGATGGCGCGGAAGGCCGTGTTCGAGCGTGTCCCCCTGCCACAGCTCACCTTCGTCCAGGAAGAGGTGACGCTACGACGACCGGTCGGGGGCAGAATCGTATTGCGTCGACAGCTCGAACACCTCCTGGCGATGAGCAAGTTGCGGCACGTCTCGATCCAGGTCATGCCGACCGACTGCGAGGACCACGCGGGCATGATGGGCTCCATCCGGCTGCTGAAACTCCGCAACGGCAAGACCCTGGCGCACACCGAAGGGCAGCAGTACAGCCGTGTGCTCAGTGATCCCCGGGAAGTCCAGACCCTGGAGATGCGCTATGGAATGATCCGGGCGCAGGCTCTTCCGCCACGGGAGTCTGTGGCCTTCATCGAGAAAATCCTTGGAGAACCGACATGACCTCCACGCTCACGTGGTTCAAGAGCACCTACAGCGGCAACGACGGCCCCGACTGCGTCGAGGTCGCCATATCCCCCGTCACCACCACCGTCCACGTCCGTGACTCCAAGGACAAGGACGGCGCTCGGCTTGCGTTCGGGGCCTCCTCATGGGCGTTCTTCTGCTCCGCGACGCAGGAGCTGTCCGCCCGGTAGCGCTGCGCACCTGCGGGCTGCCGCAGCGGCTCAGTGAGCTCTTGGCTGCTTCACCCAACTCCGTTATGGAGAGGTCGAGTTGGGGAGGCCCAGCGAAGAATCGCAAACCTTGTGTGACGGGTGTGCGTCCCTCATGCTTGATGAATCGGGTGCTGCGCGGCGCACGAGCGGGGCGAGGGGGAAAGTCCGGTGAGACTGGGGAGCACGGACGGCCATGGCTTAGTCGCTTCGAGCGTGGTCGCGGGGGTTGTGGTGGCCGGCTTGGCGCTGGCCGGTTGTTCCGGCTCTGACGACGAGCGGGCCGGCGGCAAGGAGGCCTCCTCCTCCCCGAGCGTCGACGTGACGTCGGCCGACCCGTCCCCGACTCCGACCCCGTCGCCGTATGTGGACGACGACGGCGTGCTGATGGCGAAGGGGGACTGCTACGCGGCCGTGGCCGACCCCGTCGAGGCGGGCCAGGTCCAGGAGGTGGCGTGCGACGACGCCGCGGCCGAGGGCAAGGTCGTGTACTACAGCACGGAGGATCTCGACGGGCGCATCTCCTCCTCCTACGCCCCCTACTGTCCCGACAACGCCGACGACGTGCTGGGCATCACCAGGGGCACGGGGATGGGGCAGGAGTTCGCCGGCCACAGCAATTTCGTCGCGTTCGCCGCCGCTACCCAGTACGCCTGCGTCCGGTACCTCAAGGGGCCGCACCCCGGTGACCCGGGCGGTGGCGGGATGGAGATTCGCGTGGGCGACTGCCTGGCAGAGGAAGACGAGAGGTACAAGGAGGTCGCCTGCGAGGGCGACGACGTGCCTGGCTACAAAGTCGTGGCGGAGACGGCCAAAGGGGAGGACTGCCCCCGCAAGAACGACATCCTTCTCAGCACGGACACGCTGTTGAGCCGAGTCGGGCTGGACGTCACCGCGTACTGCGCTCGCGCCCTCTAGTGCGGTGTCGTCCGATCCGACCATGGGAGGTGCGGTGGCCGAGCCCGTCCGTGTGCGCAGACTGACCGACCAGGAGGGACAGAAGCCGCGGCAGACGGTGCGCCGGGGCGGCACCGGTGTCGAGGCGGTCAAGCCGAAGCTGCGAGGGTGGCTGCACGCCGGGGCGTTCCCGCCCGTGCTGGCCGCCGGGATCGTGCTGACATGCCTGGCGCCCACCACGCGCTCCGCGGTGGCGTGCGCGATGTTCGCGGCCACCTCCTGCCTCCTGTTCGGAGTGAGCGGGGTGTACCACTGCGGCACCTGGAACCCGCGGACCCGCGCCCTGCTGCGCCGGATCGACCACGCCGACATCTTCCTGGTCATCGCCGGGACGTATACGCCTCTGGTGGTGGCGGGGGTGCCGCGTGAGCCGGCGGCCGTGCTGCTGGGCCTGGTATGGGCCGGGGCACTGATCGGCATCGCGGTGCGGATGCTCTGGCTCTCCGCCCCGCGCTGGGTGTACGTCCCCTGTTACCTGGTGCTCGGCTGGACCGTGGTGTTCTACCTGCCCGGTTTCCCGCAGCCCGGCGGCGCCGCGGTGGAGGCGCTGATGATCACCGGGACCGTGCTGTACTCGGTCGGCGCGGTGGTGTACGGCCTGAAGCGGCCGAACCCCTGGCCGCGCTGGTTCGGCTTCCACGAGATCTTCCACGGTTTCACCCTCGTGGCCTTCGCCTGCCACTACACCGCGATCTCGATCGCGGTGCACCACGGCAGGTAGCAGAGAGGCGCACGTCAGCGAAGCCCGGGCCCCGGAGAGTACTCGTCGGCGTATTCCTGGCCCGACAGTCGCTGCACCCCGCGCATGATGTCATCCGTGATCGCGCGAAGCGCCGCACGGTCGGACTCCGCCCCTTCCCCGGCAGGGAAGTCCAGTGGTTCGCCGATGCGTATGACCAGCGGGGCCCGCTTCGGCACGGTGGCACCGGGCGGCTGGATCCGGTCCGTGCCGATCAGGGCGACCGGGACGACCGGGCAGCCGGTTGCCAGCACGATCCGCGCAATGCCCGTGCGGCCCCGGTACAGCCGGCCGTCGGGAGAACGCGTGCCCTCCGGGAAAACCCCGAGAAGGCCACCCCGCCGCAGCACCTGGACACCTGTTTGCAGAGCGGTGTCGCCCGCGGAACCTCCGTCACGATCGACGGGCAGTTGACCCAGGCTGCGGAAGAACCGCGATATCAGCCACCCCTTGACGCCCGGTCCGGTGAAGAGGCTGGATTTCACCATAAAGGTGACCCGGCGGGGCAGAACCGCAGCCAGGAAGAACGTGTCGGAGAACGAGAGATGGTTACCGGCGATGATCGCCGGCCCGGGAGGCAGATTACGAATTCCGTCCACCTTGGGGCGAAACCAGATACGCAGCGCCGACAGGACGGTGGCCTTGAATATCAAGTATGTCATTTTCGGGTATCTTGTCGTATCCGGCAGGACAGCGATCGGGCACGTCCGCACCGCGGCCCGGTCCGCACGACGATAGCCGGATCCATCCCTGGTGTCTCATGATCCTGTTCATCGAGGTTCGCCTCGGTACTCTCCCAGGGTCACCTGAAAGCCGGACGGGGAGATCAAGCGTGGATCTGCGCACCAAGGAATTTCGGCGGCGGTGCGGAAGCGGCCTGTTAAGGATTTTCACACTGTCATTGACCAAGCGAAACTGGTCGAGTCTGTCACATATCCCCCGGGAGGGCGGCTGCATCATAGCCGTCAACCATGTTTCGGAGTTCGACCCCCTGGTGGTATGGCAATGCTTGAGGGACGCCGGGCGCTGGCCGCGTTTTCTCACCAAGTCGAGCCTGCTCGAAGCCCCGATCCTGGGAGCATTTCTCCATCTGTTGGGATGCATACCGGTATATCGCGGCACCGATGACGCGGCCTCGGTGCTCGCTGCCGCGGCGGATGCCGTCCAGGCAGGAGAGTGCCTCGTCATCTACCCCGAGGGAACCACGCCCAAGGACGGCGATCTGTGGCCACGGCAGGGAAAGACCGGTGTGGCGCGACTGTTCCTGGCCACGGCGGCACCGGTGGTGCCGCTGGTGACCTGGGGCCCGCAGAAGGTGTTCGACCCACGCACCCGCAAGTGGCACCTGCGCTCGCGGACGCCGGTGACCGCCGTGGCAGGTCCCCCGATAGACCTTTCGAGTTGGGCCGGCACGGAGCCGACCGCCACCAGCCTCGACGCGATAACCGAGCAGATCATGGCGGCTCTGCACGACCTGCTGGCCGAACTGCGGGATACGGCGGATCATTGAGCGTCTTCAGCGTGGCCGCTCAGCATTGCGGGATGGCGGGTTCACGCTTCGGCGATGCGGTGGCGGACCGCGGTCCGCTGCTCCCGGGCCCAGGGGTACTCCGGGTTCAGCGCGAGGGCGCGGTCCAGGTCGGCGAGGGCTTCCTCGTGGCGACCCAGGTTGGACAGGGACACGCCTCGGCTCGCGTAGGCCGACGCGTAGCCGGGGTCGAGTTCGAGGGCGCGGTCGTAGTCGGCCAGGGCCTCCTCGTCGCGGCCGGTGACGCGCAGGGCGTCGCCGCGTTCGCAGCGGCCCCAGGCCCAGTCGGGTTGCAGGGCCAGGGCCCGGTCCAGGTCGGCGAGGCGGCGGGTCTGGTCGCCGAGGCCGCGCCAGACGCGGGCGCGGCGGGCGAGGGCCCAGGCGTAGTCGGGCTTGAGTTCCAGGGCGTGGTCGAAGTCGGCCAGGGCCGCGTCGAGGTCACCGTGGCGTTCATGGGCGGCGCCGCGGGAGGCCAGGGCGAACTCGCTGGTGGGGTTGCGTCTGATCCCCTCGCTCAGGTCGGCCACCGCTTCGTCGTGGTGGCGTGCGAGTCGGTGGTGCTCGCCGCGCAGGATGACGTTCCACGGGTTGTCCGGCTCCAGTTCGAGCAGCCGGTCGAGGTCGGCCAGCGCACCTTCGTAGTCGCCCGTCCAGCCCCGGGTGACGGCCCGGCCGCGGCGGGCGCGGACCAGGGCCGGGTCCAGGGCGAGGGCGCGGTCGTACTCCTCCAGGGCCCGCTCGGGCGCGCCGTCCCGGCCGAGCGCGTCGGCCCGCAGCGCCCAGGCCGTCGCCCGCCACGGCTCGTCGCCCCGGGCGCGGCCTAGCAGCAGCCGGAGCAGTCCGGCGAGCCCGCCCGCGGCGAGCGCCTCGGAGAGGTCGCCGCCCCAGGTCCGTACCGCCTCGGCGTCCGCGTCCTCGCCCGCCTCGGCCAGCAGCCGCACCCAGGGCCGTACGGCATCGTCGCCGTGGACGCAGGCGGTGACGACATCGGCCAGAGTCCCGGAGAGCGCGGCGCGGGGTCTCGCGCACAGCAGGTGGTACGACTCGCCTAGCCGCAGCTCCCGCCACCCCTCGTCCGCCCACAACTCATCGGGGCGCAGGCCGGCTTCGGCCTCCGTGCGCCGTCTGCCGTACGCCTCGGCGAGCCGGGTGTGCCGCTCGGCCCAGCCCTGGGGTGAGCGCAGTCGCTGGAGCCGGAGCATCGGCGCCCGTACGACGTCGTGGTACTGCAACCGCCCCCCGTGCTCGCTGACGAACGGCATGCCCCTCAGCCATGCGAAGAGCGCGCCCGCCAGGTCCTCGGAACCGTCCACGACGGACCGGAACGCGTCCTCGTCGAGCCGTCGGGGCAGCGAGCCTGCCAGCGCGGCCGCTCTCCGCACGGGGTCCCGCTCCCATTTCAGGAACCGGTCGACCGCCGTGGCGCTCGGATCCCCCACTTCCCCGGGGCCGACGGGCCCGGACTCGGCCAGGGTGGAGACGAGCACCGGAAGCCCGCCCGTCAGCCGCAGTACCTCGGCGACCACCGGTTCGTCCCGCACCCCCTTGTCCGCGAGCAGCCCCCGGGCCTCCGCCTCCGTGAACGGGCCGAGCGGCAGGTCCGTCCTGAAGTCCGCGAAGCTGCCCCAGCGGGCCGTGTCGAACGGGTGCTGGCCGGAGGTGACCACGACGACGTTGGCGGGGAGGGCGCCATGGCGGTCGGTGGTCATCACGTCGTGCAGCCAGGGGTCGAGGAACGGGCCGGTGCGCTCGTAGGTGTCGAGGAGGAGGACGATCCAGGGCGCGGTGTCGGCCGCCCCGGCCAGTTCCGTCAGCAGCACGGGGGTGAGTACACGCTCGGGGGACAGGACCAGTTGGGCGTCCTCCTGGCTGCGGAAGCGGGCCCGGAGCCGGTCGGCGCCTTCGGCGAGGCGATCCGCGTCCAGGGCGGCGGCGAAGGCGCCCGCCACCGGAACCATCCCCAGTCCCACCTGGGCCGCCCGCGCCACGGCCAGGCTTCCCGCCGACGGCCCCTCCCGGTCCTCCGGTCCGCCCATCGTCAGGGCGGCCTCCGCCTCGTGCCGCCGCTCCCGGTGCGCGGCCAGCAGCCGCTCCAGTTCCTTGAACCGCCGCCCCTGGACCGCGAACTGACGGATCATCACAGCCATCGCCTCGGGCACGCCGGCCACGCCCTCGTCGACATACGCGGTCAGCGCCCCGGCCTCCCGGGCGATCTGCTCCAACTCCCTTACCAGCCGGGTCTTCCCGACGCCCGCGTCACCGTGCACATGGAAGAGGAAGCGGTGCCGCTCGTCCTCGGGCGGCAGCTCCAGGTTCCGCCGGAACGCGGCCCGCTCCTCGACCCGTCCGACGAACCCGGCCCTCCGGCGCCGCCCGATCAGCTCCTGCATCGACGGCCGTGTCGACCCCATCAGCTGCACCCCCGTAGCCACTCCGCCCGCAGTCTGGCAGAGGCCCCGGCATCGGGCCACGGGCGCCTGTCGAGCCCGGGGCACACCTGACATGCTGCCCCCATGTCGACACCGCCCCCGCCCCCGCCCTCGCCCCCGCCCGCGTCCGTAGAGGCTTCCGCTCCCTCCGTCAACGGCCTGCGCCTGCGGGCGCGTCGGGTGAGCCGGGACGTCCGTGGCGGAGGGCGGATACTGAACGGCATATCGATCGACGTCCTCCCGGGGCAGCTCACCGTGATCGCCGGGAGCAGCGGTGCGGGCAAGACCGTGCTGCTGCAGACGCTGGCGGGGCTGAGCGCGCCGACCGAGGGCGAGGTGCTGCACGACGGGGCGCACCCCGGGCCGCCGGGGCCGGACTTCGGGTTCGTTCCGCAGGAGGACATCATCCACCGCGAGCTGCCGCTGCGCCGCACCCTGGTGTACGCGGCGGGTCTGCGGATGGCTCCGGGCACGCCGGCCGGGACCGTGCTGGAAACCGTCGACCGGGTGCTGGACACGCTCGGTCTGGCGGAGCGGGCGGAGACTCCGGTGCGCGCGCTGAGCGGGGGCGAACGCAAACGGGCCAGTATCGCGGTCGAGTTGCTCACCCGTCCCAGGGTGCTCTTCCTCGACGAGCCGACGTCCGGGCTCGACCCGGTCACCGGCGCGGCCCTGCTGCGCACCCTGCGGACGCTGGCCGAGGACGGCACCACCGTCGTACTGACCACACATGTCCTCGCCGATCTGCTCCGCACCGACCAGGTCGTGTTCCTCTCCTCCGGTGGCGAGGTCTCGTACGCGGGTGAGCCGCACGCCCTGTTCGAGGCCTTCGGGGTCGGCACCGTGGAGGAGGTGTACGAGGCGGTGGCGGGCGGCGCGCGCGTGGCGCGGACCGTACCCGAGGACGTCGAGCATCCTGATGCCGCATCACCGTCGCCGCGGCCGCCGCGTGTCGGTGTCCTGGGGCAGTGGGCGCTGCTGACCCGGCGCGGTACCGCGCTGCTGCTGCACAACCGGCTCTCGGTCGCCGTCCTGGCGGGCTCGCCGGTGATGATCGTCGCGATGTTCGCGGTGCTGTTCCGGGCCGGTGCGTTCGATCCGGCGGCACCGGACCCGGGCTCCTCGGCGATGATCATGTTCTGGATCGCGTTCGGTGCGTTCTTCTTCGGGCTGACATACGGCCTGCTCCAGATCTGCACCGAGCTGCCGGTGCTGCGCCGGGAGTGGCTCGCGGGGCTGCGGATCGGTCCCTACGTCGCCTCGAAGCTGACCACCATGCTGCCGGTGCTCGCCGTCGCGGACGCGTTGTTGCTGGTCGTGCTGCGTGCTCTGGACCGGCTGCCCGCGGCGGGCTGGGACACGTACGGGTCGCTGTTCGCGTCGAGTGTGCTGGCCTCGGCCGCCGCTCTGGCGCTGGGGCTGCTCGCGTCGGCGGCGGTGTCGGAGCCGGGCCAGGCGACGCTGATGCTGCCGTTGCTCTGCTTCCCCCAGGTGCTGTTCTCGGGCGCCTTCGTGCCGGTGCCCCGGATGACGGTGGCCGGGAAGGCGATCAGCTGGGCGATGACCAACCGCTGGGCGTTCGAGGCGCTGGGCAGCGGGGTGGGGCTGGAGTCGCTGTGGCGGGAGGGCCGCTCGCCGCTCGGTCCGCCGCTGCTGGCGTCGTACGGGGATTCGTTCGGGCATCCGGCGAGCCGCGGGTGGTGGGTCCTGGCGGGCTTCGCGCTGGTGTTCCTGGCCTGGACATGGGTGATCCTGGTGCGCAAGTGCCGGGACGGGGCGGCGAGGAGCCGGGCGGGACGGTGATCCGCCGCAGGGTGAGCGGCAGGGCGACAGGGGCTCAGCAGCTCTCCCGCGCGGCCAGTCCGGCCGCCGTCGGCACCCGGTCCCGGTAGGTCTCCGTCACGAACGTCAGAAACGTCCCGATGTCCCCGGGCTGGGACGACACGCCCAGGGAGACCCGCACGGCGCCCGCCGACGGCAGCTCCAGCAGCTCCAAGTACTCGTCCAGCGAGGCGACTTGCGTGTCGGCCGCCGAGCGCAGCCGGGTCAGTGGCAGGTCGAACGCCTCTTCTCCGGCGCCCGGATTGCAGAAGCAGCCCGTGCGCAGGGATATGCCGTGCGCGGCGCTGTCGCGCGTGACGACGCGTTCGTCGACGATCCGGCCGTCCGCGCCAAGCACGTTCAGCGCGACCGTACCGCCGCGGTCCGCGTCGCCGCGGTCCGCGCCGGCGCGCTCGGTGCCGTACACCCGGACCAGCGGGGAGCCGTCGCTGTGCCGCAATGCCCTCAACCCGCTGAGCAGTTGGGCGGTGAGGGCGGTGACGTGGGCGTGTATGCGGTCCATGCCGATGCCGTCGATCCAGGCGAGTCCGGCGGTCACGTCCGGCAGGGACAGGAAGTTGACCGTGCCGTCCTCGAAGGCGGCCTCGTCGGCGGCGAGGACGTGCCACTGGGCCTGGGCGCTGACGGCGTAGATGGTGCCGCCCGAGAACCAGGGGCGGCGCAGCTTGGCGAGGGCCGCGCGGCGGGCGATCAGACTGCCGATGCCGGTGGGGTGTCCGAAGACCTTGTACCAGCTGACGGCGGTGAAGTCCGGACGGTGGCGGCTCAGGTCCAGGACGTTGGTCGGGGCGAAGGCCGCCGCGTCGAGCAGTACGTCGTAGCCGTGCTCCCGGGCGGCGGTGATCCAGTCCAGTGAGTGCTGGACGCCGGTGAAGTTGCTCTGCGCCGGGTAGGCGAGCAGGCCGCCGGCGGCCCGGCGCGGGCCGGGTGGGGACAGGGCGGCGAGCAGGCGCCGCTCGTCGATGTGCAGGCCCGGTACGTACACGGTCGCGGCTCCCCGTGCCCGCGCGTACTCCCTCAGGCCGTTGACCGAGTTGTGGTTGTCGAGCGACATCACGAGTCTGCTGTCGCGGGTGAAGGGGTACGCCTCACCGACCAGGCGCAGGGCGCCGGTGGCGTTGGGGGTGAAGATCACGGCGTACTCGTCGGGGTCCGCGTTGAAGTGGCGGAGCACCGCCTGCCGGGCCTCGGCCAGCAGGAGTCCGGAGGCGCGGGAGGCCGGGCTCTCGGAGTGCGGGTTGCCGAACAGTCCGCCGGTGATCCGCCGGGCGCTGCCCATCACGAGGGAGCGCGGGGGAAGTCCGGCGCCGGTGTGGTCGAGGTAGGTGTGTCCGCCCTCGTCGAGGTAGCCGAACTCGCGCGTCCGCAACTCCGCGAAGCCGTCGGGACCTTCCGCTCCCCCGGCGCTTGTACATCGGGCGGCGTCTGCCGTGTCCATGAGAACTCCTTCGCATGAAACTTCGACAAAGGTAACCGCGTGCGAGCGGTTCGCCGCCGCGCCACGACGTCGGACCGCCCGCCAACTGTCGGACAGGGGGCCGTGGTTGGCCGGGGTGGGGAAGGACGGTGGCGTATCCACCTCCCAGGCACCTCGTGCTCTTCCGCTCGCCGCTGCCGTGCTCACCGGCCTCGCCCTGATCGTCGTCCGGCTCAGCCCCTCGGACCAGGAGAGCTGATCAGGACGGACAGGGAGCCGCCTCGCGGCCCGCGCGGAGGACGGCCGTCGAAGTGTCCGGGAAGGCCGCCGGGCCGTCCCGGACCGTCACCGCGTGCGGCTCCGTGGAACCGCAGCCGACCGACATCGGGTGGTGGCCGCGTTCCCGTGAAACGCCGGCTCGACGCAGTACGGCCGATCGCGCACCGAGGTCAGGCACGTTGGCGCCGTCATACCCTTCACCCGGTTGGCCACTCAGTGCGCGCGGCACATTACACAGAGCCATCCTTGTTGAGGGCTTACCGCCGTCCCTGGCCGCACCCCTCCCTCGGGGCGGCACAAGCCGTCCTCACACACTCAGGGAGCGAGCGCCTTCACCAACTGCCGCGCGAGCTGTTCGTGCGTCGCGCGCATTTGTTGACCGCTGACGGCTCAAAGGCGCTTGCCCCTGGCCTGGTGCGCGCACCGGGCCGGTCCATTCCATTCGCGACCCCGAAGGGAAATCCCCATGCGCTTCGGCACTCTCGGCATAGCAGGCACAACGACTCTTGCTGCCGGCCTGGTGGCCCTGGCCGTACCTCAGGCCGACGCCCAGCCCGACCCCGCCCCCCTCGGCGCCACGGCTGGTCGACACCCGCACGCCCTCGCTGCCGCTGCACCGTGCCGCACGTCCCGACGGATCGTCCACTGCCACGAAACGGGCGACGGTCAACGTTCTGACCTGCTCGGCAAGTGACCTGATCGCGGCGATCAACACAGTCAACCCAACCGGCGGTACGGTCAACCTCTTTCCGGGCTGCACCTACACCCTCACCGGCGCGGACAACGACAGCAACGGACTACCGGTCATCACCAGCACGGTGACGGTCACCGGCTTCAATGACACCATCACCCGGTCGTCGGCGGCGCTCTTCCGTATCTTCGAGGTCGACGCCCCGGGGAACCTCACCCTCAACTCCCTCACCCTGAGCAACGGCCATGCACCCGGTTTCTTTGTCGGTGTCGGTGGCGCCGTCCTGGTCAACGGTGCCGGCTCCGCGCTCACGCTCAACGCCGCGACGGTCACCAACAACGCCGCCGACTTCGAGGGCGGCGGCATCTTCTCCAACAGCGGCACCGTCAAGGTCAACAACAGCAGCCTCAGCAGCAACACGGCGCCTCGGGGCGGCGGCCTGGAGGCCGACCGCGGCAGCCTCGTGTTCAACGGCGGCACGGTCACCGGCAACACCGCGACCAGCACCTTCGGCGGCGGCGTCGTCTCCCTCTTCAATACGACGGCCTTCAACGCCACGCGCATCACGAACAACACCGGCGTCGTCGGCGGGGGCATTGCCGTTGCCGCGAACACGACCCTCAACAACAGCCAGGTCACCGGCAACACCGCCACCGGCGCCGCCGCCGGCGACCTCGCCGGCGCCGGCATCTACAACGAAAGGAGTCCGCTGGCCCTGAACCTCAGTCCGGTCAGCGACAACCACGCGACCGGAGCGGGCACCCGTGGCGGCGGCATCTACAACCGGTTCGCGGGCGCCGTGGCGACGCTGCTGAACTCCCGTGTGAGCTCCAACTCCGCCACCGACAACGCCGGCGGCATCTACAACACCGGCGGGACGGTGAACCTCGTTGCGTTGAGCCAGGTCGTCAACAACACTCCCAACAACTGCGTGACCAGCTCGCCGGCGATTCCCGGCTGCCCCAACTGACCGCCGACGAGTTGAACAGAAGGGTGTGAACGGCGGGGAGCGGGAAGGACGGTGGCATGTCCACCTCCCACGGGCCCCGTGCCCTCTCACTCGCCGCTGCCGTTCTCACCGGCAGCGTCGCCCTCTACATCGCCCTCGTCGCCTTCGGGAACATCACCGACTTCGGTACCAACCAGGCCTTCGTCCAGCATGTTCTGGCCATGGACACGACGTTCAAGGACGACGACCTGATGTGGCGGGCCATAACGGACAAGGGGCTTGAGAACGCCGCCTACGTCGCCATCATCGTGTGGGAGACGGTGGCCGCGCTCGTGCTGATCGCCGGGACCTGGCTCTGGGTCCGCCGTGACAACGTTCGCGCGCGGCGCGTCTCCACCTACGGTCTGCTGATGCTCGTGCTGCTCTTCGGCGCCGGGTTCATCGGGATCGGCGGTGAGTGGTTCTCCATGTGGCAGTCCAAGACCTGGAACGGGCTGGACGCCGCGACCCGGGTGCTGGTCCTCACCGGCCTCGCCCTGATCGTCGTCCAGCTCAGCCCGTCGGATCAGGAGGGCTGATCAGGAGGGATAGGGAGCCGCCTCGCGGCCGGCGCGAAGGACGGCCGTCCACCAGGCCAGCTGGTCGAGGAGGGCCTTGGCGTACCCGGCGACCTGGGGGTCGAGGGGGCGGCCGTCCTGCCACGCGGTGAAGTAGTTCGGGAAGGCCAGGCCGTCCCGGAGGGTCACCGCGTGCAGTTCGGTGAGTACGTTCTCCAGGTGCAGCACCGCATGGCGGCCGCCGGCCGCGCCGCCGTAGCTGACGAACGCCACCGGCTTCGCCGCCCACTGGGTGAAGTGCCAGTCGATGGCCGCCTTCAGCGATGCCGGGTAGCTGTGGTTGTACTCGGGGGTGACGATGACGAACGCGTCCGCCGCCGCCAGGGCCGCCGTCAGTCCGCTCATCCCGGACGGGCGGGGATAGGCGTCGCCCGCGTGTTTCGGTGACTCCGCCGGCAGCGTCAACGGGATGTCGTACGCCGCCAGATCCACGACCTCCACCTCGAAGCCGTCGTACGCGGCTGCCTGTTCGGCCACCCATCGCGCCACCACCGGGCCGAATCGGCCCTCCCGGACGCTTCCCACCAGGATCACCAGCTTGTGCGTGTCGCTGTTCATGGTCATCACCCTGCGGCCGCGCCGGCGGACCGGCCAGACCGTGCGCAGGCTGGCCCCCGCAAGGCCACGCTGCGGGAACCCCGGTCCGCCTATCCTCGACCGTATGGGGACACCGCTGGGGGACTTCGTCCGGGCGAAGCGCGACAGCATCCAGCCGACCGTGCTCGGGCTGCCCGAGCGCCGCCGCCGGCGTTCGCCGGGACTGCGGCGGCTCGACCTCGCCGACCGGGCCGGTATCAGCGTCGAGTACCTGACACGCATCGAGCAGGGCCGGGACCGCAATCCGTCGGTGGCCGTCGTCAACGCCCTCGCCGACGCCCTCGGCCTCGGTCCCGCCGAACGCGCCCACCTCCGCTACCTCGCGAAGATCACCGGCGGTGAGTGCGTCGCCCACCCGCAGCCGGCGCCGCCGCGGCGCGAGGTGCGGCCGGCCGTCCTGGAGACCCTCCGCCTCCTCGAACCCGGCCTCGCCCTCGTCACCAACCGGCTCGGCGACATCCTCGCCCTTACGGGGTCGTACGAGGCGGTGATGGGCGGGACCGGGCTCCTGGACGCCGAGATCCCCAATCTCACCCGGTACGTGTTCACCGACCCCCGCGCCCGGGACCTCTTCACCGACTGGGACGCCGTCGCCGACGAGCAGGCCTTCGACCTGTGGCTCGGGCCCTCCGTCGAGAACAGCGAGTGGTTCACGGCGGAGCTGGCGCCGGTCGCCGGGGCCGACTTCACCCGCCGGATGAACCGGCACGTGGTCCCGGCCCGCGGGGTCCTGCGGCTGCGGCACCCTTCGGGCACCGAACTGCGCCTGCGGCGCGAGACGCTCGACATCACCGAGGACGCCCAGCAGCTGGTCGTCCTGCTGCCCGCCGACGAGGAGACGGCCGGGGCCGTCGAGCGGCTCCGCAGGCCACCGAGACTCCGCGCCATCTCCTGACGGCTACTTGACCACCGTCACCTTGGTGTCCGGCTCCGTGCCGAACGTCCACAGTGCCGTGCCGTCCGCCTTCGGCATCCGGATGCCGCTGGTCTGCTTGCCGGCGGCGGGCGCCGGGGAGGAGCCGTCGACCGCGTTGGAGAAGGCGATCGACAGCCCCGACTTCGCGGCGAAGTAGAGGATGTGCTCGATCTGGACGCCGTCCGAGCCCGTCGTGGACGCCAGGGTCTTGGAGATCGTGTACGTGCCGGGGTCGGGACTGACCGTCCCCGGCCACACCGTGAACGTGCGGGTCGCCTTGTCGCTCGCGTCGACCGTCCACACCCGCTTGGCGCCCAGCGAGTAGACGATCCGGCGGCCGGTGCCGGAGGCCGCCGGTACCGCGGGGGCCTTCGTCGGGGCCGGTGACGCGGAGGCGTGGGCGCCCGCCGACGCGCTCGCCGACGGGCGGACCGCCGCGGCCGTGGGGTGCGGCCCCTTGTCGGCCTGGAGGGCGACGAAGACGACGGCGACCGTCGCCCCGGCCGTCAGGCCGGAGACCCAGACCCAGGAGGGCAGCAGTCGGGCAGCCACGGGTACGCATCTCCTCCGTTATGAGGCCCCCCGACTGTTCGCACAGGGGTCGGATCATCGTACTGTGCGCTGCCCGCCCGCCCGACGGCTCAGTCCAGCACCGGCAGCAGCTCCGGCAGGTGCCCGTCGGAGGCCTCCGCCGCCCGCTGCCGTTCCTCCGGCACCTCGCCGTACAGCGTCGTACGGGGCTTCGCCGGACGCCCCGCCGCCTCCGCCACGGCGATCAGGTCCCGGACCGACTTGTACGAGCCGTACGACGAGCCCGCCATCCGCGAGATCGTCTCCTCCATCAGGGTGCCGCCGAGGTCGTTGGCGCCCGAGCGGAGCATCTCCGCAGCACCCTCCGCGCCCAGTTTCACCCAGCTTGTCTGGATGTTCGGGATGTAGGGGTGCAGGAGGAGACGGGCCATCGCCGTCACCGCCCGGTTGTCGCGCATCGTCGGGCCCGGACGCGAGATGCCCGCCAGGTAGACGGGCGCGTTGGTGTGGATGAAGGGCAGCGTCACGAACTCCGTGAAGCCGCCCGTGCGCTGCTGGATGCCGGCCAGCGTGCGGAGGTGGCCCAGCCAGTGGCGGGGCTGGTCGACATGGCCGTACATCATGGTGGAGGAGGAGCGGATGCCCACCTCGTGCGCGGTGGTGATCACCTCGATCCAGGTGGCGGCGGGCAGCTTGCCCTTCGTCAGCACCCACCGCACCTCGTCGTCCAGGATCTCGGCGGCCGTCCCGGGGACGGTGTCCAGGCCCGCTTCCTTCGCCGCCGTGAGCCACTCCCGGATCGACATGCCGGTGCGGGTCGCGCCGTTCACCACCTCCATCGGGGAGAAGGCGTGCACGTGCATGCCGGGGACGCGCTCCTTGACCGCCTTCGCGATGTCGAAGTACGCGGTGCCGGGCAGGTCGGGATGGATGCCGCCCTGCATGCAGACCTCGACCGCGCCGACCTCCCACGCCTGCTGGGCCCGGTCGGCGACCTGGTCCAGGGAGAGGGTGTAGGCGTCCGCGTCCGTGCGTCGTTGCGCGAAGGCGCAGAAGCGGCAGCCGGTGTAGCAGACGTTGGTGAAGTTGATGTTGCGGGTGACGATGTAGGTGACGTCGTCGCCGACCGCGGACTTCCGTACGTCGTCGGCGATCCTGGTCAGCGCGTCCAGCGCCGGGCCGTCCGCGTGGAACAGGGCGAGGGCCTCGGCGTCCGTCAGCTTCGTCGGGTCGTCGGCCGCGGTCGCCAGGGCCGCGCGCACGTCCGTGTCGATCCGCTCCGGCGCCATCCCGGGGGCGGCCGCCTCCCGCAGCGCGCCCCAGTCGCCGTACACCTCGTCGAAGTCGTCACGCCGGTCGGTCGTACGGCCCTCGACGTCGATGGAGACATGCAGATCCGTGCGGCCGGAGGCGACGAAGACCTCCTCCGGCTCCTGCCAGGGATGCCCCTCGACCACCGCGTCAGGCACCGCGAGGCCCGTCTCCGGATCCGCCAGCGCGGCCACGTGCGGGCGCAGCCGCGGGTCCAGCCAGGGCTCGCCGCGACGGACGAACTCCGGGTACACGCAGAGACGTTCCCGCAGTTCGAAGCCTGCCGCGGCCGACTTCCGCGCCAGCTCCTCGATCTGCGGCCAGGGGCGCTCGGGGTTGACGTGGTCGATGGTGAGCGGGGACACCCCGCCCCAGTCGTCGATACCGGCGCCGATCAGCCGCTCGTACTCGCTGTCGACCAGGTTGGGCGGCGCCTGGATGTTGCCCGCCGGTCCCATCACCAGCCGCGCCACCGCGACGGCCGCCACCAGCTCGTCCAGTTCGGCGTCCGGCATGCCGCGCATCGCCGTGTCCGGCTTGGCGCGGAAGTTCTGGATGATCAGTTCCTGGACGCCGTGGTACGACCGGGCCACGCGCCGCAGCGCGAAGAGGGACTCGGCGCGTTCCTCGTACGTCTCACCGATGCCGATCAGGATCCCCGAAGTGAACGGCACGGAGGAGCGGCCGGCGTCCTCAAGGACCCGCAGCCGGACGGCGGGTTCCTTGTCCGGGGAGCCGTGGTGCGGGCCGCCGGGCTCCGACCACAGCCGGGTGGCGGTCGTCTCCAGCATCATGCCCATCGACGGGGCGACCGGCTTGAGCCGCTGGAAGTCGGTCCAGGACATCACACCGGGGTTGAGATGCGGCAGCAGGCCGGTCTCCTCCAGAATCCGGACGGAGATGGCCCGGACATAGGCGATCGTGTCGTCGTAACCGTGCGCGTCGAGCCACTCGCGCGCCTCCGGCCAGCGGTCCTCGGGCTTGTCGCCGAGGGTGATCAGGGCTTCCTTGCAGCCGAGGGCCGCACCCTTGCGGGCGACGTCGAGGACCTCGTCCGGGGACATGAACATCCCGTGCCCGGCCCGGCGGAGCTTTCCGGGGACGGTGACGAACGTGCAGTAGTGGCACTTGTCGCGGCACAGGCGGGTGAGGGGGATGAAGACGCTCTTCGAGTACGTGATGACACCGGGCCGGCCGGCCTCTTCCAGACCGGCGTCACGGACCCGGGCGGCGGACGCGGCAAGGTCGTCCAGGGCCTCGCCGCGCGCCTGGAGCAGGACGGCGGCCTCGGAGACGTCGAGGGCGACGCCGTCCCGGGCGCGTTTGAGGGCGCGACGCATGGAGTTCTCGGTGGGGCCGGTTCCGGAGGTCGCGGAAGTCGTCATTCTTTGAGCATACGGAGGGACTCCGCCGGTTCAGCCGGGGCGGGGGTGGCCTCGGGGGCTGCTGGTGCATTGCCGGGTGCGGGTGGGGAGTGGTTGCTCGCGCAGTTCCCCGCGCCCCTGAAGGGGCGCACTGCAGCGCCCCTTCTTTTGCTTTTAGGGGCGCGGGGAACTGCGCGACCAGCCACGACGCGCCCGCACCCGGCAACGCGGCGCAACCGCCCTCACAGGTACTCCCCGTACGCGTCGAGCACCCCCAACACCTCCGCCTCCCCCGCCGGAGGCAACTGCACCACGACCTCCTCGATGCCCAGCTCGGCGTAGTGCGCGAGCTTGCCGGCGCTCGGGAAGACGGCGTACGGCACCACCTGAAGCGCCGCCGGGTCGCGCCCGGCGTCCGCCCACACCGAGCGGAGCACCGGCAGCGACTCGGTCAGCCCGCGTCCCCCGATCGGCAGCCACCCGTCGGCGTACTCCGCGATGTGCGCGAACAGCTTCGGCCCGGCGGCCCCGCCGATCAGCGTGCGGGGACCGGCGACCGGCCCGCGCGGCTTCTGGACGGGCTTGGGATACGCGGACGACGCCCGTACGCTCCCGAACTCCCCCTCGTAGGCGGTCGGTTCCTCCGCCCACAGCGCCCGCATCAACGCCATCCGGTCCCGGCCGAGCTCCCGCCGGTCGCGCCACCGCACTCCGTGGTCCGCGGCCTCCTCGACGTTCCAGCCGAAGCCGACACCGAGGGTGAAGCGACCGCCGGACAGGTGGTCGAGGGTGGCGATCTGCTTGGCCAGGTCGATCGGGTCGTGCTGGGCGACCAGGGTGATGCCGGTGCCGAGGCCGAGGCCCTCGGTGACGGCGGCGGCCTGGCCGAGGGCGACGAAGGGGTCGAGGGTACGGCCGTACTCGCGGGGCAGGTCGCCGCCCGCCGGGTACGGGGTGGTCCGCTCGACCGGAATGTGCGTGTGCTCGGGCAGGTACAGCCCGGCGAACCCTCGTGCCTCCAGCTCACGGGCGAGCCGGACGGGGGCGATGGTCTCGTCGGTGAGGAAGATCGTGACGGCTATGCGCATGCCCCATCTGTACCGGGGGTGGCTCGATCTGTCCATACCGACTGGTCGGCATCACATGTCGCGCCTTTCACACGGCTATGCACATGACATACGGACGCCTGTGGATTCCCTGTCCTTCCGGGTTCCGGGGGAGTTCACGTCGAGTGGGGAGAGTGAGCGGTATGTGTGAGGACACGCACGGCATCGGCAGACGCGCGCTGTTCGTGACGGGCGCCGCGGCAGCCCTTACGTTGGGACCCGTGAGCTTCGCAGCGGCGGACGGTCAGGACCAGGGGACTCAGGAGACGGCGACGGTACGCGGCACCCTGCCGCCCGGCTCCCCGGACTTCGTGTACGTACCGGTCGAAGTGCCCACCGGCGTACGGGAGATCAAGGTCTCCTACACCTACGACAGGCCGAGCGTCCCGGCCGGCACCACGGGCAACGCGCTCGACATCGGCATCTTCGACCAGCACGGCACCGAGCTGGGCGGCAAGGGCTTCCGGGGCTGGTCGGGCGGCGCCCGCACGGAGTTCTTCGTCCGCGCCGACGACGCGACCCCCGGCTACATCCCCGGCCCGGTCGGCGCCGGCACCTGGCACATCGCCCTCGGCCCGTACACGGTGGCCCCGCAGGGCCTGTCGTACGAGCTCACGATCACCCTCACCTACGGCGAACCCGGCACCCCCGTCCGCCCGGTCTACCCGCCCTCCCGGGCCAAGGGCCGCGGTCGCGACTGGTACCGCGGCGACTGCCACCTGCACTCCTGGTACTCCGACGGCCGCCGCACCCCGGCCGAGATCGCGGCCCTCGCCCGCGCCGCCGGCCTGGACTTCATCAACTCCTCCGACCACAACACCCACTCCTCGCACCCGCACTGGGCGGACCAGGCCGGCGACGACCTGCTGATCATGCTCGGCGAGGAGGTCACCACCCGCAACGGCCATGTCGTCGCCCTCGGCACGGAGCCCGGGACCTTCGTCGACTGGCGCTACCGGGCCCGCGACAACCGCTTCGGTCACTTCGCCCACCAGATCCACAAGGCCGGCGGTCTGGTCGTACCGGCCCATCCGCACGCCACGTGCGTCGGCTGCGCCTGGAAGTTCGGCTTCGGGGAGGCGGACGCGGTCGAGGTGTGGAACGGCCCCTACACCCCCGACGACGAGGTGGCCCTCTCCGCCTGGGACGCCACCCTGGTCGCCTCGGTGCGCGACAACCGGCAGTGGCTCCCGGGCATGGGCAACAGCGACGCGCACCGCGACCCGGACGCCGTCGGCTCACCCCAGACGGTCGTCCTCGCCGACGACCTGTCCCGCGAGGCCATCCAGGAGGGCCTGCGCGCGGGCCGCTCCTACATCGCCGAGTCGAAGAACGTGACGCTGGCCTTCACGGCGACGGGCGGCCGCGGCGAACGGGCGGGCATCGGCGAACGCCTCGCCGTCGCCCCCGACACCCCGGTGACCGTCCGCCTGGAGGCCTCCGGCGTCCCCCGCTGCACGGTCCGCTTCGTCACCGACCAGGGCGTCCTCCTCACCAGCGACCCACTGCCGGTGGCCGGCTCGGGCACGGTGGAGTGGCAGACGACCCCGTCGTACGCGGCGTACGTCCGCGCGGAGATCCGCCACGAGACGGCAGCGGGCCCCGTCCCCGGCGCCCTGGCGGCGCTGACGAACCCGATCTTCCTGGGGCGGGCGGAGCGGTGATGCGTCAGCCGAGCTTCCCGGCCGGTCCCACGGACAGGTAGGTCGTGGCCCCCTGCGCGTCGCGCTCTCGACAGTTCCAACGGCCGTGCGCTGAAGGTTGGTTCCCGATAGAAGTGTGACGTTCCGCCCCACCGTTCGACCTGTCGCAGCAGGCCGCGACCGGCCCATACTCCAGGACCTGACCAACCGACAGGCGAAGGAGCACGGTGAGCGCAGCGGCGGCAGCAGGGACCTGGATGCTCGGGGATCTGGAGGTCAACCGCATCGGCTACGGCGCGATGCGGCTGACGGGCAACGGGATGATGGGGAACTCCGACGGCGCGCCGATCGACCGCGATGTGGCCGTCGGCCTGCTGCACAGCGCGTTCGAGCAGGGGGTGAACCACGTCGACACGGCCGCCTTCTACTTCTCGCCGCTGCGGTCCGCGAACGAGCTCATCAACCGCGCCCTCTCGTCCTGGTCCGGCGACGTGGTCGTGGTGACCAAGGTGGGCCCGGGGCGCGATCCCTCCGGGGAGTGGCTCTACGCGGTCCGCCCCGACCAGTTGCGTGGCCAGGTCGAGGAGAACCTGCGGCAGCTCGGCAGGGACCACCTGGACGTGGTGAACCTGCGCGCCGGCGGCCCCCGCACGGCCTCGGTCGCCGAGCACTTCGGCGCCCTCGCCGAGCTGCGCGAGGCCGGTCTGATCCGGCACCTCGGGCTCTCCGCTGTCCTGCCCGAGCACGTGGCCGAGGCCCAGAAGATCGCGCCCGTGGTCTGCGTACAGAACTCCTACGGCCTGGACTGGCGCCGCGCCGACGAGACCGGGATGGTGGACCTGTGCCGGGACCAGGGCATCGCCTTCGTCCCGTTCTTCGCGGTCTCCGGCCTGCGGCGCGAGGCAGCCGCAGACCAGGAGCACGACGCAGGCGTCCACTCCGTGGCCCGCGCCCACAACGCCACGCCGGCCCAGGTACGGCTCGCCTGGACCCTCCACCGAGGTCCGCACGTGCTGGCCATTCCCGGCACCGCGAACCCGGCACACCTCGCGGAGAACATCGCCGCGGGCGCCCTGCGACTGACCGAGGAAGAGCTGGCCGTCCTCGACAGGCAGGGCGAGCCCCGCTAGTCGGTGGCGCCGGGCCCGGTACGGGGCGCCCGCGTCCCGTGACCGACCCGCTGAGCGGACCACATCATCCCCAGGCCGGCAAGGGCCGTCACCGTCGTCACGACCGTCATCACCAGGTCCACCGTCGGGTTGGCATGCACCAGTTCGACTACGGCGTGGTAGAGGACGACGACGCCGAACAGGGCGTACCCGGCACCCCACAGCCGAGGCCGGTACACCTTGCCCGCCAACCAGGGAAACGTCCAGGACGTCGTGGCGACGGTGATGCCCGCGCCGATGCAGAAGAAGGCGGTGATGAAAAGCGTTGTGTTCATGGCTATGCCCACTGGCCGATCATCGCACTGTTGGGGCTCCCCGGACGGTGTCCCATACGGCCACGCGGAGACGACCGGCTGCCGCTCGGCCCAGGGCCCGAAGCGCCACCACAGGTTCCGGGTCACAATCCGCACGGGCCCACCGTCTCTTGTCGGGGGAAGGGTAAGAGACATTGAAGGGGACACCGGCGCCGAAGTACGGCAGAAGAGAGAGCCGAGGAACCATGTCCGATCGCAGATTCCGTGCCACCACCGCCTTCCAGCGGCACGTCGCCAACCCCTTGACCCGGCTGCTCCCCTTCCAGACCCTGCTGGAGACCACGGGGCGGGTCTCCGGGGAGCCCCGGCGCACCCCGCTGGGCGGCAGGCGGGTCGGGGAGAGTTTCTGGCTGGTGTCGGAGTTCGGGACGAAGTCCCAGTACGTGCGGAACATCCAGGCCGACCCGCGGGTGCGGGTGCGGCTCGGCGGGCGGTGGCACCACGGCACCGCCCACCTGCTGCCCGACGACGACCCGGTCGCCCGGCTGCGCACCCTGCCCAAGGGCAACAGCATGGCCGTGAAGGCACTGGGGACGCAGCTGCTGACGATCCGGGTCGATCTCAGCGACTAGGACTTACGCGGTCGCCTTGTAGAACGCGTACGTCGCCGAGTACGGCACCGAGATCTGGTCCGTGCCCGTGCACGCCGCCGCCGGGGCCACGCCGCCCTCCGTGTCCAGGCGCTGGACGTAGGTGACGCCCTCGAACGTCCCGGCGCCGCGGGTGGCCGTGGCCTTCAGGAGCAGCTCGGGGATGGTGCCCTCCTTGGGGGAGGTGACGGCCGCCGTGGCGTTGACGGCGCTGCCGTCGACCGTGGAGACCCAGACCGGGCCACGGGAGTGCAGGGCGACCGGGCGGTGGGCGCGGTCCCGCTTGTCGGAGAGGGTGGCGGCGGGCTCCAGGAGCTTCCAGGCGCCGTCGGTGCAGGTGTAGGTCTGCACGCCGTGCGCGGAGTAGACGCCGGTCAGCTTGTTGCCGTCGGGCACGGCGAGCGCGGCGGGGGCGTGGACGGCCGGGAGGGCGGCGGGCTTCGCGGACGCGGCCTGGACAGCCGTCGTGCCGAGCAGGGTGGCGGCGGCCGCGACGGCGACGGCCGTGGTGGTCAGAGCGATTCTCTTGGCGTGCTTCATGGAGTGGTCTCCAAGGATTCCGTGCGTGTTCTGGGAAGGGAGCGGCCGGACATCGACGATCCGGAAACCGGCCGTCCCCCTTGTCAGGTCCGGACGCTACGGATCCGCCACCGCCTCCGGAGCCGATTACCCGATCCCTGCCCGCACGGGACGCCTCCCGGATCCCCAAAGGGCAAGCGAGCAGCCCTCGTTGACACCTCACCCCGGCCAGACGATCGCCTGCACCTCGCTGTAGGCGTGCAGGGCGTAGGACCCCACGTCCCGGCCGACCCCGCTCCTCTTGAAGCCCCCGAACGGCGCCTCCATGTTCCGGCCTACGGTGTTGATCCCGACGCCGCCCGCCCGCAGCCGCCGCGCCACCCGGAAGGCGCGGGCCACATCGCCCGACCAGACGTAGTCGATGAGGCCGTAGTCGGAGTCGTTGGCGAGGGCGATGCCCTCCTCCTCGTCGTCGAAGGGGACGACGGAGACGACCGGGCCGAAGATCTCCTCGCGGGCCACCCGCATGTCGTTCGTGCAGTCGGCGAGGAGGGTCGGAGGGACGTAGAACCCCCGGTCCAGCGGCGGGCGTTCGCCGCCGACCACCACCGTCGCGCCCTCCTTCCTGCCGAGTTCGACGTACGACTCGACGCGCGCCCGGTGCTCGGCGGTGATCAGCGGCCCGACCACCGTGTCCGGCGCGGCCGGGTCGCCCACCTTCAACCGGCCCGCATACGCGGCCAGTCCGTCCACCAGCCGGTCGTACAGCCCGCGCTGCACCAGCACCCGGGTGGGCGCCGTACAGATCTGCCCGCTGTAGAAGGAGAAGGTCGTCCCGATCCCGGCCACCGCCGAACCGACGTCCGCGTCCTCGAAGACGACCGCCGCGCCCTTACCGCCCAGCTCCATCAACTGGCGTTTCATGTCCCGCCCGCACACCTCGGCGATGCGCTGCCCGACGGCCGTGGAGCCGGTGAAGCTCACCATGTCGACGTCGGGGGAGGCCACGGCTGCCTCGCCGATGCCAGTGGAGCGACCGGAGACGACGTTCACCACGCCCGGCGGCGCCCCGGCCGCCTCCAGCGCCTCCGCCATCCGATAGACGGAGAGGGGGTCCTGCGGGGCGGGCTTCACGACCACCGTGTTGCCCATCGCCAGCGCCGGCGCGACCTTGCCGGCCGGGTTGGCCCAGGGGTTGTTGTACGAGGTGATGCAGCTGACCACCCCGACCGGCTGGCGCACGGCCAGCGCGCCCATGACACAGGCCTTCCCCATCGGCCCGGCCTCGTTGATCTGCGGCGGGATCGCCCACTCGGCCGGTTCGACGGTCGCGTACCGCCGGAACCGGGCCGCGGCCACCCCCACCTGCATCGCCCGGGCGGTACCGGTGGTCGCGCCCGTCTCGGCGCGGGCGAGTTCCGCGTACTCGCCCAGCCGCCCGCGGATGATGTTGGCGGCCCTGCCGAGCACCGCCGCCCGCTCCCACGCCGGCGTCCGCGACCAGGCCCCGAAGGCATCCCGGGCGGCCGCACAGGCGGCCAGAACCTGCTCCCGGGAGGCCTCCGGCGCCCAGCCCACGGTCTCCTCGGTCGCCGGGTCGACGACCTCGTAGTGCCCGTCGTCGGGGTCCACCCACCGGCCCCCGACGAACAGCCGCTGCCCGTCCGCCGCCTCGCTCACCGGGTGCTCACCGTCCTGGTGTCCCGCCCGGACCGCAGCACCTTCCCCGGTACGGCCCCGCTCACCACGTCGTCCCGGATGGCCTCGACGCCGTTGACCCAGACCGCCCGCACCCCGATCGCCTTCGAGTCCAGGCGCGGACTGTCTCCCGGCAGGTCGTGCACCAGGGTGGCCTGGCCGGCGGCGATCCGCTCCGGGTCGAAGAGCACGAGGTCCGCATGCCAGCCCTCCGCGATCCGCCCCCGCTCCCGCAGCCCGAAGAGCCGGGCGGGATCGTCGGTCAGCATCTTCACGGCCTGCTCCAGGCCGAGCAGCTTCCGGCCGCGCAGACAGTCACCGATGAAGCGGGTGGTGTACGGCGCCCCGCACATACGGTCCAGATGCGCCCCCGCGTCCGACCCGCCGAGCATCACGTCCTCGTGCTGCCAGGTCTCGGCGCGCAGCGCCCAGGATGCGGGGTCGTTGTCGGTGGGCATGGGCCACAGGACGGTACGGAGGTCGTCGGCGGCGCAGATCTCGACCAGGGTGTGGAAGGGGTCCTGGCCTCGCTCCTGTGCTATGTCACGTACCACCCGGCCCGACAGCCCGGCGTTCGCCTCGCTGTACGTGTCCCCGATGACGTACCGCCCGAAGTTCGCCAGCCGCCGGAAGACACCGGCCTCCTTGGAGTGGGCGCGCTCCAGCAGCTCCGCGCGCACCCCGGGATCGCGCAGCTTCTCGATCCGCTCCGGGACCGGCAGCCCGAGGACCGGCCCCCACCCGGGGATGAGGTTCAGCGCGCAGAAGGTGCCGAGCGACATGTTCATGGGCGTGAGGATCGGCATGGTCAGCGCGACCACCCTGCCGCCCGCCTTCCGGGCCCGCTCGCTGGCCTGGAGCTGCCGGGGCACCCGCTCGGGCACGGCGGCGTCTACGGTCAGGACGTTCCAGTTCAGGGGCCGTCCGGCCACCGCGCTCATCTCGGCGAACAGTTCGATCTCGGCGTCGCTGAACTGGTCGAGGCACCCGGCGACGATCGCCTCGATCTGCGTCCCCTCGTGCTCCCCGACGGCCTTCGAGAGGGCCAGCAGCTCGGCGGGGAGCGCGTGCCGCGAAGCCACCGGCTGCCCGTCCCCGTCGGAGTGGGTGCTGGACTGGGTGGTGGAGAAGCCCCAGGCGCCCGCGTCCATGGCCTCGTGCAACAGCCGTACGATCTCGGCGAGTTGCTCCTCACTGGGCTGCCCGCCGACCGCGTCGGGACCCATCACGTACCGGCGCAGCGCACAGTGCCCCACCATGAACCCGGCGTTGACGGCGATCCGCCCCTCAAGGGCGTCCAGGTACTCCCCGAACCCGTTCCAGCTCCAGGGCGCCCCCTCCTCCAGGGCGACCAGCGACATGCCCTCGACCTTGGACATCATGCGGCGGGTGTAGTCGGCGTCGGCGGGCCGTCCCGGGTTCAGGGGCGCGAGGGTGAACCCGCAGTTCCCGGCGGCGACCGTGGTCACCCCGTGATTCAACGAAGGCGTCGCATACGGGTCCCAGAAGAGCTGGGCGTCGTAGTGCGTGTGCGGATCGACGAACCCGGGCGCGAGGACGAGCCCGGCCGCGTCCTCGACGGTACGGGACTCCTCGGTGACAGCGCCGATGACGGCGATCCGGCCGTCACGGATGCCGACGTCGGCGACGAACGCGGGCGAGCCGGTCCCGTCGACGACGGTCGCGCCCTTGATGACGTGATCAAGCATGGGGCTCCCTTTTCAACTGAGGGGACTCGTCCCACCTGAAGGGGCGCGGGGAACTGCGCGACCAGCCCCCACACACCCGCGGCCGCCGTACAACCTCAGGCGGCTTCCCGGAACCGCGTAGTCCGGTGCACAGGATCCGTGTCGATCTTCGGAATCACGTGCTCCCCGATCAACCGGATCGTCTGCAGCGTCTCCTCCTTCGGCACCCCCACCGGCAGCCCGAAGCTCAGCTGGTCGGCCCCCGCCTGCTCCCACCGCTTGCACTGCCGCAGCACCTCGTCCGGATCCCCGCAGATCAACAGCTCTTCCTCCACGAGGAGTTCGACGAACTCGGGCGTGTACTCCGGCAGCGTCTCCGGCCACACCGGGAAGCCCTCGGGCCGCGGGAAGGTGTCGTGGTACCGGAACACCAGAGACGGCAGATAGTGCAGCCCACCGGACGCGGCGATGCGGATCGCCTCGTCGTGCGTCGGCGCGCAGATCGCCGTCGTCGTCACCATGACGTTGTCGTTGACGAAGTCCCCGACCGGCTCGGCGTTCACGATCGCCGTCTTGTACTGCTCGAGCACCCACTCCATGTCGGAGACCTTCTGGATGCTGAACCCCAGCACGCCGAGCCCCTTCTTCGCGGCCATGGCGTACGACGGCGGCGACCCGGCCGCGTACCACATCGCGGGGTGCGACTTGCCGTACGGCTTCGGCAGCACCTTCCGCGGCGGCAGCTGCCAGTGCTTGCCCTGGAAGCCGACGTACTCGTCCTGGAGCCACATCTTGGGGAACTCGGCGATGGTCTCTTCCCAGATCTCCTTGGTGTAGTTCATGTCGGTCACACCGGGGATGAAGCCGAGGATCTCGTGGGAGCCGGCGCCGCGTCCGCTGCCGAACTCGAAGCGGTTGCCGGTGAGATGGTCGAGCATGGCGACCTTCTCGGCGACCTTCACGGGGTGGTTGACCTGGGCGAGGGGGTTGAAGATCCCGGAGCCGAGGTGGATGCGTTCGGTGGCGTGGGCCAGGTAGCCCAGGTACACGTCGTTGGCGGACAGGTGGGAGTACTCGTCGAGGAAGTGGTGCTCGGAGGCCCAGGCGTACTTGAAGCCGGACCTGTCCGCCTGGATGACGTACTCGGTCTCCTCCATCAGTGCCTTGTGCTCGGCCAGCGGGTCGGTCTCGGCTCGCTTGCCCACGTATCCCTGTACAAAGAGCCCGAATTCCAAGGCGGTTCACCGTCCCAAGTCCAGGTGGTCCCTGTGGTCCTTATGAGTCCTACGACTTTCTGACGTTGCGTCAGAAACGTCAATAGATGACGGTCCGTCAGATGACACTGACCCCCGCCAGCCATCCCCCGTCGATCACGAACGGCTGTCCGGTGATGTACGACGAGTCGTCCGAGGTCAGGAAGAGCGCCAGCTTCGCCACCTCCTCCGCCCGCCCGATCCGGCCCAGCGGCACGAGCTTGCGGTACAGCTCGTCCAGCGCGCGGCTCATCTCCGCCGGGTCGGCGGCCGGGTCCAGCCGGGCCGGGTTGGACATCGCGGTGTCGATGGCGCCGGGGCAGATCGCGTTGACGCGTATCCGCCGGTGGGCGAGTTCCAGCGCGGCGACCCGGGTGAGCCCGAGCACCGCGTGCTTGGTGGCGGCGTAGGTGCCGACCGCCGCCATCCCGGTCAGCGCGGTGTAGGAGGCCGTGTTGACGATGGTCCCGCCGTCGTCCAGTTCGGGCGCGACCGTCTTCATGCCCAGGAAACAGCCCACCTGGTTGACCTGCACGACCTGCATGAACTCGTCGAGGGGCGTGTCCACGAGCGCGTTGAAGCGCAGGATGCCCGCGTTGTTCACCAGCCCGTCGAGGCGGCCGTACGCCTTCTTCGCGGCGGCGACGGCGGCCTGCCACTCCGCCTCCACGCCCACGTCCAGGTGGACGTAGGCCGCCCCGATCTCCTTGGCGAGGGCCTCGCCCAGGTCGTCCAGCACATCCGCCACGACGACTCGCGCGCCCTCCTCCCTGAAGAGCCGCGCCTCCTGCTCGCCCTGTCCGCGCGCCGCCCCGGTGACGATGACGACCCGCCCGTCCAGCTTGCCCATGCCACTGCCTCCCTCAGGTGAGACGGGGCGCGACGTCCGCCCCGAACGCCTCGATCTGGTCGATGAGTTCGGCCCGGCTCCGACTGCGGAACCGCACCTGGATCTGGTGCACGCCCATCTCGCCGTAGGCCCGCAGCGACTCGGCGAGGGCCTCGGGGGCACCGCTGAGGGTGCGCCGGCCGACCGCCCAGTCCGGCGCGCCGACGTACAGCGGTTCGGTGATCGCGCCGACGGTGATCGGCTCCTCGATGCCGGCCTCCTCGCGCAGCCGCCGCAGGCGGGCGATCTGCGCCGGGAGCCGGTCCCGCGGGTCGCCCTGCGGCAGCCAGCCGTCGCCCTTGAGCGCGGCCCGCCGGACCGCGGCCGGCGACGATCCGCCGACCCACACCGGCACCCGCTCCTGCGCGGGCCGGGGCCGCTGCCCGAGCCCCTCGAAGTCGTAGAACTTGCCGTGGTGGGAGGGGAATTCATCCGGCCCGAGCGCGGCGCGCAACGCGTCGACCGCCTCGTCGAGCACCGCCCCCCGCTGCCCGAAGTCCACCCCCAGCACCTCGAACTCCTCCCGCACGTGCCCGGCACCGACCCCGAGGATCAGCCGCCCGCCGGAGAGGTGGTCGAGGGTCGCGTACTGCTTGGCGGAGAGGAGGGGGTGCCTGAGGCCCACGACGGCGACATGACTGAGCAGCCGTATCCGCTCGGTCACGGCGGCCAGATGGGCGAGGGTGGCGACCGGGTCGTACCAGACCGTGCTCATGGCGGGCGCCAGCCGGCGCGGGATCGCCACATGGTCACAGACGGCGAGGTACGCGAAGCCCGCGTTCTCGACGGCCCGGGCGATCGCGACGAGGTCGTCGACCCCGGCCCCGGCCTCCCAGCCCTCGGCGTAGATGGTGGACTGGGACTGGACGGGGAGTTGTATCCCGTACGCCGGACGCCCGTCCGGCAGGCCTTGGTTGGACACACACCCTCCTGAATCTGATGGACCGTCACATCAGCGTTGCCGGAGCCATCGTCTTGCCTGACGCCTCGTCAGACAAGAGCCGTGGGCGATGATCGTCCGGTGAAGAATGTCCGCCTCTCTGACTGATTGACCCGGGGTCGTCGTGGTCATGTCTCAGGCGCGTCACCGGGTGAGGGCGGCCCGGCCAGGGCTCGTACTGGCCGGTGACGACTCGGGGGTCCGGGTCGCACCGGACACGGGGAGACCGACATGATCCGCAACCGCATCGCCGCGCTGGCCGCCACCGCAGTCGCCGCGTCCCTGCTGCTGACCGCCTGCAACGCCACCAACCAGGCCGCCGACGCCGCCTCGGCGGCCAAGAACGGCGTCGGCGCCGCGCTGCAGAGCCTGCACTTCGACAACGGCACCGCGAAGCAGAACAACGCCACCCCGAAGACGGGAGACTGGGCCCCCGCCGCCGGCAAGCCGGCGGTGACCCCGGCCGCCAAGAAGTGGGTGCAGCTGAGCGCGGCCAAGGCAGGGGACCTGAACCCGGTCGTCGTCAACGGTGCGGGCTTCACCCTCTACCGCTTCGACAAGGACACCGCGAACCCGTCCAAGTCCAACTGCAACGACGCATGCGCGACCACCTGGCCGCCCGTCGTCGTCGCCCCCGGCGGCAAGATCTTCATCGACGGTGTGGACAAGTCCGCCGTCGGCGTGGTCAAGCGGGCCGACGGCAACCTCCAGGTGACGATCGGCGGCTGGCCCGTCTACCGCTTCAGCAAGGACCTCAAGCCCGGCGACACCAACGGGCAGGGCGTGGGCGGCACCTGGTTCGGCGTGACGCCGGACGGCAAGAAGGCCGGGGTCCAGGGCCAGGGAGGCACCGGCGCCACCGGGACCGGCACGGCCGCCGCGACCAGCGTCGTCCTCTCCGACGAGACCGACTTCGGCGACCCCTCCGAGGGCTTGGCCGGCTCCGGCTGCCAGAACGTCGCCCGCGACGACGCCGCCTCCTCCCTCCGGGCCTCCGGAGCCCTGAAGATCTGGTCGGAGAAGAACTGCAAGGGCGAGTCCAAGGTGGTCCAGGGCGACATCGCCGACCTGGCGTCGATCGGCTTCGACAACAAGATCTCCTCGGTGTTCTTCGGCTGACACCGGCAGGCATGGCAGCACCGTCCCGCGCCCGCGGTCCCGGGCGCGGGACGGCCATGCCCGGGCTCTCCCCGTACGGGGCGGTCCTCACGAGGTCGTGCCCGGCCCCGCCCACAGACCGTCCGCCGTCAGGCCGAGCAGTTCGATCGCGTTGCCGCGGACGATCCGCTCCACCGCGTCCGGGGCCAGGTGGCCCATCTGGGACTCGCCGACCTCCCGGGACTTGGGCCAGGTGGAGTCGGAGTGGGGGTAGTCGGTCTCGTAGAGGACGTTGCCGATGCCGATGGCGTCGAGGTTCCGCAGGCCGAAGGCGTCGTCGAAGAAGCAGCCGTAGACGTGCTCGGCGAAGAGTTCGGAGGGCGGACGGGTGACCTTGTCGGCGACGCCGCCCCAGGCCCGGTTCTCCTCCCAGACGACGTCGGCGCGTTCGAGGATGTAGGGGATCCAGCCGATCTGGCCCTCCGCGTACATCACCTTCAGGTTGGGGAAGCGCTCGAACTTGCCGCTCATCAGCCAGTCGACCATCGAGAAGCAGCAGTTGGCGAAGGTGATGGTGGAGCCGACGGCGGGCGGGGCGTCGGCGGAGGTGGACGGCATCCGGCTGCTGGAGCCGATGTGCATGGCGACGACCGTGCCGGTCTCGTCGCAGGCGGCGAGGAAGGGGTCCCAGTCGTCGGTGTGGACGGAGGGGAGCCCGAGATGCGGGGGTATCTCGGAGAAGGCGACGGCCCGGACGCCGCGGGCGGCGTTTCGGCGGACCTCGGCGGCGGCCAGTCGGGCGTCCCAGAGCGGGATGAGGGCGAGGGGTATCTGACGGCCCTGCGCCAGCGGGCCGCACCACTCCTCCACCATCCAGTCGTTGTACGCCCGGACGCAGAGCAGGGCCAGTTCGCGGTCCTTGGCCTCGGTGAAGGTCTGCCCGCAGAAACGGGGGAAGGTCGGGAAGCAGAGCGCGGACTGGACGTGGTTGACGTCCATGTCGGCGAGCCGCTGCGGCACGTCGTACGACCCCGCCCGCATCTGCTCGTACGTGATCACTTCGAGCTTGATCTCGTCGCGGGAGTAGCCGACGGCGGTGTCGAGGCGGGTGAGGGGGCGGTGCAGGTCCTCGTAGATCCACCAGTCGCCGGTGGGGCCGTCCTCGCCGGGCCTGCCCATGACCGGCTTGAAGCGGCCGCCGAGGAAGCTCATCTCCCTCAGCGGGGCCCGGACTATGCGCGGCCCGGTGTCCAGGTACTTCTTCGGGAGGCGGGACTGCCAGACGTCCGGCGGCTCCACGGTGTGGTCGTCGACGGAGATGATCAGCGGAAAGGTGCCGTCCTGGGTGTCCATGGCGCTCACGGTAGCGCCGATCTGACGAACCGTCAGCTAGCGGGATGACGGTTCGTCAAGCGGACGGGCGGCAGTCGCAGACCGCGTGCCGCGCCAGCACGGCCAGCTCGTCGTCCTCCAGCCTGCGGGTGCGGCGGGCGGCGGGGTCGTAGGCGACGCAGGTGCTCACGCAGGTGCAGAACACCTGGTCGCCGCGGGTGATCCGGCTGGTCAGCTCGAAGGACAAGCGGCGGACCGAGCTCACGGTGGTGCTGATGACGGCCGGTTCCGGGCGGAGATCGAGGGCCTCCGTGTAGTCGAGTTCGTGGCGGGCGTAGATGACCCGTACGCGAACGGCCTGGCCGGGCTGTCCGGCGTGCCCGCACTGGAGGTAGAAGAGGTCCACGTGGGCGTCCTGGATCATCTCCAGGAGGCGGACGTTGTTCACGTGGTTCATCGGGTCCAGGTCGCTCATCCGGACCGGGCTGCTGTAGAGGTGGGGGCGGTGGTGGTGCGACGGCGCCGGGGCGGGGACCGTCGGGGCCGCCAGGGCCCGCAGGGTCGCGTGGCTCACCGGCCCGCTCCGAGCGCGTCCTCGACGAGGTCCGCGGCGGCCGGTGCGCCGCCCGACCGTCCGATCTCCGTGCGCAGGGCGGTGACCCCGGCGCGCACCGCCGGGTCCTCGGCCACCCGCAGCACGGCCTCCCGCAGCGCCCGTGCGGTGACCTGCTCGCGCGGCAGGTGCACGCCCAGCCCGAGCTCCTCGATCCGGTCGGCGTTGACGCGCTGCTCGGCCATCTGCGGGATCGCGACCATCGGCACCCCGTGCTGGACCGCCTCCATCGTGCCGCCCATCCCCGCGTTGGTGACGAACGCGGACGCGTGCGCGAGCACGGCCAGCTGCGGCACATGCGCGTGCACCTCGAAGTGGGCCGGCAGCGGGCCGAGCACGTCCGGCGTGACGTCCGGGCCGACGGCCATCACGACGTGCAGCGGGAGGTCGCCGAAGGCCTCGACGCACGCCCGGTAGAACTCTGGGCGCCGGGTGAACTGGTAGCCCAGGGAGACGAGCAGCACCGGCACATCGGGGCGGGGCGGCTGCCAGGAGCCCTGGTAGGAGCGGTCGCCGAGGGCGGGGCCGACGTAGGCGACCCGGCGGGCGGCGACCGTGTCGGGCCGGCGCTGGAAGGCGCGGGGCAGGAAGGCGATCGCCTGCTCGGGCCGCTCGACCTCGTGGATGCGGGCGGGGTCGAGGCCGCGTGCGTGAAGTCCTCGGTGATGGCGTACGTGACCCGGTGGCCCCGGCGCACCAGCTCCTCCACCACTCCCAGGGTCGGGTTCACATGCCCCTGCATCGGCAGGTTCACCACGGCGATGTGCGCCGGGTGCGCACGGCGGTGCGGGGACGCGGGGGAGGGAGCGGCGGGGCTGGTGCCAGGCACGATGAGCGTTTCCTGTTCCTGAGCGGCGTCGGGGCGCCCGTCGGTTCGTAGGGGACCGTGGGTGTGGGGAGACGGGCATCGGTACAACGACACCAGCCCGCCTCACGCGACTGGCAACGGGCGGGAAACAACCCCTTCGTCGTGACTTACGGGGCGACGGGTTGACCGGGTGGGGGTGGGAGCGGGGGGTGTGGGCGCGTGCCGGACGCAGGCCGTGGGCCGTGGGCGGCGGCCGGGCACGGGCCGTGGGCGGGTGCCGGGCACGGGCCGTGGGCGGGTGCCAGGCACGGGCCGTGGGCGGGCGCCGGGCGCAGGCCATAGGCGGGCGTTACCGGGAGTCGGGGGTGGGCGTTGGGCGGCGTAGGACCGCCGTCCGCCACGACAGGAGCCGCCTCATGCCCGGACCGCATCTGCCCTTCGTGGAGGAGGGGATGGCCCGCTGGCCGTTCGGCCCGCCCAACGCCGGGGTCGCGCTGGACTTCACGGGGCCGCCTCCCCAACTCGGCGAGCTGCACGCGCTGGTGCGGGAGCGGTTGGCCGGGCTGCCGCGGCTGGGCCAGGAGTTGGTACGGGACGAGCGGCGGCCGCTGTCGGGGGGGGCGCGCCGGCACCGCTGGGAGACACCGGCCGCCGGCCACGACCCCGCCGAGCAGGTCCTCGACACGGGCACGGCGACTCTCCAGGACGCCGTACGGGACTGGTTCCACCGCCCGTTCCCCGGCGGCGAACCGCCCTGGAACCTCCACCTCCTCCAGGATCCCTCGGCGGACGGGTTCACCCTCCTCTTCCGTATGCACCACAGCCTGCTCGACGGCCGGTCGCTGACCACCCTGCTGCGCGCCCTCCTGGACGGCTGCGGCCCGGTGGACGCCGGTGCCGCGGCGGCCGGTCCGGGCGAGCTGCGCCGGGCACCCGCGGCCGGCGGCCAACCGGGCCTGCTGACCGCCGGCCTGGCGGTGCCGCTGTCCGGGAAGGGCGAGCGGCGGACGGCGTACGCGGTCCTGCACCTGCCCCCGGACCTCGTGCGGGCCGCACGGCGGCACCCCGGGGCGACCACCAACACCGTGTTCCTGGCGGCCGTTTCCGGCGTCCTGCGCTCCTGCCTGCTGACCGCCGGCCCCGTCGACCCCACCGACCCCACCGGCCCTGCCGAGGCCGCCGAGGCCGTCGGACCGGTGTGGCTGTCGGTCCCGGTCGACCAACGCCCCGCCGACCGCGGTGACTTCCTCGGCAACGCGTTCCGCAACGTCCGGCTGCCCGCACCCGTCGCGCTGTCCGGCCCCGCCGCCCGGCTCCGGGCCTGCGCCGGACTGCTCACGACCGTCACCCGCCCCCTCGGCAGAGCGGAGAAACTGCTCGAGTCGGCCGTCACCGCCCTCCCCGGCCCGGCCCAGGCGCTCGCCCGCGGCCGCCTCTTCGCCCCCGCCTACGCCCCCGCCGCCTGCACCTACGTCCACCTGCGCGAGACCGGCCGCACCCTGGCGGGCCGCCCGCTGCACCGGATCACCCATGGTCCCCATGGTCCCGCCGGACGACACGGTCACCTTCGCGTTGGGCGGCTGCGCAAGCGGCCACACCCTGAGCGTGTTCACCAACTCCGGTGCCGAGGACGCGGACCTGCTCGCGGAGTCGTTCCGGCACGAACTGGGCCTGCTCGCGGAGGCAGCCAGGTGAGGATTGCGTGTCGCCCTGTGATCGGTATCTCCCCCGGCTGACGCAACCCGCCCGGACAAGGCAGACTGACGGGGTGAAGCGGGATGTCTAGGGGGACGGGCATGGACGGTGGACCACGGGTGCCGGAGCAGCGGCGCGCCCCCTCCCCGGCGGAGGCGGCGGCGTTGCGCTTCAGTGTGCTCGGTCCGGTGCGCGCCTGGCGGGCCGAGGAGCCGCTCAACACCGGCTCTCCCCAGCAACGCGCCCTGCTCGCTGCCCTGTTGCTGCGCGAGGGGCGCACGGCGACCGCGGCCGAGCTGATCGACGCCCTGTGGGGCCCGGAGCCGCCTTCGCAGGCACTGGCGGCGGTACGGACGTACGCGTCCCGGCTGCGGAAGGTCCTGGACCCCGGTGTCCTGGTCAGCGAGTCCGGCGGCTATGCCGTCCGCGGGCTCGGCGAGGGTGCCCTGGATCTGGCGGTCGCCCAGGATCTGGCGGCGGAGGCGGAGAAGGCGAAGAGCGGCGGGGACCTGCACCAGGCACGGGAGGTGCTCGGGCGGGCGCTGGCCCAGTGGAACGGCGAGCCGCTGGCCGGGGTGCCGGGGCCGTACGCGGAGACACAGCGGGTCCGCCTGGAGGAACTGCGGCTCCAACTCCTAGAATCCCGCCTGGACATGGACCTGGAGCAGGGCTGCCACGCGGAGGCGGTGTCGGAGCTGACGGCCCTCACGGCGGCGCATCCCCTCCGCGAACGCCTCCGTGAACTCCTCATGCTCGCCCTGTACCGCAGCGGCCGCCAGGCGGAGGCCCTCGCGGTGTACGCGGACACCCGCCGGCTGCTCGCCGAGGAACTCGGCGTCGACCCGCGCTCGGGCCTGCGGGACCTGCAACAGCGGATCCTCCAGGCCGACCCGGCCCTGGCGGAGCCCTCGGCCCCGGCGGCGGAGCCCGCCGCCGTCCAGGTCCGCCCCGCCCAACTCCCCGCCACGGTTCCCGACTTCACCGGACGCTCCGCCTTCGTCACCGAGCTGAGCGAGGTGCTGGCGTCGGCGGAGGGCCGGGTGATGGCCGTATCGGCGCTGGCGGGCATCGGGGGCGTCGGCAAGACGACCCTCGCCGTGCACGTCGCCCACCAGGCCCGGTCGGCCTTCCCGGACGGCCAGTTGTACGTGGACCTGCAGGGCGCGGGCCCGCGGGCGGCGGAGCCGGAGACGGTACTGGGTTCGTTCCTGCGCGCCCTGGGCACGCCGGACTCGTCCATCCCCGACTCGCTGGAGGAGCGTTCGGCGCTGTACCGCTCGGTCCTCGACGGCCGCCGGGTCCTCGTCCTCCTCGACAACGCGAAGGACGCCGCCCAGGTACGCCCCCTGCTCCCCGGCACGGAGGGCTGCGCGGCCCTGGTCACCGCCCGGGTACGGATGGTGGACCTGGCCGGGGCGCACCTGGTGGACCTGGACGTGATGTCCCCCGACGAGGCGCTGCAGCTCTTCACGAAGATCGTCGGCGCGGAACGGGTCGCCGCCGAGCGCGAGGCCGCCCTGGACGTGGTGGCGGCCTGCGGCTTCCTGCCCCTGGCGATCCGCATCGCCGCGTCCCGCCTCGCAGCCCGCCGTACCTGGACGGTCTCCGTCCTGGCCGCGAAGCTCGCCGACGAACGCCGCCGCCTCGACGAACTCCAGGCCGGCGACCTGGCCGTGAAGGCCACCTTCGAACTCGGCTACGGCCAGCTGGAACCGGCCCAGGCCCGCGCCTTCCGCCTGCTGGGCCTGGCGGACGGCCCGGACATCTCCCTGGCGGCCGCCGCGGCGGTCCTCGCCCTCCCGACGGAGGCCGCGGAGGACCTCCTGGAAGCCCTGGTGGACACCTCTCTCCTCGAATCCGCGGCCCCCGGCCGCTACCGCTTCCACGACCTGGTCCGCCTCTACGCGCGTGCGTGCGCCGAACGCGACGAACAACCGCCCAGCGAGCGGGAGTCGGCGATGTCCCGCCTGCTGGACTTCTACCTGGCGACGGCGGCGGAGGTGTACGCCATCGAACGGCCGGGAGACCGGACCGTGGAGCACCTGGAGCCCACGAGATACCCCGGTCTGTCCTTCACCGGCCACCGCGCGGCACTGGACTGGCTGTACTCCGAGGCCGACTGCCTGCTGGCCTGCGTACGGCAGTCCGTGCGCAGCGGAAGGCGGCGCGCCGCGATCGACCTGCTGTGGGCGGCCAAGGACCTCGCCGAGTCCGGGGCGAACGCGCGCGAGTACGAGGTCGCGGCCACAGCCGCCCGCGACGCCGCCCAGACACAGGCCGACCAACTGGCCGAGGGTCGGGCCCGGATGGCGCTCACCAACGTCCACATCGTCGGCGGGCGCTTCGATCTGGCCGACGAGGAGGCCGCACAGGCCACCGAGCTGGCCAAGAAGACCAGGGATCCGCTGCCCAGCGGCGTCACTCCGAACGACCGCGGGATCATCGCGCTCTACCAGGGACGTCACCGCGACGGCGAGGGACATCTGAACGAGGCCATCGCCAACTACCGGGCCGACGGCAACCGGCCGGGCGAGGCCAGCGCCCTGTGCAACATGTCCCGCATCCAGCTGGCCACCGGCCGCGTCGCCGACGCGGTGCGGCTGGCCGGTGAGGGTGTGGCGATCTACGAATCTCTCGGGCACTCCCTCAGAGGTGCGAACGCGCGGTATGCCCTGGGACTCGCCCTGACCCAGTCCGGTCAGACGGACGAGGCCCTCGACTGTCTGGAGGACGCCCTGAGCGTCTTCAGGGAGAGCCGCCAGCGTCTCTGGGAGGGCATGACCATCTTCCGTATGGCAGAGGTGCATCTGTCGGTGCACCGCCCGGCCCAGGCCGCCACGATGGCGGAGCAGTCGCTGTCCTTGCTGCGCGGCATCGGTGGCGAGTGGCGGCACGCGAACGTACTGACCGTCTTGGGCCGCAGCCTGCGGGACATCGGGCACTCGGACCGTGCCCGCGCCTGCTGGCAAGAGGCGCTGACGGTGTTCGAGCAGCTGGGCGCCCACGAGGCCGACGAGGTACGTACGCTTCTCACGCCGACGGCGGCTGCCTGACCTGCGCCGTCGCGCGTTCATCGTTCGTTTATCGCCGCACGGCATCCTCGACACATCGATCCGGCGCTTCGGGGGGCAGGCGGGTCGACACGGCAGGCCCACCCATTAGGGTGACGGCCGCCGCGCCTGTCCGGCGACACCCGGGGGAGTCGCCGGACAGGCCTTGCCGACTTTGACGCAGAGGAGCACAACCGATGAGCGACGCGAAGACGAGCCAGCCGGTCGCCACGCCCGACGAGAACCACGCGACCGACGTCGAGTCGGTGGTGGCGCTGGAGAACCACGCGACGGGCGCGGAAACGGCGGTCCTGGAGAACGACACCGCCGACGCCGAGGCCGTCGTGGCACTGGAGAACCACGCGACGGGCGCGGAGAAGGCGCTGCTGGAGAACCACGCCACCACGGAAACCGCCGGCTGATCCGCAACCCGGGGGGAACAACGGCCGCGACGGCACCGAGGGGGAGCCGTCGCGATCGTTCCCCTCGTGTTCGGGGCGACCGCCTCTGCCACAAACCCGGCGCTGGCCGGCAACCACGCCGGCTGAGCCAGTTGCAGATCGACGGGGCAGGCCGCGGACCGTTTCACCGCCCGTCCGCCTTGGGCTCAGTCTGGCCCAACTCGCACCACACCGTCTTGCCCTTGGCACCGTGCTCCACACCCCACCGCAGTGTCACAGCTTCGAGCAGCGCGAGGCCGCGCCCGGTTTCGTCGTCGGCGTCGGCACATCGGAGGACGGGGCGAGCGCGGGCATCGCAGTCGCTGACCTCGACACGAATACGGGCTCGCTCCACGCGGGCCACCCGCACGCGGATCGGCGTGCCTTCCCCCACGTGCCGGACGACATTGGCCACGAGTTCCGTGACACAGAGCTGGACGTCGGCGCAGGGTGCTCCGAGATACCTGCGGACGGTACGCCGTAGTCCGGGCACCGCCCCGGAGACGGCCAGGAGATCGAGGTCCAGCGGCGGCGGGTCAGGCGCCCTGCCGTTCTCCCGCAACAGCGCGGCCAGTCTCCGCGCCGTCGCCAGATTGCAGTTGCCGAGCGTCACCAAGCCCGCCGACGGTCCATAGGTGGCCGCGAAACTCGGCAGGTCCACCCGCAAGGACGGCAGCGTGATGCCCTGGGCGGCGAGGGCGTCCCGCAGATCCTCCACACAGAGGGTCGTGTCGTAGGCGGAGTCGGCGGGGGTGAACGAGGAGGACACGATCGCGTACACCTTCCTGTGCACTCTGTGATGATTCAGTCACAGAGTGGCGCGTACCCGCGTACCGTTGAAGAGGCTTCGACTACGCAAGCGCAACAGGCAAACGGCGGTGATGAGCTGTGCCCTCACGCAAGGACCCCGACGCATCGGCCAACGTCCCCTCCTTCTACGGCGCCGAGTTGCGCTACCAGAGGGAACTCGCGGGCCTCACGCTCGAACAGCTGGCGGAAGGAAGCTTCCGCGGCATCCCCTTCCTGAGCCAGATCGAGCGCGGTGAGCGGCGGATGCCGCTGGATCTCGCCCGGCACGTGGACAAGAGGCTCGGCACGGACGGCTTTTTCGAGCGGCGCTGTGAAGACGCCCGCAAGGCACGGCAGTCGGGGCACGCCGAGTACTTCGCCGACGTGGCGGAGATGGAGCAGCGGGCGGAGACCATCGAGGACTGGGCTCCGATGCTGGTGCCGGGGTTGTTGCAGACCCCGGCGTACGCCGAGGCGGTCGTGCACACGTCGCTGCCGTGGCTGGCGCCCGAGACGGTGGACAAGCAGGTACGGGCCCGGCTGAAGCGTGCGGAGATCTGGAAGCAGGAAGAGCGGCCGTCGTTCTGGGCGGTCCTCCACGAGTCCCTCGTCCGCAAGCCTCTCCTCCCTCCGGCGGAGATGGCGGTGCAGCTGGCGCACATCGCTCAGGTCATCCGCTCCACGCAGGGCGTTCTGCAGATCCTCCCGGAAACAGCCCAGGCCCATCCGTTCATGATGGGCATGATGCGAGTGATGACCTTTCCGGACGCCCCACCGGTGGCCTATACCGAGGGTCTCCACAATGGCCAACTCATCGACTATCCAGCGCTCGTGAAGGACTACCGCAGGTCGTACGATCTGCTCAGGGCCGCGGCACTCCCGCCAGAGACGTCCCTGGCCATGGTCGAACAAGCGGCGGAGGACTACCGAGATGGCAAGCACCGGGATTGACCTGAGCAACGCCGTGTGGCGCAAGAGCAGTTACAGCAACGGCAGCGGCGGCGAGTGCGTCGAGGTCGCCGTGGCCGTCCCCGACGTCACCCCCGTACGCGACTCGAAGCAGGCCGGTGACGGCCCCGTGCTCCTCTTCCCCACCCCCGCCTGGACCTCCTTCCTCGCCTCCCTCAGGGCTTGAGGCCCACGCGGTTATCCACAGCCGAAAGCAGCGGTTCCGTAAGCCTGCGATCTTGGGCGGATGGAGCTGAGGGCGTTACAGGAACCCGGCGGGACCGGCATTCTGCTCACCTCGCGGGCACTCGACGCCGGGTGGAACCGGGTCGCAGTCTGCCGGAGGCTGCGCGCGGAGGGGTGGACGCGGATCCGGAACGGCGCCTGGGCCGAGCCCGGGCGCTCCGTGGACCTGACCATACGACTGAGGGCCACCCAACTCCTCAGTCCCCAACTGCTCGTGAGTCACCGCTCGGCGGCCCGCCTGTGGCGGATCGAGACCCTGAACCGGGAGTGGGAAGTGCGACCCGGTAAAGGTCGTTCCCCCGAGCTTGAGTTCACCGACCCCTCGCGTTGCTTCCGGCAGAGCGTCCCCGGCGTCCGGGTCCATCGGATCCCCGTCGCCGAAGCCGAGGTCACGCGACTGTCGGGACTGCGTGTCACCGATGTCCCCCGTACTCTCGCCGACCTGTTGCGCAGCGGCCCCCGGAACGACGCTTTGGTGGCCGTCGAGTCCGCACTCGGCTACCGCACCGTCGACGGCGTACGCCGGGTCCCGCTCACCGCCCCGGCCGCGCTCTCCATCGCACTCGAACCTCCGCTTCGCGGAGCGCCCCGGGCCAGGGAGTGGCTACTGCTCGCCGACCGCCACTCCGGATCACCCGCGGAGACGGTCGCCCGTCTGCACATGCTCGACGCCGACCTGCGCCCGGAGAGCCAGGTCGAGCTCCGCGTTCCCGGCGGGGGCCGTCGGTACCTCGACTTCCTCTTCCGGGAAAAGGGCCTGGCGGTCGAGATCGAGGGCTACGCGTACCACGGCACCCGTTCCTCCCACAGACGCGACGTAGCCCGCTTCAACGAGGTTCTCCGCTGCTCCGAAGTCCGCGCCCTCCTCCGCTTCACAGCAGAGGACGTCTTCCACCACCCCCCAAAGCTGATCACCCAGATCCGAACGGTCCTGGCCTCCCTCTGACGGAGTGTGGTGGACTTGTTTCAGCGGGAGCGAGGAAACCCACAGGTGGTGCGGGTTGGATGCGAAACAGATCCGCCAATCGCCGGGCTAACTGCCCCGCAGCTCTCCCTTCACCACCTTCCCGCTTGCGTTCCGCGGCAGTTCCGTCAGGAACTCCACCGTCCGCGGGACCTTGTAGTTCGCCATCTCGCGCCGGGACCAGGCGATCAGGTCGTCGGCCGTCAGCACCGCCCCCGGGCGCCGCACCACGAACGCCTTGCCGACCTCGCCCAGCCGCCCGTCCGGTACGCCGATCACCGCCACGTCCGCCACGTCCGGGTGCAGGCCCAGCAGTTGCTCTATCTCCGCCGGGTAGGCGTTGAAGCCGCCGACGATGAACATGTCCTTCAGGCGGTCGGTGATCCGCAGGTTGCCGGCCGCGTCCAGGACGCCGATGTCGCCGGTGCGCAGCCAGCCGTCCTCCGTCAACGCCTCGGCCGTCGCCACCGCGTCCTCGTAGTAGCCGCGCATCACGTTGAAGCCGCGGACCAGGACCTCGCCCGCGTCCGACACCCGTACCTCCGTGCCGGGTATCGCCCGCCCCGACGTCGACGCGATCACCGTCGGGTCGTCGCCCCGGCGGCACATCGTCACGATCCCGCTCGCCTCGGAGAGGCCGTAGGCGGTCAGGACCGTCTCGACGCCGAGTTCACCGCGCAGGCGTTCCACGAGGAGCAGGGGTACGACCGCGGCGCCCGTCACCACCAGGCGCAGGGCGGAGAGGTCATGGGTGTCGCGGGCCGGGTGGTCGAGGAGGGACTGGTGGAGGGTCGGGGGGCCGGGGAGGACCGACACCCGCTCCGACGCGATGTTCGCGAGGGCCGTCTCCACGTTGAACACCGGCTGCGGGATCATCGTCGCCCCGCGCATCAGGCACGCGATCACCCCGGCCTTGTAGCCGAAGGTGTGGAAGAAGGGGTTGACGATCAGGTAGCGGTCGCCGGTGCGCAGGCCCGCCAGGTCCGCCCAGATCTCGTACGCCCGCAGGGTCTGCGCGTGGGTGATCATCGCGCCCTTCGGGCGGCCCGTCGTACCGGACGTGAAGATGATGTCGGACAGACAGCCACCGTCCAGCTCGCCCGCCCGGGCCGCGACCTCACCGGCCCCCACCCCCTCGCCGCCCGCCAGGAAGTCCTTCCAGGTGCGGAAGTCCACCGGTGCGTCGTCCGACAGCACCACCACGTCCCGGAGGGCGGGCAGCCCCGGCAGCGGGCCCCGGCCGCCCCCCTCCCCCGCCGCCCTCCGCAGCGACGCCACGTACGAGGTCCCCAGGAAGGTCCCCGTCACGAACAGCAGCCGGGCCCCGCTGCGGCGCAGCACGTCCGCCGCCTCCGTCCCCTTGAAGCGGGTGTTCAGCGGGACCAGCACCCCGCCCGCCGACACCGCGCCCAGCGCCGCGACGATCCAGTCCAGGGAGTTCGGCGCCCAGATGCCCACCCGGTCGCCCGCCTCGACGCCGGCGGCGATGCACGCGGCCGCCGCCCGTTCCACCCGGGCGCCCAGTTCCGCGTACGTGATCCGGGTCCGGCCGTCCACCACCGCCTCGACGTCCGCGTACCGCTTCGCCGCCGACCGCACCAGCCCCGGAACGGTCCCCCACTCCATGTCACCGCGCACAACCGGCCTCCCCGGACGCATAGCTGACTGCCCGTCAGATTAGCTGTAGCCTGACGACCTGTCAGCAAGCCGCGACAGCCGTGGAGGTGCGGGTGCATGGCCGGTCTCAGGGGCATCAAGGACGCCACCGCCATCGTCGGGATCGGGCAGACCCCCTTCGCCAAACGGCTCGACGAGGACGAGAAGACCCTCGCCTGCCGGGCCGTCCTCGCCGCCCTCGACGACGCCGGCATCGCGCCCGGCGAGGTCGACGCCCTCGCCTCCTTCACCATGGAGGAGACGGACGAGGTGGAGCTGGCGAAGGCGGTCGGCTTCGGTGACCTGACCTTCTTCAGCAAGGTGGGGTACGGGGGCGGCGGCTCCTGCGCCACGGTCGCACACCTGGCCACGGCGATAGCGAGCGGGCAGGCCACGGTCGGCGTCGCCTGGCGGTCGCGGAAGCGGGGCAGCGGGCCCCGGCCCTGGACCAACACCACCGTCCAGCTCCCGACCCCCGCCCAGTGGACCCGCCCCTTCGGCCTGCTCCGGCCCGCGGATGAAATAGCGATGCTCACGCGCCGCTACATGCACGAGTACGGCGCCACCCGGGATCACCTCTTCAACGTCGCCCTCGCCTGCCGCAATCGGGCGAACCAGAACCCCGCCGCCGTCATGTACGACCGCCCCCTCACCCGCGAGATGTACATGACCTCCCGGTGGATCAGCGAGCCCCTCTGCCTCTTCGACAACTGCCTGGAGACGGACGGCGCGCTGGCCTGTGTGGTCGTCAGCCGGGAGCGCGCCCGGGACTGCCGGCGCCGGGCCGTCTACGTCCACTCCGCCGCCCAGGGCCTCCCCGCCCAGCACCACGGCATGGTCAACTACTGGAACGACGACCCCCTCACCGGCCCCGCCTGGACCGCCGCCCGCCACCTGTGGAAGCACGCCGACCTCACCCCGGAGGACGTCGACGTCGCCCAGATCTACGACGCGTTCAGCGCCCTCATACCGCTCTCCCTGGAGGGGTACGGCTTCTGCGGCCGAGGGGAGGGCGGGGCGTTCACGGAGGGGGGCGCCCTGGAGATCGGCGGGCGGCTGCCTCTCAACACCGGCGGCGGCGGTCTCAGCGAGGCCTACGTCCACGGGTTCAACCTCATCACCGAAGGCGTCAAGCAGCTGCGCGGCACCAGTACCGCCCAGGTGCCGGGCGCCGCCACCTGCCTGGTCACCGCCGGCGAGGGCGTCCCGACCTCCGCCCTCCTCCTCACCAACCGGAGCTGAGATGCTGCGACCGGCCACCGACACCGACGGCGCCCCCTTCTGGGAGTACGCGGCCCGCGGCGAACTCCGCGTCCAGACCTGCGCCGACTGCCACGAGCCCCGCTTCCCGCCCCGGCCCTGCTGCCCGCACTGCCAGTCCTTCGCGAGCGAGTGGCGGCCGACGAGCGGGCGGGGCCGGATCTGGTCGTACGTCGTCCCGCACCCGCCGCTGCTCCCCGAGTACGCGGCGCAGGCGCCGTACAACGTCGTCGTCGTGGAACTCGACGACGCGCCCCGGATACGGCTGGTGGGGAACGTGGTGAGCGAAGCGGGAGCTCCCCTCGGCTCCCTCCCCCCGGACCGGATCCGGATCGGCGCCCGGGTGCAGGCGGTCTTCGCGGACGGTCTCCCGCAGTGGGTCCTGGAGCGGCCGTGAGCCTGCGACTGGACACGGACAAGGAGAGCGGGATCGCCGTCCTCACCCTCGACCGGCCCGAGCGGCTCAACGCCGTCGACCTCGCGACCGCCACCGAACTCTCGGCCGCCTGGCGGGCGTTGCGCTTCGACGACGCCGTACGGGCCGTCGTCCTCACCGGGGCCGGCGGGCGGGCCTTCAGCACCGGTCTCGACCGGGACGCCGTCGTACCGCAGCCGTCGTCGCCGTACAGCCAGGACGATCCGCTGATCGCGATCGGCCCCAAGTCGAACGACCTGTGGAAACCGGTGATCGCCGCCGTGGCCGGGATGGCCTGCGGGGGTGCCTTCTATCTGCTGGGCGAGTGCGACTTCGTCATCGCCGACGAGACCGCGGCCTTCTTCGACCCGCACACCTCCTACGGCATGGTCAGCGCGTACGAGTCGGTGCTGATGGCACAGCGGATGCCGTACGGGGAGGTGGCCCGGATGGTGCTGATGGGCAACGCCGAGCGGGTCTCCGCCCGGCGGGCGTACGAGGTGGGCCTGGTGTCGGAAGTGACGGCCGCCGGGAGGGCGTTGGAGGCGGCCGTGCGGTGCGCTTCGGTCATCGCCGGGTATCCGACGGAGGGGGTGCAGGGGAGCGTGCGGGCGCTGTGGGCGGCGAAGGAGGCGGCGCGGGAGCGGGGGTGGGCCCAGGCGCCGCACCTGATCAGCCTGGGCAACCTGCCCGACGAGCGGCAGGCGGAGCTGTTCGCCGACCGGCCGCGCACGGCCCCTCGTACCCGCTGAGGCACCGCGTGGCGGCGCGGGGCGCCCGGGCGTACCGTTCGCTGTGGGAGCCGACTCCCACCCCGAGCGGCGGCCGCCGTGCACAGCCCTTCCGTGCGACCAACTGGTACGACGGCCGTCCCGGGCAGTCCCCGAGCGCCGAAGAAAGTGCCACTTGATGCCGCCTCGCGACTGCGGGTAGGTCGTGGCCGTTCGCGCGGTTCCCCGCGCCCCTAAAAGAAGGGGCGCCGCACTGGCGCCCCTTTAGGGGCGCGGGGAACTGCGCGACAAGCCCCCGCGGCGCCGCAGTGGCCCTGCGGCGCGCACCCACACGGCGCTCAGGCGGTCCGGGCGGTACCGGTGCCCTTCTCGGCGTCCAAGGCATACACGCACCGGTCCTTGCTGCACGCGTACACCACCCCGTCCCGCACCACCGGCGACCCGGTGATCTCTCCTCCCGTCGCCAGCTTCCAGCGCAGTCGGCCGTCGTCGGCCTTCAGGGTGTAGAGGAGGTGGTCGGTGGAGCCGAAGTGGATGCGGCCCTCGGCCACCGCCGGGGCGCCCACGACGTCGCCGCCCGCCTGGAAGCGCCACTTGGGCGTACCGGTGACCGCGTCCAGGGTGTACAGCCCCTTGCCGCTGCCGACGTGGACGTGGCCGGCGGCGACGAGCACCGGCTCGATGGAGGCGCGGGCCTCCGTCGCGATGCGCCAGCGGTCGCGGCCGTCGGTGGCGTCGAGGGCGTAGACGGTGCCGAGGTAGTCGGCGAGGTAGATGCCGCCGCCGGTGACGGCGGGGCCGGGTACATACGTGGGCGGGGAGAGGAAGACGGCCGGGGCCTCGAAGTGCCAGCGGACCCGGCCCGTCGCGGTGTCGAGGGCGATCACGCGGGTGCCCGCGGAGGCGTACACGAAGCCGTCGTCGGCGTGGGTGAGGCGGACCGGGACGCCGCCGCAGGAGGCCGCGTCGCCGATGGGGTAGGACCAGCGTTCGTCGCCGGTGCGGGCGTCCAGCGCACGCAGGCGCGCGTCCTGCCAGACGTAGACCGTGCCCTCGTGCAGGGAGGGCCCGGACTCGGGGGTCTCGAAGTCGGTCTGGGCGCCGGACAGCTCCCAGAGTTTCTGCCCGTTGGAGGCCTCCCAGCCCTGGACGCCGCCGCCCCGGGTGCCGGTGACGAGGGTGCCGCGGTCGGCCTTGAGGGCGTACACCCAGGCGTCGGTGGACAGCCGCCACAGGTCGCCGCCCTCGCGGGCCTCCAGGGCGAACAGGGTGGGGCCGTCGGAGGCGTGGATACGGCCGTCCGCGACCGCCATGGACCAGGCGACGTCCCGGGTCTTGAAGCGGCGGCGGCCGGTGGCCACGTCGAGGGCGTGTACCTCGAAGGAGGTGACGTAGACGAGGTCGCCGTCGACGGACGGGGTGCCCCAGACGTCGTTGGACATCCGGAACCGCCAGGGCCGCCAGCCGGACGTCGTCTCCGGGGGCAGGCCGGGGACCGGCGGTACGGCGGGGTCGGCGCCGTTGACGCCGTGGTGCGGGCGGGACCAGCTGGCCACCAGGCCGGCCTCGGGCGGCGGCGCCTTCACGGCGGCGGCGCGGGCGTCGGCGACGCGCGGGCCGGGGCCGATCGGCACCTGGGCGCCGGCGAGACGGACCGGCCCGGTGTCGGGGCCGGGGGCGCCGACGGGGACCGGGGCCGGGACCGCGGGGTCGTAGGAGGGCGGCGGGGGGACCGCGAGACGGCCGGCGCTGCGGGCGCCGGACGGGTTGGCGGAGGGTTTCACGGCCGGGCGGCCGCCGCGGCGGGACTCGATCAGCCCGACCGCCTTCTCGGGCAGCCAGGCGGACGCCGTACCGCTGTCGTCGGAGCCGGAGCCGAACAGGTGGGGGGCCAGCTGGGCCTGGAGGTCGGCCGGGTTGGGGCGGGCCGCGGCCTCCATCTGCATACAGGACTCGATGAGGGGGCGCAGCTCGTCCGGGAGGCCTTCGAGGTCGGGGCCCTCGCGCAGGAGCATGAAGACGGTCTCGACCGGGTTGGCGCCGTGGAAGGGCGGGTGGCCGGTGGCGGCGAAGACGAGCATGGAGCCGAGGGAGAAGACGTCGCTGGCGCCGGTGACGCTGCGGGAGTCCTTGGCCTGCTCCGGGGACATGTACGCGGGGGTGCCGACCGCGACGTTCGTCATCGTCAGCCGGGTGTTGGAGACACCGGAGGCGATGCCGAAGTCGATGACCCGGGGGCCGTCCTCGACGACGAGGACGTTGGAGGGCTTGAGGTCGCGGTGGACCAGTCCGGCGCCGTGGATCGACTGGAGCGCCTCGGCGACGCCCGCGGCGAGCCAGCGGACCGCCTGGGCCGGGAGCGGCCCGCAGTCGTTCACTATCTCTTCGAGGGAGGGCGCCGGCACGTACGCGGTCGCGAGCCACGGCACGGCCGCGCGCGGGTCGGCGTCGACGACGGCGGCCGTGTAGAAGCCTGAGACCGCGCGGGCCGCCTCCACCTCGCGGGTGAAGCGGACCCGGAACAGCTGGTCCTCGGCGAGCTCGGTCCGGACGGTCTTGATCGCCACGCGCCGGCCGGACGCCGAGCGCGCCAGATAGACCAGCCCCATGCCGCCGGCCCCCAGCCGTCCCAGCACCTCGAACGGCCCGATCCGCCGCGGATCGTGCTGCGTCAGCTGATCCACCACTTGCCTGCCACCTCCCCGTACGGGCCTCGTCCACCCACATATGTACGCGACCCCGTGCAGCGTCTCACCACCGCACCGCCATGGCGGCACGCACCCTGATTCTTCCTGGCCCGGGCACAGGTTGCGAACCCGGAGACCAATCGGGGTGTCACATGACAAAGTGAGACATTTATCTGCTGAATATCCGCCGAGACCCGCCTGTTTCCGGCCTCAGCGTTCCAGCAGCGCGAAGGACGCCCCTTGATTGTCGGTCACGACGGCCACTTTTCCGTACGACGTCTCGAAGGGCGGCGCCTGGACCCGGCCGCCCAGCTGCTGCACGGCCCCGACGGCGGCCGCCACGTCCCCGGTGCGGAAGTGGACGACGAACTGGGACGGCATCCCGGCCGCGAACACCTCGGTCACGGGGGCGCGGCCGAAGTCCGGGTCGGCGCCGGTGCCGAACAGGGCGTCGGCGAAGAGGCGGCCGTAGAAGGTGTTGGCCGTGTCGGTGTCGCTGGTGTAGAGCTGCGCCCAGGCGAAGGTGCCCGGGGCGTGCCGGAGGCCGAAGCCGGGGTGGCGCGCGGCCTGCCAGAGGCCGAAGACGGCGCCCGTGGGGTCGGCGGCCAGGGCGGCGGTGCCCAGGTCACGGACGGGCGCCGGGTCGTTGACGATCTGTCCGCCGGCGGCGAGGACCCGGCGGGCGAGGTCGTAGGCGTCCGGGGTCGCGAAGTACACCGTCCAGACGGTGGGCATCCGGCCGTCCCGCTTCCGTGCCAGCCTGGCGACGGCCGCGCCGTCGAGCCGGGCCCACACGGCCCCTCCTCCGGCGTCCTCGAAGGTCCACCCGAAGAGCCCGCCGTAGAACCGCTTGCCCGCCTCGACGTCGGGGAGCTGCACGTCCACCCAGCACGGGACGCCCTCTGCGTATCCGGATGCCCTGTTTTCGGCCATGTCGTCAAAGTAACCGCCCGGCCCGCCCAGCGCAGACCAGCCGCACCCGGCCGGACTGACCGGCCGCTTCCCTTCCGTGCAGCCACTCCGTACACCCGTGCACCCCATTTGCAGTCGGCCGAATCGCGCTCCGATCACCCCTCGGTAAGCTGACGGCATGACAGGACAAGTGCGTACCGTCGACGGCCGCGTGGCCGGCCGGCGTGGGCAGGCGACCCGGCAGAAGCTGCTCGACTGCCTCAGCGAGATGCTCAGCTCCTCCCCTTACCGGGACGTCAAGGTCATCGATGTCGCCCGGAAGGCGGGCACTTCACCCGCGACCTTCTACCAGTACTTCCCGGACGTCGAGGGCGCCGTCCTGGAGATCGCCGAGCAAATGGCCACCGAGGGCGGCCAGTTGACCGAGTTGCTGGCGGGGCGCTCCTGGGTCGGCAAGGCCGGCTGGGCGACCGCGCAGGAACTCGTGGACGGTTTCCTGGAGTTCTGGCGCAAGAACGACGCGATCCTGCGGGTGGTCGACCTCGGGGCGGCCGAGGGGGACAAACGGTTCTACAAGATCCGTATGAAGATCCTGAACTCGGTGAACAACTCCCTGACCGACTCCGTCACGGAGTTGCAGTCCAAGGGCAAGGTCGACAAGGACGTGAACCCGGCGGCCGTCGCCGGTTCGCTGGTCGCCATGCTCGCGGCCGTCGCCGCGCACCAGAAGGGTTTCCAGACCTGGGGTGTGAAGCAGGCCGAACTCAAGCCGAACCTCGCGCTGTTGGTGCACCTGGGCGTGACCGGGAAGAAGCCCACGAAGTAGTCCGCGCCCTGGGTCCTGTCTGGCAGGCGGTGGTTCACCCCGAGGTGGGCCGCCGCCTGTTCCGCTACGCGTTCCGTCACGCCGGCAGCGGGCGGTCCCGGACCACGTGCTTCATCACCAGCGTCGAGGTGAGGCGCTGCACGCCCGGCAGGGTCGCGAGCCGTTCGTCGTAGAGCCGCTGGAAGGCGGCGAGGTCGGCGGTGGCCACCCGCAGCAGGTAGTCGGGTTCGCCGAACAGCCGCTGCGCGTCCACCACCTGGGGGATCTCCGCGAGTGCCCGCTCGAAGTCGGCCACCGTGTCCCGGTCCTCCTGCCGCATGGACACGAAGACCAGCGCCTCGAAGCTCAGCCCCACGGCGGCCGGGTCCACCACCGCCCGGTACCCGCTGATCGCCCCCGACCGCTCCAGCTCGCGCAGCCGGCGGTGGCACGGCGAGACGCTCAGCCGCACCCGCCCGGCCAGCTCGGTCACGGTCAGCCGCCCGTCCTGCTGGAGCTCGGCAAGGATTTTCCGGTCCACGTCGTCCATGGGGCAGATTCTCCCCCGAAACCGCAGGTAGCGAGCAAATTTCGACAACACTTTCGGGCCCATCGCGCCTAATGTCCCTTCCGTGGACACCGGACTCCTGCTCTCCTTCCTCGCCGTCGACCTGCTGCTGGTGTGCGTGCCGGGCGCCGACTGGGCGTACGTGATCGCCGCCGGGGTGCGCGGCCGCTCGGTGCCGCGTGCGGTGGCGGGCCTGCTCGCCGGGTACGCGCTGCACACCGCGCTGGCCGTCGCGGGGCTCGCGGTGCTGGTGGCCCGGTCCCCGCAGCTGCTCACGGCGCTGACCGTGGCCGGCGCCGGATACCTGCTGTGGCTGGGCTGGGGCGTCCTGCGCCGCCCGATGGTGCCGCGGGAAGGGGAGGCCGGGCCGCAGGGCTTCTGGCGGGGCGCCGCGATCAGCGGCCTGAACCCCAAGGCGCTGCTGCTCTACCTCTCCGTGCTCCCCCAGTTCCTGGTCACGAAGAGCGGCCATGCCTCCGTGGCCGCCCAGACCGCCGTACTCGGCGCCCTGCACATGGCCGCGTGTGCCGCGGTCTACCTGGCCGTCGGCGCCCTCTCCCGCGCCCTGCTGGCCGCCCGGCCCCGGGCCGCCCGCGCGGTGACCCGGACCTCGGGGGCGGCGATGCTCGGCATCGGGGCACTGTTGCTGGGGGAACGGCTGCTGTAGCCGTTCCCCCGGTCGTCAGCGACGGTCCGGGGCGGTGAGGCCCTTGACCTCGCGGGCGTCGAAGGCGCGGCGGCCGGCAGCGGTCCGGCTGCGGGTGCGTGGGGGCCGGTCGCGCCCACGCGGCGGAGCCGCATGTGGGCACAGCCCCGCGCCCCCTCAGGGGGCGCTTTGCCCGCGGCTACCTCGGGGTCAGCCGGAAGATCCGGATCTCCCGGTCCACCCGCTCCTGGTAGGCGGCGTACGGCGGCCAGAACACCAGCAGCAGCCGCCAGGCGTCCGCCCGCTCCGCCCCCTCCAGCAGCCGGGCGGTGACCGGGATGTCCCGCCCCTTCCAGCTGATCTCGGCGGTGGGATGTCCGAGGAGGTTGTACGTCCAGGCGGGGTGGCCGGTGCGCCCGAAGTTGGACCCCACGAGGAACCAGCCGTCCCCCTCGGGCATGCACGCCAGCGGCGTACGGCGGGGCTGCCCGCTGCGCGCACCGGTGGAGGTGAGGATCACCCCGGGCAGCATCCGGTCGCTGAGCAGCATCCGGCCGCGGCTGAGCCGGTGCACGGCCCGGTCCAGGGCCGGGATCACGTGCGGGGCCACCTTGGCGAACCCCCGGGTGGCGGACACCCGCTGCACCAGCCGTTCGCCGATCACACCGCCACCTCCTGTCCCGCGAACAACCCGGCCGCCTCGGCCGCGTGCGCGCGCAGCCGGTGCCCCGGCCCGAACAGCAGCTCGTCCCCGGCGGCCCGCTTGAAGTACAGATGCGCCTCGTGCTCCCAGGTGAACCCGATCCCGCCGTGCAGCTGGATGCCCTCCCCGGCGGCGGTCCGCAGCGCCTCCAGCGCCTGCGCGAGCGCCAGCCCGCCCACCGGTTCTCCGTGCACGGTCGCCCAGGCCGCGTAGTAGGCCGCCGACCGGGCCGCGCGCACCGCCACGTACACGTCGGCCAGCCGGTGCTTGACCGCCTGGAACGACCCGATCGCGCGCCCGAACTGCTCCCGCTGCTTCACGTACTCCACGGTCCGCTCCAGCGCCCGGTCGGCGGCTCCCACGGCCTCGGCCGCGAGCACGGCGGCCACGAAGTCGCCGAGGCCGGCGAGGACGGCCCGGACGTCGCTGTCCTCGTCGGAACCGAGCAACTCGGCCTGCACATCGCGTAGTTGGATGCGGCCTTGGCTGCGGGTGGCGTCGAGGCCGGTCCGCCGGGTCCGTACGACCCCGGCGGCGTCCCCCGCCACCAGGAAGAGGAGGACGCGCGAGCGGGCGTACCCCCCGGTGTGCGCGGGCACGAGCAGCAACCCGGCGCGGTGCCCGTCCAGCACCTGGTCGGCCTCCCCGTACAGCCGCCACCGGCCCGCCGTGCGCCGCGCCTGGACACCTCCGGACCTCCCGCCGCCCGCCCAGTCGGCGGCGCCCGGGCCGGTGAGCGCGAGGGCGGTGCCGAGCCGGGTGCCGGGGACGGCGAGGGCGGCGGTGCGGCTGCCGTCGGCGATCTTCGGGAGCAGCTCGGCGCGCTGGGCGTCGGTGCCGAGGGCGAGCAGCAGCGGGGCGGCGAGGACGGCGGTGGCGAGGAACGGGGTGGGGGCCAGGGCCCGCCCCAACTCCTCCGCCGCCAGGACGACTTCGGTGCGCGTGCAGCCGGCGCCGCCGTACGCCTCGGGCAGGGCGAGGCCGGGCAGGCCGAGTTGCTCGCCGAGGGCGGTCCACAGGCCGGGGTCGTACCCCTCCGCCCTGTCCACGGCGGCCCGCACGTCCTCCGTACCGCAGCGCTTGTGGAGCAGTTCACGCAGGGCGCGCCGGATCTCGTCCTGCTCGTCGGTGAAGCGGGCGTCCATGACCGGACCTCCTGACGATCTGACGGCCCGTCATGCTAGGGGTGTTGGATGCAGATGCACAGAGGCGGAGTCCAGCGGATCTGATGTACCGTCAGATTCATGACTGGACCCCGCAAGGTCGCCGTGGTCGGCGTGGCCCTGTCCGACTGCGGCCGGGTGGACGAGGCCACCCCCTACGCCCTGCACGCCCAGGCGGCCCGCCGCGCGCTGGCCGACGCGGGCCTCGGCCGGGAGGTGGTGGACGGTTTCGCGTCGGCGGGCCTGGGCACCCTGGCGCCCGTGGAGGTGGCCGAGTACCTGGGCCTGCGTCCCACCTGGGCCGACTCCACCTCCGTCGGCGGTTCGACCTGGGAGGTCATGGCGGCCCACGCGGCGGACGCGATAGCCGCCGGCCACGCCAACGCGGTCCTGCTGGTGTACGGCTCGACGGCCCGCGCCGACATCCGGGCGGGGCGGCGGACCGGGAACCTCTCCTTCGGCGCCCGCGGCCCCCTGCAGTTCGAGGTCCCCTACGGCCACACCCTCATCGCCAAGTACGCGATGGCCGCCCGCCGCCACATGATCGAACACGGCACCACCATCGAGCAGTTGGCCGAGGTCGCGGTCCAGGCCCGGGCGAACGCGGCGCTGAACCCGGAGGCGATGTTCCGCACCCCGATCACGGTCGACGAGGTCCTGTCAGGGCCGATGATCGCCGACCCCTTCACCAAACTGCACTGCTGCATCCGCTCGGACGGCGGCGCGGCGGTGCTGCTGGCGGCCGAGGAGTACGTACGGGACTGCCGTACCGCCCCGGTGTGGGTCCTCGGCACGGGTGAGTGCCTCTCCCACGCCACGATGTCGGAGTGGGAGGACTTCACCGTGTCCCCGGCGGCGGTGAGCGGTCGCCTGGCCTTCCGCCGGGCGGGGGTCACGCCCGCCGACGTCGACTTCGCGGAGATCTACGACGCGTTCACCTACATGACCCTCGTCACCCTGGAGGACCTGGGTTTCTGCGCGAAGGGCGAGGGCGGGGCGTTCGTGGAGAAGGGGCGGCTGCGGGTCGCGGGCGGGGAGCTCCCGGTGAACACGGACGGGGGCGGCCTGTCGGCCCAACACCCCGGGATGCGGGGGCTGTTCCTCCTGGTGGAGGCGGTACGGCAGCTGCGCGGGGAGGCCGGGGAACGGCAGGTACGGCGGGCCGGCGGGGGGCTGCCGGAGCTGGGGGTGGCGTCGGGGACGGGGGGCTGGTTCTGCTCGTCGGGGACGGTGGTGCTGGGGAGGGGGTGACCCGGGCTTCGCGAGCGGCTGAAGAAATCTGCGGGACGGCGGCAACCTCCCGGGCCCCTGCGGCAACTGTCGTACCGGAAGCTTCGATGTTCGAAGGACGTGCACCGCCGAATCGCGTAAGGATCCCTCCGTGGCCTCCTCCTCACATCGCCGCCGCCCGCAGCAAAAGCCGGACCGGGACTTCGAATGGCGCCCGGTACGCGGTCCGTTGGTCGCGGTGGCCGCCGTGGCCGCCGTCGCCCTGATCGTGACCCTGGTCGTGGCCTTCCGCCCCGACGCCGCGGCCGGCGCCGCCGGGCAGGACCGGGCGGTGTCCGGGTCCGTATCGGACGCCGTGACGAGCGCGGCGGCGACACCGAAGACCCCGTCGGCGCCGAAGCCGTCCACGACGACCCCCACGGCGGGCAGGCGGACCACCCCGTCGGCGTCCGCGTCCGTATCGGTGCACCCGTCCGCCCCGTCCGCCACCCCGGCCCGGCGTTCGGCGGCCGGCGCCTCCTCCGCCACCACCACGGCCCCCGCGGCCGGCCGGATCCGCCCCGGCACCTCCTACCAGGGGGTCGCCACCTCCTACGACGTCGGCAACGGCGGCGGCGCCTGCTCCTACGGCCCGACCTCAGACGTGATGACCGCGGCGATGAACACCGCCGACTACGAGACGGCGAAGGCCTGCGGGGCGTACGTCTCCGTCCGCGCGGCGAGCGGTACGTCCATCACCGTACGGATCACCAACGAGTGCCCGGCGCCCTGCGCGGTCGGCCAACTCGACCTCAGCCGACAGGCGTTCGCGAAGCTCGCACCCCTCTCCGCGGGCCGGATCGCGATCACCTGGAGCCTGCTGAGCCCGGCCACCTCCGACACGGTGTCGATCCGCTACAAGACGGGTTCCACCCAGTACTGGTGCGGCATCCAGGCGATCGGCCACCGCAACCCGCTGGCCCGCCTGGAAGTCCGCACGAGCGCCGGCTGGCTGGCGCTGACCCGCACCGACTACAACTACTTCCTCTCCGAGCAGGGCACCGGCTGCGGCGCCGAGATCCGCCTCACCGACATCTACGGGGAGCAGCTCACCGTGCCGGCGCTCGCGGTACGCCCGGACGTGGTGCAGCGGACCGGGGTCCAGTTCGCCCGGCACTGATGCAGCGCCCCGAAGGGGCGCGGGGAACTGCGCGACCAGCCACGACGGCGCCGCAGCCGACTCACCGCAGACGGCACATCGCGGCACTTCCAGCAGAGCGCTCAACCGCGGGCCGGCACGATGCGGTGGCCGCGGCGCGGCTCGGGTCCGTCGAGGAGAGCGACGCCGATGTGGTGGCGGCCGCGCACCCACGCCGTGGGCGTCATGACGAGCCCGGCGAAGGCGACGATCACGCTGGCCGGGAAGAGGCCCGGCAGGGACTGCCCCGCCGGCAGGGCCCTGCCGCCCTCGTGGACGGCGTAGCCGAGGGCGGCGACGGTGACGAGGAGGGAGACCACCGACACGGCCGCCCAGACGTTCCGCACCCGCCGGGTGCGCGCGTGGTCGGCGACCTCGGCGAGGACGGACGCCGTACAGACGGGACACTCCAGCTCGACCCGGTCCCGGCCCTCGGCCGGCCGGACCAGCCGGAAGTCGCGGGCGGCCCAGGTCACGGCCCGCGTCCTACGCCGTCCGACATCGCCGTTTACATGGCGTACGGCCACTTTCACGGTCTTCGGTCCCCTCATGCCGGACAGTGTGGGGGCATGGCACAGGTGTTCGCAGCGGTTTGCTCGGTTGTGCCCCGGTGTTCGGCCGCAGGGCCCCGCGGCCGCCGCACGAGGTCGCTGATGGCACGGCTGCGGGAGGTACCGAGTGATACTCGGCACATGGCAGCAACGGATCTTCACGCGCTCCTGAAGTCGCTCCGCGTCTGGTCCCCCGGGACCACGGAGCTACGGCCGTTCGACCCGGACTCGGCGCCCGATGCCCCGCTCCCCCTGTTCACCACGTGGTTCGCGGAGGCGGTGGCGGCCGGGCAGCCGGAGCCGCACACCGTGTCGCTGGCGACGTCGGACGAGGCGGGCCGGGCGGACGTGAGGATCGTGATGCTGCACGGCGCGGACACGCACGGCTGGTCCTTCGCATCCCACGTGACCAGCCGCAAGGGGCATCAGCTGACCGCCCGCCCGTACGCGGCCCTGGCCTTCTACTGGCCGGTGCTGGGCCGCCAGGTCCGGCTCCGGGGCCCCGTCACCGCGGCTCCGTCCGAGGAGAGCCAGGCCGACCTGCACGCCCGCTCGACGGGCGCCCTGGCGGCGGCGCTCACCGGCCGCCAGAGCGGGCCCCTGTCCTCGCTGGAGGAGCTGCGGGAGGAGTCGGAGGCGGCCTGGGAACGCGCCCGCGCCGACCCGGCCGCCCTCTCCCCGACCTGGACCCTCTACCGCCTGCGCCCGCAGGAGGCGGAGTTCTTCCAGGGCGACCCGGACCGACGGCACGTCCGGCTCCGGTACGTCGCGGAGGAGGACGGCGGGTGGCAGAAGCAACTGCTGTGGCCCTGAGCGGCCGTCCTCACGGCGCCTTCTCCGCGAGGTCGTACACCGCCCAGTCGGCCACCTGCCGATAGCCGATGCGCTGGTAGAGCGCGTTGCTCGTCGGGTTCGCGAGGTCCGCGAAGAGCAGGACCTCGGCGGCCCCCGCGGCCAGCGCCGCCCGGCTGACCTCCGCCGTCACCGCGCCGGCATAGCCGCGGCCGCGCAGTTCCGGCGGGGTGTAGACGGGCGCGACCCGGACCTGGCCGGCGACCGCCAGGGTCACGCCCGCCATGGAGACGGGGATGCCGTCGGGGGTCTCCCAGAGGGTGACGCCGTCGTAGGAGAGCCGGAAGTCGGCCCAGTCCGCGCCGTCCCGGCCGCCCCGCGTGCCCGCGTCGGCCACGAACCCCTCGTACCAGCGGATCAGCAGCTCCCGGTCGGACGCTCCGGCCAGCCTCGCCCGGCCCTCCGGCGCCGGCGAGGGTCCCGTCAACTCGCCCAGCCGGTAGAGGCGTTGCAGCTCGTGCAGCTCTCCCGGCGCCCCCGTCCGCCGTTCCCACTCCGCCACGAACCCCTCCGCCGTGGCCCGCTCGGCGGACACCCCGGGCACCGGGTGGCCGAGGGCGAGGAGGCGGTCGACCAGCGCCTCGGTCTCGCCGGCCGTGAGGCGGGTGACGTTCAGGGCGTACGGGGGCGTGTGGAGCAGCACCGCGCCCACGCTGCCGTCGCTCCGGGTCAGGTGGCCGAAGAACGGGGGCTGGTCGCCGTAGGCCTGCGGGCCCCGCCGCCGGAGCTGCTCGGTCACCGTGAGGTGGACGGTGTACAGGTCCGGTCGGGAGTGGAGGAAGTCGTGGGCGTGGCCGAGGAACTCGTTGACGTCGGAGGTGAAGTACCAGTCGGATGTGCCTCTTTCGGGAGCCATGGTCGATGATCCCGTCCGAACGCCTTGCCAGGCACCTGAATTAGGGCGCCTGTGGCAGCATGGCGCCGTGCCGAACGTGGAGATCAATGGCCGGCGGGCAGACGTCGGGGACCTGCACCGGGTGGCGACGCAAAACTACGGGCACTTCACCTCCATGCAGGTGCGGGACGGGGCCGTGCGCGGTCTGGAGCTGCATCTGGGGCGGCTGGAGGGGGCCTCCCGTGAACTCTTCGGTGTGCCGGGCGGCGATCGGGACCGGGACCGGCTCCGGGAGTTCATCCGGCACGCGGTGCGCGGGGAGCGTGCCGCGTCGGTCCGGGTGACCGTCGTCCCCGGTGCGCAGGAGCCGTCGGCACCGGACGTCATGGTGTCGGTCACCGCCCCCGTGGCCGACACACCGGGCCCGGCCCTGCGGGTGCGCACCGTCGTCTACGAGCGTGAGCTGCCGCACCTCAAACACCTGGCGACCATGGGGCTGACGTACCACCGGCGCCGGGCCCGGGAGGCGGGCTTCGACGACGCCCTGTTCGTGGGCCGCGACGGGTACGTGCGCGAGGGCTCGATCTGGAACGTCGCGTTCTGGGACGGGGAGCAGGTCGTGTGGCCCGAGGCCCCGGTACTGCCCGGCATCACCATGCAGCTGCTGCAGGGCGGGGCGGCGAAGGCCGGTGTGCCGTGGTCGACCCGTCGCCTCACCACCGACGACCTGCCTTCGCTGCGCGCCGCCGCGGCGGCCTACTCCCACTGCCCCGCCCAGCCGCTCGCCGGTATCGACGACGTCCCCTTCCCCGGCGACGGCGCCGCCCTGACCGACGCGCTGCGCGCCGCCTGGGCCGAGGTGCCCTGGGATTCGATCTAGGCCTCCAGGGCGGTGCCCGGGTCCGTGGCCAGGCGGGCGTGCAGGTGTACGTCCCGGAAGGCATCCTTGCGGCCCGCCTCGAACATCGCGCCGCGCAGTGTCCCCTCGTACGCGAAACCACAGTTCCGGGCTATGCGGCAGGACGCGTCGTGGCCGAGGGCGTGCCCCAGCTCAAGGCGGTGGAGGTCCAGTTCGGCGAAGGCCCAGTCCGCCGCCAGGGCCAGGGCGTGGGTGGCGACCCGGCGGCCCCGCGCCTCGGGGAGCGCCCAGTAGCCGACCCGGGCCGTCCGGAACGTCCGGTCGATCATGTTGACGCCGACGTGGCCGAGGGTCGTACCGCCCTCCGCGTCCGTGATCCGGAACGGCTCGCACGTGTCGTCCGCCGCCTGACCGCGCAGGACGGCACGGGCACCCGCGAGGTCGGTCACCAGGGTGAGCGGGGTGTTCCAGCGCCGGAAGTCCGGGTCGGTACGAGCCCGCAGCCACGCCTCGACCTGCGCCTCCGCGTCCGGGTCCCAACGGTCGAGCCGCAGACCGTGACCGTGCGGGGTGGGGTCGGGGCGGTGGGCGGCGGGCTGTTCGTCGGTGAGGGCCATGCGGCCATTGAAACGCGCGCGCCGGGCGAGGGCCCAACAGGATTCCGCGTATCGCCGGGCGGCGGTCGGGTGGGGTTCCGTGGGCCGTCGGGCAACCGACCAGCGGATTCGCGTGCGTCGCCGGGCAGCGGTCCGGTGGGGTTTCTTTGTGCGGGGCCGGCCGGACTCAGTGCCCCGGTGCCGGGCGGAAGACCGGCGCCCCCTCCCGGAAGGCGACCTCCAGTTCCAGTCCGGCTCGCAGGGTCTCCGGGGCGGCGGTCACCAGTTCCGTCATCATGCGCGGGCCCTCCGCGAGGTCGACCACGGCGGGCACGTACGGGACACGGTCGCCGAACGGCGGGAGGTCGTTCCGGTGGACGACGGACCAGGTGTAGAGGGTCGCGCGGCCGGTCGCCCGCTCCCAGGTGACGTCCTCGCTCCAGCAGTGCGGGCAGAACTCCCGGGGGTAGTGGTGGGCCCGGCCGCAGGAGCCGCAGCGGCGGAGCAGCAGCCGGCCCTCGGCGGCCGCCTCCCAGTAGGGGCGGGTGAAGGCGTCCGGCTCGGGGCGGTCGTACCGCGGGGGTTGTGCGCGTATCCCGTCGGAAGTCGTCGCATCCATGAATCTGACGTTACGTCAGAACCTGAAGCGCAGCCTAGACCCGAGTGAGGAAAACCTGTGCGATTCCCATGACCCTATGGGCCCCCCATGAGATCCCGGCAAATTGTTGACGATTTTGTCGGCGCAAGATTACGTTCGCATCCGCAAGGCCAAGGAGCCCGGATACGAGAGGCAGCAAGGTGAAGCACAGGGCAGTGAAGCGCAGGACCGTGGTCATGGGGATCGGCGCCACGGCCGGTGTCGCGGCAGTCGGCGGTATCGCCCTCAGCGCGCAGGCGTCGAGCACGTCCTCCTCGTCCTCGGACTCCCTCAAGTTCGACGCGGACGCGTATTCGAAGCTGACGACGACGATCACGGACACCGAGGGCACCGAGCACAATGTGACATACCACTTCTGGAAGGCGATCACCTACGTCGCCAACCCGGTGGACGCCACCTACCAGTCCCTGATCGTCAGCGCCCCGGTCGAGATCGACGGCACGACGGTCGACCCGGCGGACGCCCCGATCCTGCTCGCCAACTCGATCGGCGGCTACATGCCCTCCTCCGTGGCCGACGCCACCGAGGTCGGCGGCGGCGGTTCCGCGATGGGCGGCGGTGCGGCCCCGAGCGGCGCGGCGCCCAGCTCCTCCAGCAGCGCCGCCTCCAACGCCAACGGCAACACCAACGCCACCGGCGGCGCCACCTCCAGCAACCAGCTGCTGGCACTGGCCGCCGGGTACGTCGTGATCGAGCCCGGCGCCCGCGGCCGTACCCTCAAGAACTCCGACGGCGAGTACTACGGCACCGCCCCCGCCGCGATCGTCGACCTCAAGGCCGCCGTCCGGTACATCAAGGCGAACAAGGGCCTGATCCCGGGCGACGTCGAGCGGATCGTCTCCGCCGGTACGAGCGCGGGCGGCGCCCTGTCCTCGCTGCTCGGCGCGTCCGGCGACAGCCCGGTCTACGACAAGTACCTGAAGGAGCTCGGCGCGGCCGACGCCTCGGACGCGGTCTTCGCGGTCGGCGCCTGGTGCCCGATCACCGACCTGGAGCACGCCGACGGCGCCTACGAGTGGAACTGGGGCACCAACGACCTCTCCACCGGCAAGCAGGTCGACCAGTCCGTCTCCAAGGACCTCAAGGCCCAGTTCGCCGAGTACCAGGCGGGCCTGAAGCTGCGCGGCCTGGCCGGCTTCGGCCCGCTGACCGCCCGCAACTACGACGACTACCTGGTCGAGCAGTACCTCCAGCCGTCGGCCACCAGGTACCTCGCCGCGCTCTCGGACTCGGACCGCGAGACGTACCTGGCGAAGAACACCTTCATCACCTGGTCCGGCGGCAAGGCCGCCTTCGCCTGGGACGACTTCCTCACCCACGTCGGCGCCCGCAAGAAGGACACCCCGGCCTTCGACGCCTTCGACCTGTCGGCCGGCGAGAACAATGAATTCGGAGCGGGTACGACCGAGACCCGCCACTTCACGGCGTACGGCGCGAAGAATGACTCCACCGGCCTCAGCACCAAGCGGGTCGCCGCCGACATCCCCGAGAAGCTGAACCTGATGAACCCCATGTACCACTTGGTGGAGAAGGTCAACGACCGCCGCTCCAAGCACTGGTGGATCCGCCTCGGCACCAGCGACTCCGACACCTCGCACGTCATCTCCGCGAACCTGACGGCCCGCCTGGACAACCTCGGCGACGACGTGAACCACCTCTACTACTGGGACGAGGGCCATGGCGCCAACACCGACCCGGGCGACTTCATCACCTGGATCGGCACGGTGACGAGCTATGGCAAGGGCAAGAAGGGCAAGCGGAATTAACAGGCCACCGCGGAAGTAAGAAGCTCTCACAATCGTGATGGCCCTCTCGAAGCCGCGATAGCCTCCCCGAACGCGGTGTCCTTTTTCCCGTCTGTCTAAGGACACCGCCCACCCGTGACGTCGGGCCCCAGCGCACCGGGGCCCGATGTCACGGGCCTTTCGCTTTTCGGACCGGTTTCCGGCCGGTTTTCCGCCAGATGAGGTGGGCTACGCCACAAGTCCCACCCACTTCTCCTACGGGTGTGATCAATCCGCAACCAATTCCGGTCTTGACCGAGACCCATCAACGTGAAGCGTGATTACGCTCCCGCTCATGGCCGTGTTCTCCCCCACCGTTTCGCCCGTCTACGTCATCGGCGCCGGCCCCGGAGGTCTCGCCGTCGCGTACGCGCTGCGAACCCGGGGTGTCCGCGCCGTGATCCTGGAGAAGTCCGACGACGTCGGCGCGTCCTGGCGCCGCCACTACGACCGTCTCCGCCTCCACACCACCCGGCGGCTGTCCGCGCTCCCCGGGCTGCCCATGCCGCGCCGCTTCGGCCGCTGGGTCTCCCGCGACGACGTGGTGCGCTACCTGGAGAAGTACGCCGAGCACCACGAACTGGAGATCGTCACCGGCGTCGAGGTCTCCCGCGTGGAACGCTCGCCCGACGGCGACGGCTGGCTGCTGCACGCCTCCGGCGGGCGTGAGCTGACCGGCTCCGCGGTGGTGGTCGCCACCGGCTTCAACCACACCCCGCGCATCCCCGACTGGCCGGGACGGGACGACTTCGGCGGCGAGTTCCTGCACACCGGGGCATACCGCAACGCCGAGCCGTTCGCCGGCCGGGACGTCCTCGTCGTCGGCCCCGGCAACACCGGCGCCGAGATCGCCGTCGACCTGGCCGAGGGCGGCGCCTCGCGGGTACGGCTGGCCGTCCGCACGGTCCCGCACATCGTGCGCCGCTCCACCGCCGGCTGGGCCGCGCAGTACAACTCCATCCTGGTACGACGGCTGCCGACGGCCCTCGTGGACCGGCTGGCCCGCACGATGGCCAAGGTCAGCGTGCCCGACCTGGCCGCGCACGGCCTGCCCCGCCCCGACAGCGGCCTCTACAGCCGGGTGAGGCAGGGCGCCATCCCGATCCTGGACGTCGGCCTCATCGACGCGGTGCGGCGGGGGAAGGTCGAGATCGTGGCCGCGGTCGACGGTTTCGAGGACGGCAAGGTCCTGCTCGCCGACGGCACCCGCGTCTCCCCCGACGCGGTGATCGCCGCGACCGGATACGTCCGCGCCCTGGAGGGCCTGGTCGGTCACCTCGACGTCCTCGACGACCGCGGCCGCCCCGTCACCCACGGCGCCCGCGCCCCGAAGACCGCCCCCGGCCTCTACTTCACCGGTTACACCAACCCCATCAGCGGCATGTTCCGCGAGATGGCCATCGACGCGGAGAAGATCGCGAAGGCGGTCGCCAAGCGTCAGCGGGTGGCGTAGACCGAACACCCCCGAAGGGCGTAGGAGACCTCAACCTCCCTACGTATCAACCCTGTTGCACATGTGACGCATGCGACGGGAGCCGTTTGTTACCGGCGGTAGCATCGCGCGCGTGCCCGGGACCAGAATGTGAGCCCTGCTCAACTTTCCGGCTCCACCCCTCTAGCTCAGCACGGAGGACGCACGTGGCACGTGAAAGACAGCTCTCCCGCCGCTCCCTCCTCGGCGGTGCCGCCGCCGGGGCCGTCGGCCTCACCGCGGTCTCCGCGGGCACGGCCTCGGCCGCCGCCTCCCGGACCGTCGACGTCGCGATCGTCGGCGGCGGCATCGCCGGGCTCACCGCGGCCCGCGACCTGGTGGCCGGCGGCAAGACCGTGGCCGTTCTGGAGGCCCGGGACCGGGTCGGCGGCCGGGTGGTGAACCTGAAGCTGGCCAACGGCGGCTTCACCGAGGGCGGCGGCGAGTTCATCGGCCCCACCCAGAACCGCATCAAGGCCCTCGCCGACTCCCTGGGCGTGGCCACCTTCACCACCTACAACACGGGCGACAACCTCCTCTACAAGGACGGCAAGCGCACCCCGTACGACACCAGCGGCCTGCTCGGCTCGGTCCCGCCGGTGGACGCGGCCGGTCTCGCCAACGCGGCGATCGTGCAGTCGGAGCTGGACAGCATGGCCGCGCAGGTCCCGGTGGACGCGCCCTGGACGGCCGCCAAGGCCGCCGAGTGGGACAAGCAGACCTTCGAGAGCTGGCTGAACGCCAACGCGATCGTGCCCTCCGCCAAGTTCCTGCTGGACCTGGCCTGCACGTCGATCTTCTCGGCCCAGCCCCGTGAACTCTCCCTGCTGTACGTCCTCTACTACATCGCCGCCGCCGGCGACGAGTCCAACGCCGGCACCTTGGAACGCCTCACCGACACGGCGGGCGGCGCCCAGGAGTCCCGTTTCGTCGGCGGCTCCCAGCAGGTCCCGATCAAGCTCGCCGCGACCCTCGGCGACCGGGTGGTGCTGAGCGCGCCGGTGCGGTCCATCGTCAAGTCCGGCGGTTCGTACGTCGTCACAGCCGACGGCATCACGGTCAACGCCACCCGGGTGGTGGTGGCCCTGCCGCCCCCGCTCGCCGCGCGCATCAGCTACGACCCGCTCCTCCCGGCCGCCCGCGACCAGCTCACCCAGCGGATGCCGATGGGCTCGATCGGCAAGGCCATCGCCGTCTACGACACCCCGTTCTGGCGGGCCGACGGCCTCAACGGGCAGGCGGTCAGCGACTCCGGCGTGGTCCGCTCGACCTTCGACAACTCCCCGCCGGACGCCTCCTACGGCGCGCTGATGGGCTTCATCGAGGCCGACGAGATGCGGGCGTACGACGCGGCGGGCGAGGCCGACGTCAAGACCGCCGTTCTGGCCGACTACGCCAACTACTTCGGCGACAAGGCCAAATCACCCACCTCCTTCGTGCTGCAGCGCTGGGACAATGAGGGCTTCTCGCGGGGCGGCCCGGTGGCCTACGCACCGCCGGGTGTGCTGACCGAGTACGGGGCCGCGCTGCGGCAACCGGCGGGCGGCATCCACTGGGCCGGGACGGAGACGTCGACGTTCTGGACCGGGTTCATGGACGGGGCGGTGCGGTCGGGCGAGCGGGTGGCGAAGGAGGTGCTGGCCGCCCTCGGTTGAGTCGGCGGGGTACTTCCGGCCGTAGCGTCCGGCGGCAACTTCCGGCTTCAACTTCCTGCTCCAACTTTGCGTGCAGACCAGTTCCTGACGCAGTGTCAGTTCAGTAATCTGACACTGCGTCAGTTAATTGTGCTGTCACACAGGAGCGGGCGGAACGATGCTTGGATCAACCCACGGCACCCTCACCACCGACTCCCGCCGGGCCCGGGTCATCGCCTGCGGTGAGCAGCGTCCCGGGCCCGCCGTCCACGGCCGCGCGGCCGACGCGGACGAGCTGGACGTCAGCGGGCGGCCGCTGTACGCGGACGTACCGGATCTGGACAGGTTCTTCCGCCCCGAGTCCGTCGCCGTGATCGGCGCCTCGGACGCGGAGGGGCGGCCCAACACCGGCATCACCCGGCAGCTGCTCGACTGGGCCGGGCGGGTCGGGGCCCGGGTGCACCCCGTGCATCCGACCCGGCCGTCGGTCTTCGGCATCGCCTGCGTGCCCTCCGTCGCCGACCTGCCCGAGCAGGTCGACCTCGCCGTCCTCCTGGTCGCCGACCCGCTGCCGGTGATCGAGGAACTGGCGGAGGCCAAGGTGAAGTTCGCGGTGGCCTTCGCCTCCGGGTTTGCGGAGACCGGCGAGGAGGGCGCGGCGGCCCAGACCCGCCTTACGGCAGCCGTACGGCGGTCCGGGCTCCGGCTGCTCGGCCCGAACACCAACCTGAACGCCTTCGAGCGCTTCCGCGACGACCTGGACGGCCCGGCGATCGCGCTGATCACCCAGTCGGGGCACCAGGGCCGGCCGGTCTTCGCCGCACAGGAGTTGGGCATCCGGCTCTCGCACTGGGCGCCGACCGGCAACGAGGCCGACCTGGAGACCGCCGACTTCATCTCCTACTTCGCCGAGCGCCCCGAGGTCGGCGCCATCGCCTGCTACGTCGAGGGGCTCAAGGACGGCCGCGCCTTCCTGCTCGCCGCCGACCGCGCGGCCCGCCGCGGGGTGCCCGTGGTCGCCGTGAAGGTCGGCCGCACCGAGGCCGGCGCCCGCACCGCCGCCTCCCACACCGGCAAGCTGACCGGCGCGGACGACGTGGTCGACGCGGCGCTGCGGCAGTACGGGGTGATCCGCGTCGACGGCCTCGACGAACTCCAGGACACCGCCGCCCTGCTGGCGCGGGCGCGGGCGCCGCTGGCCGACGGGGTCGTCGTCTACTCGATCTCGGGCGGCACCGGCGCACACGTCGCCGACCTGGCCTCCGGCCTGGGGCTGAAGCTGCCGGTGCTGTCGGCGGCCCGGCAGGACGAGCTGCACCAGTGGATACCGGAGTACCTGAGCGTGGCCAACCCGGTCGACAACGGCGGGCACCCGGTGGGCGACTGGCGCGGCCGGAAGATCATCGACTCGATCCTCGCCGACCCGGAGGTCGGGGTGCTGGTCTGCCCGATCACCGGCCCCTTCCCGCCGCTCAGCGACCGGCTCGTCCAGGACCTGGTGGACGCGGCCGAGGCCACCGACAAGCTGGTGTGCGTGGTGTGGGGCTCGCCGGTCGGCACCGAGGCCGCCTACCGCGACGTACTGCTCGGCTCCTCCCGGGTGGCCACCTTCCGCACGGTCGGCAACTGCCTCACCGCCGTCCGCGCCTACCTCGGCCACCACCGCTTCGTGAGCACCTACCGCTCCCCCTTCGACGAGGCCCCGCGCACCCCCTCGCCCTCCTACCGCAAGGCGCTGGCGCTGATGCGTCCCGGGCAGCAGCTGAGCGAGCACGCGGCGAAGCAGCTGCTGCGCGCGTACGGCATCCGGGTGCCGCGCGAGCAGCTGGTGACCAGCGCGGCGGCGGCCGTACGCGCGGCCGGGCTGGTCGGCTACCCGGTGGTGATGAAGGCGTCCGGCGGCCAGATCGCCCACAAGACGGAGCTGGGCCTGGTGAAGATCGGGCTGACCTCGGCCAGCCAGGTACGGGACGCGTACCGCGAGCTGACCGACATCGCGCGTTACGAGGGGGTCGCCCTGGACGGCGTGCTGGTCTGCCAGATGGTGGAGCGGGGCGTGGAGATGGTCGTCGGGGTCAGCCACGACGGCCTCTTCGGGCCGACCGTGACCGTGGGGCTCGGCGGGGTCCTGGTCGAGGTCCTGCACGACGCCGCCGTACGCGTGCCGCCGTTCGGCGAGGACCAGGCCCGGGACATGCTCGCGGAGCTGCGCGGGCGGCCCCTGCTGGACGGGGTCCGGGGCAGGCCGCCGGCCGATCTGGACGCACTCGTGGAAGTGGTCCTCCGCGTCCAGCGGATGGCCCTGGAACTCGGCGACCAGCTCGCCGAGCTCGACATCAACCCGCTGATGGTGCTGGAGCAGGGCCAGGGCGCGGTGGCGCTGGACGCGCTGGCGGTGTGCCGCTGATGGACACCGTCCGGTACGTGACGGCGGAGCGGGTCGCCCATCTCACCCTCGACCGCCCCGACGCCCTCAACGCCATCACCCCCGACCAGCGGGAGCAGATCATCCGCCACCTCGCCGAGGCCTCCGCGGACCCGGAGACCGGAGCGGTGGTCATCACGGGCACCGGCCGGGGCTTCTGCGCGGGCGCCGACCTCCGCGGCAGCGGCAGCGGCAGCGGCGATACGGCCGAACGCGTGCCCGGCGACGTGGCCCGCACCATCCGGCTCGGTGCCCAGCGTCTCGTCGCCGCCGTCCTCGACTGCGAGAAGCCGGTGATCGCGGCGGTCAACGGCACCGCCGCCGGTCTCGGCGTCCACCTCGCGCTCGCCTGCGACCTGGTGCTGGCCGCCGAATCGGCCCGTTTCATCGAGGTGTTCGTGCGCCGCGGCCTGGTCCCCGACGGCGGCGGCGCCTACCTGCTCCCCCGCCTGATCGGCCCGCACCGCGCCAAGGAGCTGATGTTCTTCGGCGACGCCCTCTCCGCCCCGGAGGCCGAACGTCTGGGCCTGGTGAACCGGGTCGTCCCGGACGCGGACCTGCCCAAGACGGCCCGCGACTGGGCCGCCCGCCTGGCCGCCGGCCCCACGCGCGCCCTCGCCTTGACCAAGCAGCTGGTCAACGCGTCCCTGGACACCGACCGGGCGTCCGCCTTCGCCGCCGAGGCGGCCGCCCAGGAGATCAACATGACCACCCGGGACGCCCAGGAGGGAGTGCGGGCCTTCGTGGAGCGCAGAACCCCTGATTTCCGGGGCCGATGACGGTGCCGGCGGGTCCCCGCCCCTTCCCATCTGACGGCCCGTCACTTTCAATGGAGAGGTGATGGGACACGCAGGGGCGGCCGCGGCTGCCGTCCGTTATCTGAGGTCGGTGCCCGGGGCGGGGCCGGTGGAGGCGCTGCCGCGCCCGGAGTTGCGGTGCGTGCGCGCGGACGAGCGGGCGCCGGTCGACCCGACGGAGTTCCGGCGCGTGCTCGGCACCTTCGCGACCGGGGTGACCGTGATCACCGCACCGGCCGCCGAGGGCGAGCCCTCCCCCGCCGGTTTCGCCTGCCAGTCCTTCTCCTCCCTCTCCCTCGACCCGCCCCTGGTCTGCTTCATGGTCGGCCGTACGTCGGCCACCTGGCCGCGCATCGCCCGCGCCGGCGTCTTCTGCGTCAACGTCCTCGGCGCGGACCAGGGCGAACTGTGCCGCGCCTTCGCGGTGAGCGGCGCGGACAAGTTCACCGGCGTGCCGTACGACACGGCCCCGGCCTCCGGCTCCCCCCGGCTGGCGGGCGCCGCCGCGTGGGTCGACTGCACGATCCACGCCGTCCACACCGGGGGCGACCACCTCATCGTGGTCGGCCGGGTGACCGCGCTGGGCACGCCCGCGGCCGCCGACGGACCCCTGCTGTTCCATCGGGGGCGGTTCGCCGCACTGGAAGCCCGGCCGGAGGGCTAGGCCCTGTCGTTTGGATCATCCCGGCGTCGCCGGGCTTGGCACGCACATCTGCGGCGTTGTCGTCACTCGCCGACGTCCCCCAGCCTTCGGCCGGGAGGTGCCCCCACCGCGTCGACTCCCTCCTCCGCCTTGCAGCTGCACGCACCAAGCCCCGCTCGGGTCTGTCGAAAGGCGCCGCACCTCATAGCCGACCTGATCCAAACGACAGGGCCTAGGGGTGCCCGTCGGGACAGCCCTGTCAGGAGAGCTGGTCGAGCAGTTCCTGACGGTGTGCGGTGGCCCATGAGCCGAGATGGACGGGCTCTCGGCCGAGCAGGTCCCGTACCGTGCCGGTGGTGACCGCGGAGTAGTCGAAACGGCCCTCGTAGGTCTGTCGCGCCCAGATCAGCGTGCTGGCCGCGTACGCGGCGTCCATGCCGGGGGGCACGGTGTCCAGCCCGGCATCGATCATGCGCTGCAGCTCGTCCGGGGTCAGGACCAGCGCGGGGATCTCCCGCCCGAGAGCGGCGGTGAGGACTTCGGCCACCTCGGCGCCGTTGAGGAGATCGGCGGACAGGTAGTAGTCCTTGCCCGCATGCGTCTCGGGGCCCTCGGCCAGGACCTTGGCCACCACCGCCGCGATGTCGTCGCCGGCGATCCAGCCGACCTGCTTGTCGCCCATCGGCCACACCATCGCACCGTCGCGCAGCCGGTTGATGCCCAGCAGGTTCTCCATGAACACGTGCGGATGCACGTTCGCCCAGGCCAGCCTGGAGCCGGCGATGTAGCGCTCCACCAGTTCGTGCCAGGCGAAGTGCGGGTCGGTGGAGCGTTTGTCGCTGAACACGCCCAGGTGCACCAGGAAACCGACGCCGGCGTCCTCGGCGGCGTCCACCAGGGTCTTGGTCTGGTGGTTCATCGCCGAGGTGTAGCCGGTCATCAGGAACACCCGGTCGATGCCCGCCAGCGCGCCGGGGAAGGTGTCGGGGTCGTCGAGATCGATACGGACCGCTTCCTTCCCCTCCTTGATCCACTGCTCGACGGTCGCCTCGCTGCGTGAAGCGCGCACCGCGACCACTTGCCCGGGCGTCGCCTCCAGCGCGGCCACGACCGCCGATCCGATCCGGCCGGTGGCCCCGAGGACCAGCGCTCGCGGGGTACCTGTATTTGACATCTTTCTCTCCTCGCCTCATACGAAAGCAATCACTTTCGTATGTTCACGATAGTCATCGCTGTCGTATGCTGTGTCAAGCCGACGCGAGACCGGAGGAGGAACCGTGCGGACCTGGGCCGAGAACGACCCCAAGGCGCGCCTGATGGCACGCAAACGCGAGGCGATCATCAACGCGGCCCTCGCGGCCTTCCTCGACGAGGGCTACGGCGGCAGCTCGGTCAACCGCATCGCCGCGAGCGCGGGCGTGTCCATCACCACCCTGTACCGGCACTTCGACAGCAAGGACGATCTCTTCGTCGCCGTCATCCAGGAGGCCTGCGACACCTCCGCGCAGACCGCGGACCCGCAGTGGCTGGCCCTGCCGCCCCAGGAGGGCCTGACGGAAGCGGGCTGCGAGCTGCTCCGGCACATCCTGTCCGAGCAGCAGCTGGCGCTGTTCAGAGTGGTAGCCCGGGACGCGCAGCGCTTCCCGGAGCTCGGCCGCCGCTACCAGCAGGAGATCCTCGGAGACCGCATCGCCCTGTTCACCCGGCACCTGTCCCACTGGCCGGCGGAGCTGCGCGGCAAGGTCGGCGACCCCACCCGGGCCGCGCACGTCTTCTCCGCCCTCCTCCAGGCGGAGATCGTGGACACCGCCCTGCTCGGCGGACCGATCCCCGACCCGGCCGCCCTGCGCCTCCGCTCCCAGGAGGCCGCGAACGACCTGCTCGCCCTCGCCGAGGCCGGCCGGCTCTAGGGGCTGCCCGTGGGGCGGGCCGGGACCGAGGCGTTCTCGTACGACGAGCGGTTCGCCGTGGCCGGCCGGCTAGACGGCCAGGGCGGGCACCGCGGGCACCGGCCGCCGCCGGATCAGCAGGGCCATCAGGGCCGCGGCCGCGCACAGGGTGCCGGAGGCGTACCAGACCATGTCGTAGGTGCCGAAGGCGTCGCGGGCGACGCCGCCGAGGTAGGCGACGAGGGCCGCGCCGATCTGGTGGGAGGCGAGGACCCAGCCGAAGACGATGGCGCTGTCGTCGCCGTACCGCTCCCGGCACAGGGCCAGGGTGGGCGGGACGGTGGCGACCCAGTCGAGGCCGTAGAAGATGATGAAGAAGATCATCGAGGGGTGGACCGACGGGCCAAGGAGCATCGGCAGGAACAGCAGGGAGATGCCGCGCAGGGCGTAGTAGACGGCGAGCAGGCGGCGCGGTTCGAAGCGGTCGGTGAACCAGCCGGAGGCGATCGTGCCGACGACGTCGAACACGCCGATGACCGCGAGCAGCGAGGCCGCCGTCGTGACCGGCAGGCCGTGGTCGTGGGCGGCGGGCACGAAGTGGGTCTGGACCAGGCCGTTGGTGGAGGCCCCGCAGATCGCGAAGGTGCCGGCGAGCAGCCAGAAGGGCCCGGTGCGGACGGCGGAGAACAGCACGCCGAGGGTCCTGCGTGCCGCCCCGGTGACCGGTGCCGGCTTCGGTACGAACTCGGTCGCGCCGTAGGGCTTCTGGCCCACGTCGGCCGGGTGGTCGCGCAGCAGCAGCCACACGAAGGGGACGACCGCGAGGGCGGCGAGGGCGACGGTGACGGCGGCCGGGCGCCAGTCGTACGTCTCGACCATCCAGGACAGCAGCGGCAGGAAGATCAGCTGGCCCGAGGCGGAGGCGGCGGTGAGGATGCCGCTGACCAGGCCGCGCCGGGTGGTGAACCAGCGGTTGGTGACCGTGGCGGCGAAGGCGAGCGCCATCGAGCCGGACCCGAGGCCGACCAGCAGGCCCCAGCAGAGCATCAGCTGCCAGGCCGCCGTCATCCACACGGTCAGGCCCGAGCCGAGCGCGATGACGGTCAGGGCGACGGCCACCACCCGGCGTATGCCGAAGCGGTCCATCAGCGCGGCCGCGAAGGGCGCGGTGAGCCCGTACAGCGCGAGGTTGACGGAGACGGCCGCGCCGATCGTGCCGCGCGACCAGCCGAACTCCGCGTGCAGGGGGTCGATGAGCAGGCCGGGCAGGGAGCGGAAGGCGGCCGCGCCGATGATCGTGACGAAGGTGACGGCGGCGACGAACCAGGCACGGTGGATGCGCGGCGAGCGGGTCGGCTTCAAGTCCTCGGTGAGGGCGGCTGCGGCTTCGCTTGTCTGGGTCACGCCATAAATATCCGGCCACCGGCCTCGCCCCATCGAGCGGCCCGAAGGACAGCATTCGCTAGGATCGGGCCATGAGCAGTGACCCCGGCTTCCGTCCGCACCGCGTCGTCGTCCTCGCCCTCGACGGCCTGCTCCCCTTCGAGCTGGGCATCCCGCACCGCATCTTCGGCCGCCCCAAGGACGCCCGGGGCCGCCATCTCTACGAGGTCGTGACCTGCTCGGTCCGCCCGCCCGGGCCGGTCGAGACCGACGCCGACTTCGCGGTCCACGTGCCCAACGGCCCCGAGACCCTGGCCACCGCCGACACCGTGATCATCCCGGCGTCGTACGAGCTGGGCCCGGTCTTCGAGGAGGGTGTCCTCACCCCCGAACTGGCCGCCGCCCTCGCCCACATCCGCCCCGGCACCCGGCTCGCCTCCATCTGCACGGGTGTCTACGTCCTCGCCGCCGCCGGCTACCTGGACGGCCGCCCGGCGACCACCCACTGGGCCGAGGCCGACCACCTCCAGCGGCTGTTCCCACAGATCGAGGTGGACGCGGACGTCCTCTTCATCGACGACGGCGACATCCTCACGTCCGCGGGGGTGGCCGCCGGCATCGACCTGTGCCTGCACATGGTCCGCCGCGACCACGGCACGGCCGTCGCCAACGAGGTGGCCCGCCGCACCGTCGTACCCCCGCACCGGGACGGCGGCCAGGCCCAGTACATCCACCGCCCGGTCCCCGACCCCCAGGTGGCCACGACCACCGCCGCCCGTGCCTGGGCCCTGGGCCGCCTCCACGAGCCCGTCCAGCTGCGGGACATGGCCGAGCAGGAGGCCATGTCGGTACGGACCTTCACGCGCCGCTTCCGCGAGGAGACCGGCATCAGCCCCGGCCAGTGGCTCACCCAGCAGCGCGTCGAACGCGCCCGCCACCTCCTGGAGTCCACCGACCTCTCCGTCGACCAGGTGGCCCGGAACGCCGGCTTCGGCACGGCCCAGTCGATGCGCCAGCACCTGCAGTCAGCCCTCGGCGTCACCCCGACCGCCTATCGCCGCACCTTCCGGGCCGGCACCGACGGGGCTCGGACCGGCGACGGGACCCGAGCCGGCGACGGGATCGGCGTCCCGCGTTGATCTCCCCGTGCGTCGTACCCCGCCCCACCAGCCGAGGGCGCTGAGTGCCAGGGGCACCCCGGTCCCGGCCAGGACGGCTGGGGACGGCGCTGTCACCCGCAGCAGTGCCCCGGCGAGGGAGCCGGTCGCCGCGTAACCGGCGGCCCCGACCGCGAGTCCTGTGGTCAGCTGCGCACGGGCCCGCTCGGGACGCAGCCGCATCCCGCCTCGCCGCGTCCTATTCGCGGATGCCTGCGGCCTCGATGGCACGCCGGCGGGTCGCGCTCAGGGTCGCGGCCGACGCGGTGGCCAGGGCGACGAGGGCGCAGAGCGCGACGGTCCCCCAGATCTGGGCCCAAGGGATCACCGTCGGCGCACCGGTCACGAGCTTGCTGAGCGAGGCGTGCTGGGTGACCGCGGCGAGCACGGTCGCCACGGCGGCGAGCAAGGTGCCGACGACCACCGCCACGGCGGACTCGGCCGCGGTGACCTTCACGATCTGTCCGCGCGCGGTGCCGACGAGCCCGAGCAGCGCGAATTCCCGCCGACGCCCCGCCATCGCCATGATCAGCGTGTTGGCGACCGCGATCAGCGCGTAGGTCAGTGCGATCCCCAGGATCACCACCGCGGCGTTGTCCGTCTGCCGCGCGGCATGCGAACTCTGGGCACCGAGGTAGGCGTCGTACGTCGTGACGTGGGCGCCGGAACCCGCCAACGCCCGGTTCACCGCGACCCGCTGCTGTGCGTCGAGTTCCCTCCCGGTGCCCGCCGCGGAGTCGACGTAGACCTGGCTCGTCACCAGTCCGTCGGCCGGCGAGGAGGATATGTATGTGTCGTCCCCGTGCAGACCGCGCGCGACGACGGCGGCGATGACGGTCGGGACCCGCCGGCCGGTCGGCAGCAGGGCGACCACGTGCTGCCCCACCGACAGGTCGTCGGATTCGGCCGCGTGCTGGTCGATGACCAGGAAGTTCTCGGGCAGCGAGGCGAGGGAGCCGGAGAGCACGGGCGGCCGGACGGTGTCACCCATCGCTTTCGTGGGCACCGCGTTCGTGCTCAGCGAGTCGATCTGCTCGCCGAGAGCCGTACCGATCCGGACGTTCATGGCGGACACCGGGGTGACCCGGATGCCGGGCACGGCCCGGAGCCGGGCCAGTGTCCTCGCGTCGATCCCCGGATCGCCGCCGGGCACCACCACGGCCGCCGCGTGGACCTCCTGCCGCTGCCGGGCGAGCACCGCGGCGTCGCCTGACTTCTGCATGGTCAGCAGCGTGCCGACGAGGCCGACGGCCACCACGATCGGCGCCACGGTGGCGGCCGTGCGGCGCCGCGAGGTGAGGATGTTCTCGCGCACCAGCAGCGGGCCGGCCTTGGCCGAGCGGTGCAGCGGACCGATCAGCAGCCGGGTGACCGGACGCAGCAGGATCGGGGAGAGCAGGGTGACCGCACCGACGTAGAGAACCGGGACCGCCTCGTACTTGCGTACGGTGGCCGCGAGGTACGGCGTGGTCCGGGCGATCTCGATGCCCGCGACGACCGCGCCCGCCAGCATGCCGATCCCCAGCAGCCAGCGGATCGGGGTCATGCCGCGGCGTTCCACCGCGCTCTCGCGCAGCACCTCGACAGGCCGGATCAGCGACACGCGCAGCAGGGTCGCCGCCGAGCCGGCCAGCGCCGCGGCCACGCCGATGACGAAGGAGATCAGCAGCGGCACGACGTCGAAAGGGATGGTGAACCACGACGGCGCCACATCGTGGCCGAGCATCCAGGAGCGCAGCGGTACGGTCCCGAACGGGGCGAGCAGGCATCCGGTGACCGCCGCGGCCAGGCCGATCAGCAGGGCCTCACCGAGCACCATGCGCCGCACCTGCCGAGGCGCGGCGCCCACCAGCCGCAGCAGCGCCAGTTCCCGGCGGCGCTGCTCGGTGGCGAAGGCGAAGGTGGCGACGACGACGAACACCGCGACGCACACGGCAAGTCCGGTCGTGCTGCCCGCCATGGCCTGGGCGTTGGCCAACTCCGCGGACCCGCCGGTGTCGTCGGGGTCGGTCCGGGTCAGGTCGTCGCCGGTGAGGATTACGGCCCTGCCGCCCGCGAGCGAGGAGAGCCTGCCCGCGTCCTGGTCGGTGACGAGGGCGTTGACGCCCGGGGACAGCCGCGCCGCCTCCGCGTCGCTGAAGAAGACCGCGTGCTCGAACCAGAGTGCGCCGGTGACGCCCACCACCCGGTAGCGGCGCACGCCGTCACGCGTCGCCACTTCGGTCCGACGGCCGATCAGCTCCTTGGAGCCACCGCTCACCACGATCTCGCCCGCGGCGCCGGGCGCGCGCCCGGCCATCAGGCGGTAGCACGCGTAGTGGGCGGACGACCAGGGGTGGCCGGTGGTGTCCGAGGGGCCGGTGGCGAGCCGTGCGGGGAAGCTGCGGTCGGGCGTCGCGTGCCCCGCCGCGGTCACCTTCGCGACGAGGTCCGCGGGGAGGACCGCGGGCGCCTTCATGGGGTCGCCCTCGAAGCCCCGTGGCACCACCACGGCCGAGGCGTCCTTGAACCGCTGCGGCCCCGGGTGCGGCGTCCCGAAGGTCGCCGCGAGGGTCAGCGTCATCATGCCGATCATCGTCGTACCGAGCGCGAGGGCGACGAAGGCGCCCACGAAGCCCGTCAGACGGTGGCGCAGAGTGGCTGCGGCGATCTTCAGCACGGCTTCGTCCCGCTTCCGCCCGGCTCCAGCTGGGCCATCCGCAGGGCAACGGACTCGGCCGTCGGCTCGGCCAGCTCACCGGTCACCTGGCCGTCGGCGAGGAAGACCACGCGCTGCGCGTACGAGGCGGCCACCGGGTCGTGCGTCACCATGACCACCGTCTGCCCGTGCTGCTCCACCACACCGCGCAGCAGCGCCAGGACGTCACGCGCGGTGCGTGAGTCCAGTGCGCCGGTCGGCTCGTCCGCAAAGATCACCTTGGGTCTGGTCACCAGGGCACGGGCGATGGCGACCCGCTGCTGCTGGCCGCCGGAGAGTTCGGCGGGCCGGTGCCCGCCGCGCTCGGCAAGGCCCACATCGGCAAGGCTCCGGTCGATGGCCGCCGGGTCGATCTCGCGCCCGGCCAGCCGCAGCGGCAGTTCCACGTTCTGCCGGGCGGTCAGCGCCGGAATCAGGTTGAAGGACTGGAAGACGAATCCCATCTGCTCGCGGCGCAGTTCGGTCAGCGCGCGCTCGGAGAGCCTGTGCAGCGGCACCCCGTCGAGCAGGACCTGGCCCGCGTCGACCCGGTCGAGACCTGCCGTGCATTGCAGCAGCGTCGACTTGCCCGAACCCGACGGACCCATGATCGCGGTGAACGTGCCGGTGAGGAACGACAGGCTGACCCCGGCCAGGGCAGTGATGCGCTGATCGCTGCTGCCGTACGTCTTGTGCAGACCGGACAGGAGGACGACCTCGCGAACGCTCGCCGCGCCGACGGCGGACAAGTCCGAGACCCCTGCCCGACCGGGTGATCGCGACGCTTCGAAAGCCTTGTTCCGGAACACTCTCTCGCCTTCTCCGTGGGGGCATTGCTCGTCCGCCACACGCACGTTAGGGCCGCATGCGGCAGCGCCACCTCCGGACTGCCCCTGATATCGCCCCTGAGGAACCCCTGACTGCGGAAGGCGCGTTGGTGATGTGGTCACGGCAGCAGCGTGTGACGGGTCAAAAGACGGTGCTCGGACGGCTCGGGCTGTGGCAGGCTCCTGCCGCATGCCGATACACGCGCACCTGTTCACGTTGTTCCTGGTGACGACGACGATCGCGATGATCAGCCCGGGGCCGGACATGCTGTTCATCCTGGGCTGCGGAATGCGCGGCGGCCCGCGCGCGGGACTGCTCGCCACGGCCGGAGTGGCGACCAGCGAGGCCGTCCATATCACCGTCGCCGCCGCCGGGCTGGCCGCGTTTTTCGCGGCGGTGCCGGTCGCCTTCGCCGCCGTACGGATCGTCGGCGCCGCCTATCTCATCTACCTCGGTGTTCAGGCCATCCGTCATCGAGGCGAGGAGCCGGCGGAGACAGCGGCCGGGCTCACAGGCCACCGCGCGTATCTCCGCGGCCTGCTGACCAACCTGCTGAACCCGAAGATGGTCACCTTCACCATCGCCTTCCTGCCACAGTTCATCGACCCTGCCCTGGGCAGGGTGTGGCTGCAGTTCGCGATCCTCGGCGCCGTCTTCCTCGCCCTGGAGTTCCTGGTGGACGGCCTCGTCGGCGTGCTCGCGGGACGCATCGGCACCTGGCTGCGCCGACGCCGCGCCGCTCGCCGCCGACTCGACGTAGCCACCGGTGGGATTCTGATCGGCCTGGGTGTGCGCCTGGCGGTCGAGGGTTGACCGCGTCAGCGGCGCCGGCCACTCGAGTCGGGGGCCGATCGCCTTCGAGGTTTCCCACCGCTGTGGACAACCCGCCCGACGCTCCTCAGAACGTGAGCACCCCCCGCGCCACCCGCCCCGCCTCCGCGTCGGCGCGGGCCTTCTCGAAGTCCTCCACCGGGTACGTCTCGGTCACCAACTCGTCGAGCAGCAGGCTCCCTTGGCGGTACAGCTCGGCGTAGAGCGCGATGTCGTGCTGCGGCCGCGAGGAGCCGTACCTACACCCCAGGATGGACTTGTCGAGGAACATGGAGGCGACGGCGAAGGACGCCTCGGCGGTGGGGGCGGGCATGCCGAGGAGGACGGCCTGGCCGTGCCGGTCGAGGAGGTCGACGGCCTGCCGGACCAGCTCGACCCGGCCGACGCACTCGAAGGCGTGGTCCACCCCGGTCGGCAGCAGGTCCTTCACGCCCTCCGTCGAGGTCAGGAAGTCCGTCGCGCCGAACTGCCGGGCCGCCTCCTCCTTGGCCGGGTTGGCGTCCACGGCCACGATCCGCAGCGCGCCCGCGATCCGCGCACCCTGGATGACGTTGAGACCGATTCCGCCGGTGCCGATGACCAGCACCGTGTCACCGCGGTCGACGCGGGCTCGGTTCAGTACGGCGCCCACACCGGTCAGCACCCCGCAGCCGATGAGGGCGGCCGATGTCAGGGGGATGTCCTTCGGGATCCGTACCGCCTGCACGGCCTTGACGACCGTGCGTTCCGCGAAGGCCGAGTTGCACGCGAACTGGTACACGGCCTGCCCGCCGCGCAGGAACGGCTTCTGCGGGCGCCCTATGGCCTTGCGGCACATGGTGGGCCGGCCCCGGTCGCAGTCGGCGCAGGCACCGCAGTTGGCGAGTGTGGACAGCGCGACATGGTCCCCCGGCGCCACATGGCTGACGCCCACACCGACCGCCTCCACCACACCCGCACCCTCATGCCCGAGCACCACGGGAACGGGGAAAGGTATGGTCCCATCCACCACAGACAGATCGCTGTGACACAACCCGGCCGCCGACACCGCGACCAGCACCTCCCCCGGCCCCGGCTCCCGTACGTCCAGGTCGTCGACGACCTGCACCTGTTTCCCGTCGAACACGACTCCGCGCATCACGACTCGACCCCCTTCGGTTCCCTCGGCAGACCGAGCACCCGCTCGGCGATGATCGTGCGCTGCACCTGGTCCGAGCCGCCGTAGATGGTGTCGGCCCGGGAGAAGAGGAACAGGTGCTGGGCGGCGTCCAGTTCGTACGGCGCGGCGGCCGACCAGCCGGCCGGGCCGACGCTCGCGGCCGTGCCCCGCACCAGCACGGCGAGCTCACCGAGCCGCTGGTGCCAGCCGCCCCACAGCAGCTTGGCCACACTGGGCGCGCCGGGCTCCACGGCCGAATTCCCGAGCGTCCGCAGGGAGTTCCACCGCATCACCCGCAACTCGGCCCACTGCCGCACCAGCCGCTCCCGTACGACGGGATCGTCGACGGCCCCGCTCTGCACGGCGTCCCGCACCACCCGCCCCAACTCCTCGGCGAACCCGATCTGCTGGGCGAGCGTGGACACCCCGCGCTCGAACCCGAGCAGGCTCATCGCGACGCGCCAGCCGTTGCCCTCGCCGCCGACGACGTGCTCCGCGCGCGCGTGCGCCCCGTCGAAGAAGACCTCGTTGAAGTCGCTGGTGCCGGTCATCTGCCGGATGGGGCGGACCTCGATGCGGCCCGGCTGGTCCATCGGCACCAGCAGGAAGCTCAGCCCGTGATGCCGCCGCGAGCCCGCCTCGGTCCGCGCCAGCACGAAACACCAGTCGGCCTCGTGGGCGAGCGACGTCCAGATCTTCTGCCCGGAGACGCGATACCCGTCCGCCTCCCGTACGGCCACGGTCCGTACGCCGGCCAGATCGGACCCCGCGCCGGGCTCGCTGTACCCCTGGCACCACAGCTCTTCCCCGGCGGCGACGGCCGGCAGAAAGCGCGTCTTCTGCTCGCTGCTGCCGTGCGCGATGAGTGTCGGGGCGAGCAGGTTCTCCCCGATGTGCCCGGACCGCGGCGGCGCCGCCGACCGGGCGTACTCCTCGGCCCAGGCGACCTGCTGGGTGAGCGTGGCGGTCCGGTTCCCGTACCCGCCCTCCGCCCACCCGATCCCGATCCACCCGGCGGCCCCGAGCGTGCGCTCCCAACTGCGCCGGTCCACATCGCTCTTGACGTGCGCACCGAGCCAGGCCCGGACTTCGGTGCGAAACACCTCGTCCTCCGGCGCTGCGCCGAAATCCACGGTGACCTCCAGAGATACGTCGGATCAGGACCGTGCGAAAACCGCCGATGACCACCGCGGTGGCTGATCACCGTCGCGGCGGAGAGAAAAGAGGGGCCGACAGGGGAGTGGACGGGGAGAGCAGCAGCGAGTGAGCCTCCCGAGGCAACCACCTGCCGAACCGAGCGACACGCAGCAAAGGGCTGCGGGGCGACGGAAGGCGGAAGGCGGAAGGTACGAGACGAAAGGCGCGAGACAGGAAACCGAACTTCTGAATCCCGGCAGCCACAACCCCCCAGGGGCGCGGGGAACTGCGCGAACAACCACAACGACGCCGCAGTCACCCACCGGCCGCAACCCGCCACGGCGGGCAGGCGCCCGGCCCTCACCCCTCCGCAGGCGTCAGAGCACACGCGGCCCACCCCCCTTACGCGTTCGGCCGGTTTCCTTCTCGCGCGGCGGCCTCCATCGCCGCCAGCCGCGCCAGCATCGGCATCGGATCCGTCCCCACGCCCCCCGGCAGCGCCTCCGCGATCCGCTGCGGCGTCCAGGCGCCCCCTTCGGCGTACGCGGCCCGCAACTCCCTCGGCTGGGCCCACACCGCGATCTTCGGTCCGGCCACCGTGTAGACCTGTCCGGTGACCCCGGCGTCCCGCGCCGCGTCGGACAGCAGGTAGACCACGAACGCGGCCACGTCCTCCGGCTCGCCGATCTCCGTCAGTTCCGTCGGCACGCCCGCCGACATCCGGGTCCGGGCCACCGGCGCCACCGCGTTCGCGGTCACCCCGTACTTGTGGAGGCCCAGCGCGGCGCTCCGCACCAGCGAGATGATCCCTCCCTTGGCCGCGCTGTAGTTGGCCTGCGAGACCGAGCCCTGGTGGTTGCCGCTGGTGAAGCCGATGAGCGTGCCGGCGCGCTGCTTGCGCATCACCGCGGACGCCGCGCGGAACACCGTGAACGTGCCCTTGAGGTGGGTGGCGACCACCGGGTCCCACTCCTCCTCGGCCATGTTGAACAGCATCCGCTCGCGCAGGATCCCCGCCACGCACACGACCCCGTCGAGCCGGCCGTACGACGACAGGGCCACGTCCACAACGCGCTGCCCGCCCGCCATCGTGGAGATGTCGTCGGCGACCGCGACCGCATCCCCGCCCGCCGCCTCGATCTCCTTGACGACGGCCTCGGCGACCTCGCTCGTGGGCGATCCGCCGTCGACCGCGACGCCGTAGTCGTTGACGACGACCTTCGCCCCCTCGGCCGCCGCCGCCAGCGCCACCGCCCGTCCGATACCGCGCCCCGCACCCGTCACGGCGACGACCTTGCCTGCCAAGAAGTTCCCCACGCCCGGCCCCTTCCCGCGGTTTCTGACGGACCGTTAGATTTTATGACCCGTCAGATGTGCGGACACAAGGCCTGGGGAGGACCCAGATGTCACTGCCGGCGCTTCATCCCGCGTTCCATGACATCGCCAAGCGCGTCAACAACTGGGGGCGCTGGGGCGCCGACGACGAGATCGGCACACTGAACCTGGTCACCGACGAGGTGGTGCGGGAGGCGGCGGCGACGGTCCGGACCGGGCGCCGCGTCCCGCTCGCCCTCCCGCTCCGGGAGGACGGCGTGCAGACCGGGATGATCCCGGGGCGGGTCAACCCCCTGCACACCATGGTGCAGATCAACCAGGAGCTCTTCGGCCCGGGGACCGTGGCGTGCAGCGACGACGCCGTGACCATGGGGCTGCAGGCCGGCACCCACTGGGACGCGCTCACCCATGTCTCGCACTCGGGGAGGCTCTACAACGGCCGCCCGGCGCGCACCGTCACCGCGCACGGCGGTGCCGAGTTCGGCGGGATCGACAAGGCGCGGCACATCGTCTCGCGCGGGGTGCTGCTGGACGTGGCACGCGCGCGTGGCGTGGACCGGCTGGCGGGCGGGCACGCGGTCACCCCGGAAGACCTGGACGCGGCCGAGGAGTTCGCCGGGACGAGCGTCCGCAGCGGTGACATCGTCCTCGTTCGGACCGGGCAGGTGCAGGTGTACCTCGCCGGGGACAAGCACGGGTACGGCTATCCGTCGCCGGGTCTTTCGGTGCACACCCCGGAGTGGTTCCACGCGCGCGACGTGGCCGCGGTCGCCAACGACACCCTCACGTTCGAGATCTTCCCGCCCGAGATCGAGGACCTGTGGCTGCCCGTGCACGCCCTGGACCTGGTCGAGATGGGGATGCTGCAGGGCCAGAACTGGAATCTCGAAGAGTTGTCCACAGCCTGTGGAGAAACCGGCCGGTACGCGTTCCTGCTGTCGGCGATGCCCGAGCCGTTCGTCGGGGCGACGGGCACTCCAGTCGCTCCCGTGGCCGTCCTGTGAGCACCGCCTGTCGAAAGCCGGTGTCACGCCCGAGGCGGCGTGACACCGGCCCTCCCCCATTCCCCCTGCATCCGGACGACCACGCGCACTGGCCCGCCCCGAGCCCGGTCCCGCGCGCCGCCGTCCGACTCGACCCACGCTCGACGAGGACGTCCGTCACCCAGACCCTCGCCGTCCCCTCGCGGCGAATCGCAGACCTCAAGCGTGAGCAAACGGTCACAAGGCGTCAACACCCGCGCGGGGTTTTACGACTTATGCCCCGGTTCACCATGGGCGCGCACGGATGCAACCCCCGGCGCATGGCCGCGCACCGGGATCACACCGCCTCGAAGGCCAGCCCTTCGTACGAGGCCAGCCCGCCCCCGTACGCGACCGCCGCGCCCTGCCGGGGCTGCGAACACCGGTCGAGTTCGCACCAGATGCGCTTGCCGGCGCCTTCGGGGCTCCAGCCCCAGCGGTCGGCGAGCCCGTCGACGAGGGCGAGGCCGCGGCCGCCGGTCGCGTCGCCGTCGGCGCACCGCGGCACGGGCGCGCGGTCGCTGGCGTCGGCGACCTCCAGCCGTACGGTGACCGACTCGTCGGCGCCCCTGCGGTCCGCGCCCGGCAGCGAGAGCCGCAGCACGGCCGGACAGCCGGTGTGCACCACGGCGTTGGTGACCAGCTCGGAGACGAGCAGGATCACCGTCTCGGCCAGCGGCTCGTCCGCCGCTATACCGGCCCCGGCGAGGCGCGAGCGGGCCCACCTTCTGGCCCGCCCCACCTCCGTGGGGTCGGGCCGGATCTCCAGCTGCACTTGAAGCACCTGCACCGCTCACACCATCCGAACCGGCGGACACATGAACCCGCGCCGAGCCAACGCCACGACGAGGGCCGCGACGAAAAGGACGACGAGGGCCACGATCGTAGCCATTTTCTGCATGGCCAGAACAACGGCCAGAGCAAGGGTCACGGAACGTGATTCCCTTACGAGACAGCATGGTTGACGTACAGTCACCCCAACAAGCGCTTCGGGCATATTCCAGCGCGAAGGAGTACGCCTCCGGCATACTGTGCGACGCTCGCGGCGGGGAGTCGAACAAGCGGGGGCGCAAGCCCTTACCGCCCTGCGAGCGGCGGTGCGCACCATGAGTGGCGGGGCCGCTTCGACGGCTCCGCCAGCATGGCTCGTCCTCGGAACCACTCGCATCCCACAGAAGGTACCGGAGGGGACAGCCGACTCCAGGCCGTGACGAGTCACGCGTTGGACACAACCCGGTATCAACGCTCCGTGATTCCGGTATGCCACAATCCGCGACATCGCGACCACTTGAACCCATGATTCCGCAGGCCAGCGCCGTTTCGAACGCTCAGCCGAGCAACTCTGCGGCGAGCATCTCCTCACTCTCCGTGTTCACACCACCACGCTGCGCCCGCACCCATGTCCGTTTCAGGTGCAGATGTACCTCCGACTCCCAGGTGAAGCCCATCCCGCCGTGCACCTGGAGGCAGTCCCGGGCGCCGCGCACGGCGGCCTCCTCGGCGAGCAACCGGGCCGCCGCGATGTCAGCGGGGGCGGAGGTCACGGCGGCCGCGTAGACGGCCGCCCGCGCGGTCTCGGCGCGCACCAGCATGTCGGCGCACAGATGCTTGACCGCCTGGAACGCTCCGATCGGCTGCCCGAACTGCACGCGCGTGCGTGCGTGTTGCACGGCCAGCTCGCACGCGCGCGTGGCCGTGCCGAGCTGCTCGGCGGCGGTGAGGAGCACGGCGACCGGGTCGGGCGGCCCGGAGACCGGTCCCGGGACGCGGTGCAGGGGCGTCAACGGGTCCACCGAGCGCACCGGTACGGCCCCCGACGCGTCCCCCGTCACCTCGTCGGCCTCGGCCAGCCACTCCACCAGGCCGCCGTCCACACGGGCCACCACGGCCTCCCCGGTGGCCGCGCCGGGCACGTCGGCCGCCGCGAGGTGGGTGGCCACCAGCGGGCCGGGCAGCAGTGCCCGCCCCGCCTCCTCGAACACCAACACGGCTTCGGGCAGGCCGAGTCCGACGCCGCCCTCGGCCTCGGGCAGCCGCAGCGCGAAGAACCCGGCGGCTCCCAGCTCCCGCCACAGACCCCGGTCGAGCCGGCACGGCGCACCGGCGGCCGCCCGCAGCACCGCGCCGTCGAACCGGCGCCCCAGCAGCTCCCGCATGCCCGCCCGCAACGCCTCCTGGTCACGGGTCAGTCGAAAGCGCACGTCCGCTCACCGCCCCTTCGGCAGCCCGAGGATCCGCTCGGCCACGATGTTCCGCTGGATCTGCGAGGTCCCGGCCGCGATGGTGTACGAGAGCGAGGAGAGCCGGTCGAGGACCCACGGCCGGTCGAGGTCGAGGGCGTCCGGGCCGAGCACGGCGGCCGCCGCGTCGTACAGCTCCTGCCGCGCGTGCGAGTACCGCAGTTTGAAGACCGAGCCCCCGACCCCGGGCACGCCCCTGCCCTCCGCCTCGCTGACGTTCCACTGGGTGAGCCGCCACAGCGCCCGGAACTCGGCGTTCAGGCGGCCGAGGCGGCGGCGCAGTTCCGGGTCGTCCCAACTGCCGTTCTCGCACGCCACGCGCGCGAGGTCGCCGAGCACCCGGCGGCAGGCGACGACCTCGCCGACGAAGGCGGTACCGCGTTCGAAGGAGAGGGTCACCATGGTGACGCGCCAGCCGTCGTTCTCGGCGCCGACCCGGTTGGCCACCGGCACCCGCACCTCGTCAAGGAACACCTCGGCGAACTCGTAGGACCCGGCGAGCGTGCGCAGCGGCCGTACGGTGATGCCCGGGGCGTCCATGGGCATGGCCAGCCAGGTGATGCCCCGGTGCCTGGGCGCCTCCGGGTCCGTCCGCACCAGCAGCTCGCACCATTCGGCGACCTCCGCGTGCGAGGTCCAGATCTTGGAGCCGGTCACCACGTAGTCGTCGCCGTCGCGCCACGCGCGCGTGCGCAGCGCGGCCAGGTCGGAGCCGGCGTCCGGTTCGCTGAAGCCCTGGCACCACACCTCGTCGCCGCGCAGGATCGGCGCCAGCCAGCGGGCCCGCTGCGCTTCGGTGCCCTCGGCGGCGATGGTGGGGCCCGCGTGCAGCAGGCCGACGAAGTTGGCGCCCACATAGGGCGCGCCGGCCTTCTCGGTCTCCTCGAGGAAGATCAGCCGCATGGTGGGAGACGCGTCCCAGTGGACGTCGGCGTACCCGGCGTCGTACAGCGTGCGCTGCCAGCCGAGGTCGTAGGCTCGGCGGCCCGGCCAGTCCTCGGGCTTCGGCTTCGGCGGGAGGCCGGGCAGCACCTTGGCGAGCCACTCCCGCAGCCGCGCCCGGAAGTCCTCCTCCTCGGGCGTGTACGACAGGTCCACCGGCAGACACCCCCACGTAGCTGATGGTTCGTCAGGTCTCGCAGGCTAGCCCCGCACCCCTGGACCGACAAGGCGCCAGGACCTACGATCTGACGACTCGTCAGTTCCGCGGTTCCGCTGGGCAGGGGGACTCCATGAACGCCACCGCACACGAACTGAGCGCCTCCCGCACGCTCTGGGACCTGGTCGCCCGGCGCGCCGAACTCACCCCCGACCGCCCGGTGTTCCTCCAGGGCGACCGCGCCCTGACCTTCGGCGGGCTGCACGCGCGTGCCGAACGCGTCGCGGCCGGGCTGTACGGCATGGGCGTACGCCCCGGCACGGTGGTCGCCTGGCAGCTGCCGACCCGGATCGAAACGGCCGTCCTGTCCTTCGCGCTGGCCAGGCTGGGCGCCGTCCAGTCGCCCGTCATCCCCTTCTACCGGGACCGCGAGGTCGGCTTCGCACTGCGCGAGTCCAGGGCCGAGTTCTTCGCCGTACCGGGCGTGTGGCGCGGCTTCGACCACGCGGAGATGGCGCGTCGGCTGGGCGCGAAGGGGATCTTCGAGGCGTACGACGGTGACGGGCTGCCCGACGGCGATCCGGCCGTGCTGCCCGCCCCGCCCGCCGAGGGCACCTCCGTCCGGTGGATCTACTGGACCTCGGGAACCACCTCGGACCCCAAGGGCGTTCTGCATACGGACCGGTCGCTCATCGCGGGCGGTTCGTGTCTCGCGCACGCGCTGCGGCTCACGGCGGACGACGTGGGCTCGATGGCGTTCCCGTACGCGCACATCGCCGGCCCCGACTACACGGTGATGCTGCTGCTGTACGGCTTCCCGGCGGTGATGTTCGAGCAGTTCGCGCTGCCGGACGCGCTGCCGGAGTACCGCAGGCACGGGGTGACGGTGGCGGGCGGTTCGACGGCGTTCTACTCGATGTTCCTGGCCGAGCAGCGCAAGCAGCCCGGGGCGCCGGTCATCCCCTCGCTGCGGCTGCTGGCCGGCGGCGGGGCGCCCAAGCCGCCGGAGGTGTACCACGCGGTGGTGCGCGAGATGGGGGTGCAGCTGACGCACGGGTACGGCATGACCGAGGTGCCGATGATCACGATGGGAGCGCCGGACGACACGGTGGAGAACCTGGCGACGACCGAGGGGCGGCCGCCGGAGGGGATGGAGATACGGATCGCGGAGGGCGGCGAGGTGCGCTTGCGCGGGGAGGCGGTGTGCCAGGGGTACCTGGATCCGGCGCAGTCCGCCGCGGCCTTCGACGAGGAGGGCTTCCTGCGCACCGGCGACCTGGGCCGGGTGACCGGAACCGGCCATCTGGTCCTCACCGGACGGCTCAAGGACGTGATCATCCGCAAGGGCGAGAACATCTCGGCGAAGGAGATCGAGGATCTGCTCGCCGCGCATCCGGCGGTGGCCGACGCGGCGGTGGTCGGGCTGCCGGACGCGGAGCGCGGTGAACTGGTGTGCGCGGTGGTCGAACAGCCTCCGGGGACCGCCGTGTTGACGCTCCCGGAGGCGGTGTCGTACCTGCGCGCGGAAGGGCTGTCGGTGCACAAGCTGCCGGAGCGGCTGGAGGTGGTGGACGCGCTTCCGCGCAACGAGACGCTGCGCAAGGTGCTCAAGTACAAGCTGCGCGAGCGGTTCTCGGGGACTCCCGCACCGGGGACTCCCGCTTCGGAGCGTCCTACTCCGGGATCGTGAAGTAGCGGGCGAACGCCGGGACGATCTCGGCCTCCGCGACCTTGCCGTCGCCGTCGGTGTCCAGGCGCGCCGCGACCGCCTGCGCGAGTTCGGGGGCGACCCCGAGGACGCGCAGCACGCGCACGGTGTCGGCGACGGTCGCCGTGCCCGTGCCCCCGGTGTCCGCGAGGGCGAGGGACGCGTGCAGGAAGGGGCGGGCGATCTCGCCGAACCGCTCGGGGTTGTCGTGCAGCCGCTTGACCGCGCCGCTCACGAACTCCTGGCGGGTGATGCGCTGGTCGCCGTCCCGGTCCGCCATGCCGGCCATGCCCTGCCAGAAGGCCTCCGCACCGGCGTACAGGGCCTGGCCCTTGTCGGAGCGCGCGGGGACGCCGAACTCGGCGAGCAGCGCCTTGGTTGCCGCGTTGAAGTCCTCGCGGTCGATCCAGCCGTTGCCGTCCTGGTCGAAGGTTGCGAACCGGGCGGCGATCCGTCGCTCGTACTCGGTGCTGACCATGTCTGTTCGGGCCGCCTTACGTGACGTGGGGGTTCATCTCGCTGGGAGCGTACGACGCGGCGGCGGCCGGAGAGCGGGAAAACGACGGTTGTGCCAAGACCGGGGGAATTCCGCGACAACAACGTGGCACTGTCGTGATCGTCGGCTATGGGCTCGCCGAGCCCGGCTGCCCCGGCCACCCCGGAAACCCCGGCTACGCGGACAGCGGGTCCTCCTCGTCGGCGGTCGCGCTGTCGATGTCGGCGTACACGTCGAACAGCCGGCGTACGCCGAGGGCGCCGAGGACCCGGTTGACGTGAGAACCGTCACTCGCGCCCTGGGCGGGCAGTATCAGCCGCAGCCGGCCCCGGCAGGAGCGGATCAGGCGGCGGGCCGCGATGAGGACGCCGACCCCGCTGGAGTCGCAGAAGAAGACGTCGGAGAGGTCGAGGACCAGGCTGTGATGGCCCTCGGCGACCACGTCGTGCACCCGCTGGCGCAGCACCGGCGAGGTCACCAGGTCCAGTTCGCCCGACACCCCGAGCACCGCCCACTCGCCCTGTTCGACGCCGGTCACCTTGAAAGCCACGGCTCAGCCCTCCGCTCGCCGGATCTCCGGAACCGCCCGGAAACGGAGCCAGTTCCTACGCTTCTTGTCGCGCGGCTGCCCAGCGGCCGTTCCCCGAAACCCCGGATGACAAACGAGCATCGATCGGAGAGGGTCTTGTTTCGGTCACCACCGATCCTGTTCGATCAGAAACAGAAGGTTCGGCCGGAGACGAACGGGAGAACCGAGAAACACGCGGAGAAGCACCGGGAGCGCCTCCTACCACCCGCGGTCCGTCAAGGGGCGTGCATTGCCATAAAGGGGCGTGCGTTGCCGGACGTGCCGACTACATTCGAGGAGACGGTGGAGACACGCTGGACACGGACACGGGGAGGGGGCCGCATGGCGAGGAAGGACGTACCGCCCCGCTGGGACCGCAAGATGCAGCAGCGGCTCGCCCGCGGCGAGGCGGCCGCCCTCGGTGAGCTGTACGACCGCTTCGCCTCGCTCGTGCACGGGCTCGCCCATCGCGTCCTCGGGGACGAGCGGGCCGCCGACGCCATAACCCGCGAGGTCTTCGCCCAGGTCTGGGAGCACCCCGACGCCTACGACCCCCGGCAGGGGCCGTTGCGCTCGTGGCTCGCCGCGCTGGCCCACCGGCTCGCCGTGCAGCGCCTCAGGGCCACCGAGACCGCCGCGCTCGCCCCCGGGGACAGTTCCTCCCCGGAAGCCGCGGAGGAGCTGGAGCACAAGGTACGGCGGGCGTCCGTCGCCGCCCGCGCGGACTACATCGTGCACTCCATGCCGGCCCCGCTGCGCGCCGCCCTGGACCTCGCCTACTTCCAGCGCCGCGACTACCGGCAGACCGCGGTGGACCTCGGCGTCACCGAGGACGAGGCCCGCCGCCGGCTGCGCCTGGGCCTGCAACTGCTGTCCACCGCGCACGACGCCGGGACGCCGCCCGGATACGGAGGTGGGGCGTGACCGGCGCCGAGTTCTCCGAGGCGCACGACGGCGCCGGCTCCGGGGACGGCGACGTGCCGCGCGACGGCGGCGCCGACTTCGGCCGGTCGCCGCGCATACCGCTGCCCCGGGCCTCCGTCGAGGACGGCGGGCAGCCGCTGCCCGAGCCGGCCGACCTGCCGCCCGTACCCCTGGAGTTGTCGCACGACGTCCTGAAGTCGCTGCTCGGGGCGTGGGCGCTGGCCGCGTGCTCGACGGCCGAGGCCCTCACCGTCGAGGCCCACCTCGGGGAGTGCGGGGCCTGTGCGGACGAGGCACGGCGGCTGCGCGAGGCGGTCGGCCTGCTGCACCAGCCGGAGAGCCTGGACCTCGATCCCGGCCTGCGCACCCGGGTCCTGGATGCCTGCCTGGACCGCCGGCCGGCCAGGATCCCGATCCCCGCCTGGGCGGCGCCCTACGACGCGGAGAGCGCCCGCCTGGACGCCCTGCTCCAGGACATCGGCGACGCGGAGTGGCACACGCCGGTGCGGCTGCGCTGGTTCGACGGCGAGGCGGCGGCGACCCGCCGTACGACGGTCGCCGGCGTCATCGCGCATCTGCTGTCCGTCGACGGGCTGGTGGCGATGGCACTGGGCCTGGAGGACCCGCTGGGGGAGGCCCCGGCACAGGGCCCGGCCGCCCGCACCGAGGCCTTCTGGCAGGCCTCGCACTTCCCGCCGACGCGTGCGGTGCGGGTGCCCTGGCGGGAGCAGAGCCACCGGCTCGTGCAGACCGTCTCCTTCACCGGGGGCGGCGCCGGGCGCCTCGGGGTGTCGTACGGCGACTTCGAACTGCCGTTGCACGACGCGATGCTGGACCGCGCCTTCGAGTGCTGGGTGCACGCGGAGGACATCGCGGAGGCGGTGGACTATCCCTACGGGCCGCCGGCCCCGAGGCACCTGCACCGGATGATCGACCTCGCGGCCCGGATGCTGCCCGCTGCGCTGGCCGAGCGCCGGCGGGCGGGGCTGGCGTCGCCCGGCCAGACCCCCCACCTGGTCCCTGCGGGACGGCCCGGCCGGAGCCTGCGGCTGGAGATCGAGGGCAGCGGCGGCGGCGAGTGGCTGATCCCGCTGGACTCGCCGGGGGCGGTGGGCTCGTCGGAGTTCGAGGTGGCGCACGTGGCGCTGGACGACGTGGAGTTCTGCCGGTTGGCCGCGGGCCATGTGCCGCCGGAGGAGGCGGCCGCGGGCCAGCTGGGGGATCGGGCGGCGATCAGGGACGTGCTGTTCGCTGCCGCGAGCCTGAGCCGGATGTAGGGACGCTCGCCCAAGGGGCGGGGCGGTTCCGGTCGTACGGCGACTGCGGGTGCGTGGGGGCCGTTCGCGCAGTTCCCCGCGCCCCTGGAAAAGACGGGGCTGCGCCCCGCTTTTGGCTTTTAGGGGCGCGGGGAACTGCGCGAGCAACCACGAACCACCCGCAGTCGCCGTGCGACAGGACCGCCCACCCCCCTGGGCGAAGGCCGCCGCCCGACCGTCAGCCGAAAACGACCGTCCGCCGGCCGTTGAGCAGGATGCGGCGCTCCGCGTGCCACTTCACCGCCCGTGCCAGCGCCTGGCACTCCACGTCGCGGCCGATCGCCACCAGCTGGTCCGGGGTGACGTCGTGGCCGACCCGCTCGACCTCCTGCTCGATGATCGGGCCCTCGTCCAGGTCCGCCGTGACGTAGTGCGCCGTCGCACCGATCAGCTTCACGCCCCGCGTGTGCGCCTGGTGGTACGGCTTCGCGCCCTTGAAGCTCGGCAGGAACGAGTGGTGGATGTTGATGATCCGGCCGCTCAGCTGCTTGCACAGGTCGTCCGAGAGGACCTGCATGTAGCGGGCCAGCACCACCAGTTCGACGTTCTCCTCGCGGACGAGGTCGAGCAGCCGGGCCTCGGCGTCGGCCTTCGTCTCCTTCGTCACCGGGATGTGGTGGAAGGGGATGTGGTACGAGTCCACCAGCTCCGCGAAGTCGGTGTGGTTGGAGACCACGGCCACGATGTCCACCGGGAGCGCGCCGATACGGGCGCGGAAGAGCAGGTCGTTCAGGCAGTGGCCGAACTTGCTGACCATGAGGACGATGCGCATCCGCTCGTCGGCCCGGTTGATCTGCCAGTCCATGTGGAAGGAGTCACCGATCGCCGCGAAGCTGGCCCGCAGCTTGTCGACCGTCACCGGCGCGTCGGCCGAGAAGTGCACGCGCATGAAGAACAGGCCCGTGTCGTGGTCCCCGAACTGCTGGCTGTCCTCGATGTTGCAGCCGGTCATGAACAGGTAGCTCGACACGGCGTGCACGATGCCCTTTTTGTCCGGGCAGGAGAGCGTGAGGACGTACTGGTCGGCCGGGGCGGCCTGGGCTCGGGTGGACTCATCGGTCATGCACCACAGAATCTCATGCCCCGCCCGCCCCGGCAGTCGGCGTCCGCTTCGCGGACTCAGGCCGCCCGCGTCATGATCCGCAGCACCTCGAGGGTGCGCGGCGGGGCGTCCGGGTCGTCGCCGTCACTCGCCGCCAGGCGTATGTGCGCGTCCCGGGCCGCCCGGACCGCGTCCGGCCACGCCTGGTGGTCGAGGTAGGCGGAGACCGGCGCGTCCGGCCCGACCTGGTGCATGATCCGCAGCACCCGCAGCACGGCGGTGTCGACGAGCGCCGCCTCCTGCGAGTCGCGGAATATCGTCCCGACGTACTTCTCCGCGGACCAGCTGTCCAGCCAGGTGTCCTCGACCAGCCGGTAGACCGCGTCGGTCACGTCGCCGTACCCGTCCTGGCCGGCCAGCCAGACGTTCCGCTGGAAGTCCGGGTCGGAGAGCATGTGCAGCGCGGAGCGCACATTGCTGCGCCAGCGCCACCACGGCATGTCATTGAGTGGCATGCCGCCCATGGTGGAGGAGCGACGGCCGCGACGGGAAGAGTTCTCCGAACCTTGCACGGTCATCGATCGTACGTTCCTCGTCACACGCCCTTAATCGAGCCCCCGCAATTCACCTTCACGTCACTGTTCGTTGACCATGGGTCACTTCCCGGTTAGTGATGTGGCGGAATCGTGCATGTTCATGACCGGCAGGCGCCCCATCCTCAGCACCACCGTCAGCAGCGTCCTTCCCGCGGCCCACCGGCGTGTCAGAGCCACGGCCCTGTCCGCGGTGGCCATGACCGCGTGTGCGTCGCTCGCCGCCGGCTGCGGTGCCATCCCAGGGATGTCGACCTCGACGGACGACGCGATCAAGGTGATGACCTGGGCGCCGCAGGGGACCAGCGCCACCAACAAGCCCGGCATGCCCGCCATGGCCTCCGCCTACGTCAAGTGGATCAACTCCGAGGGCGGCATCCACGGCCGCAAGCTCAAGCTCGTCACCTGCAACGACCACAACAGCAGCGTGGGCGCCGCGACCTGCGCCCAGCGGGCGGTCGACGAGAACGTCGTCGCCGTGGTCGGCTCCTACAGCCAGTTCGGCGACTCCTACTTCGCCCCGCTGGAGGGCGCGGCCATCCCCTACATAGGCGGCTACGGGGCGACCAACGAGGAGTTCACCAGCCCCGTCTCCTACCCGGTCAACGGCGGCTCGCTCACCCTGCTGGCCGGACTCGGGGAGGCGCTGGCCGAGTCCTGCGGCCCGGTCACCCTGGTCCGCCCGGACAGCATCGCCGGCGACCAGCTGCCCCAGCTGCTCGACTCGGGCCTGCAGGCGGGCAGCCACGCCAAGGCGATCGACCAGCTCGCGGCCGAGGACCTCACCGAGTACGACCAGCAGTCGCAGAAGGCGCTGGAGAGCGCCACCTCGGACTCGCTGAAGACGGGCTGTGTGGTGCCCGAGCTGGGTGACCGCACGGCCACCTTCATGGACAACTTCCAGCGCGCCCGCCAGGACTACCCGAAGGTGAAGACGGCCGCCGAGGTCGGCAGCGTCGACCAGACGGTGATCAACTCCACCGGCGGCGCGTCCGGCCCGTACGAGGGGTCGTACATCACCGGCTGGTACCCGGTGGCCTCGGACTCGCGCTGGGACGGGATGAAGAAGGTCATCAGCAAGGAGGCCTTCGGCGACAACCGGATCGATCCGGCCGACGCCGGGGTGCAGACCACCTGGATCGCCTACAAGGTCCTCACCGCCGCGCTGGAGAAGATCGGCGACGGCGAGGTCAGCGCCGACAGTGTGCGGCACACCCTCAACGACGGCCTGAAGGTCTCCACCGGCGGCCTCACCCCGTCCCTGAGCTGGCCCTACCAGGGCAAGCTGGCCGCGGCCGGCTTCGCCCGGCTGGTCAACGCCGACGTGAACGTCCAGACGGTCAAGGGCGGTCTGCTGCAGTCGGCGAACAAGGAGGCCCTGGACATGACCAAGGTCCTGGAGAACGCCGACCTCAGCTGACCCCCGCGTGCGGCCCGGCCGTCACAGCTGGGTCGGCTGCCGCTGGGTCAGGCCGTACTTGCTCGCGATCGTGTTCCACAGCGCGGCCGCCTTCACCTTCTGGCTGCTGGCGGTGCCGCTCTCGCGGTTGCCGGCGGCGGTCTGGCCGGTGGTGCGGGCCTGGCCCTTGCGGCAGCCGTGCTTGCCCTTGGCCTGGTCGGCCCAGGCCGCGTAGTGGTTGTCGGCGTTCGCGGAGGCCTGCCAGGCCTTGGTGAGGGCGGTGCTCAGCTCGGCGTTGTCCGGCAGCTTGTCGACGGCCAGCTTCGACAGCCGGGTGACCAGCTCGGTGCGCTGCTGGGCGGCGTTGCGCAGGTCGGAGGCCGAGCCGTCCAGGTCCTTGCACTGCTTCACCTGGGCGACGGCGTTGATCACCGAGGCCCGGCTGCTGCCGCTGTCGGCGAGCAGCTTGTCCAGGGCGACGGCCTGCGCCTTCGCGGGGTCGGCCGCGGCCGAGGAGGACCCGTCGGTGGCCGAGGCGGACGCGGCCACCGTCTTGTTGGCGTCGTCCGAGCCCCCGCCGCCCCCGCTGAGCAGGGCACCGGCGCCGATGCCGAGCACCGCGATGCCGATCCCGACGGCCGCGATCAGCGGCACCTTCGACCTGCCGCGACCGCCCCGGCCGCCACCGTCGTCGTCGTGGTGGTCGTACGACGTCGGGGGCGGGGTGTACGCCGGCGGCTGCTGGTAGCCGCTCTGGGGCTGCTCCTGGAAGCGCGGCAGATAGGCCGTGGCCGCGGCCGGGGGCTCGCCGCCCGGCCCGCTGCGGAAGAGGTTGTCGAACTCGGCGGGCGGCTGCCGGTCGGCGCCGCCGCCCTGCGGGCCACCGGCCGGGTACGGCGCGATGTACTGCGTGGCGTCGGCGTCGGAGTGCGCCGCCGGGGCGGGCGGCCCGCCGTGGAAGGCGGTCTGCCCGTGGGACATCTCCGGCGGCAGCGCACCGGCGCCCACCGGCGGGATCAGCTGGGTGGCGCCCTCGGAGGCCGCCGGGACCGGCGGTATGTACTGCGTGGCGCCCTCGTCCATCGGCGCGGCGGGCACCGGCGGTATGTACTGCGTGGCGCCCTCGTCCATCGGCGCGGCGGGCACCGGCGGTATGTACTGGGTGGCGCCCTCGTCGGCGGGCGGCAGCGCACCGCCGTAGCCACCGTGGCCCCCCTGCGGGACGGCGGGCGGCAGCGCGGCGCCCGGAGCGCCGTAGGGGTCCTGGCCGGCGGCCGGGGGCAGCGGGGCGCCGTACGACTGCTGGGGCTGGGCGCCGTAGCCGTACGACTGCTCGTAGCCGCCGTACGACGGGGCCGGCGCCCCCTCCGGCGGAAGCGCACCGGAACCGGGGGCCTGCGCGGCCTGGGCCTGGGCGGCGTGCGACTGGGCGTTCCAGGCGGGCGGCAGCTGGTGCTCAGGGGCGGCCCACTCCTGGCCGGCCGCCTGCGGCCAGCCCTGGCCGTCCGGCTGGGGCTGCGGGCTCTGCTGGTGGCCGGGGCCCCACGGCTGGCCCCAGGACTGACCCTCGGACGGCGCGGCGGCCGGGGCGGGCGGCTGCGCGGCGGGGACGGGGCTGCCCGTCATACCCGGCAGCAGGGGCTCGCCACCGTCGGAGGGCAGCACGATGCCTTCGCGCGCGGGCTCGCCCTGTCCACTCTGCGTCACCGGGACTCCTACTAATGGGGGACCTTGTGAATCGTCGGCTCACGCTACCGGGTCCCCTCAGCCAGGTGCCACGCAGCCAAGGGCGCGATCTTGTTCCTTGTGACAGCAGTAACAGAACCGCCCCGCGGTGCGCTGTATATGCCACTTCTTGAGCGGCAACGTGTGGTTTCCCACACGTTCATGCAGCCGCGGGGCAGGAATTCATGCGGCGGCCTGCAGATCCAGGCGCGCTCCGAACTCCCTGACCACCGGTTCGTCCCGGAACGGCTCCAGCCGCAGCTGGAAGTCCTCCAGGTACTCGGCGCCCCGGTTGGAGCGGACCGTCTCCAGCAGCTCCACCGCCTTCGTCCCGGTCGCACAGGCCTGTTCGATCTCGCGCTGCTGCACCTGCGCCGTGGCGAGGAGCACATAGCCGATCGCGCGGCGCCGCGCCCGGGTCTCCGGGTGCCCGTCCAGCGACTGCTGCGCACACCTGGCGGCCGCCTCGGCCTGGCCCAGGTCACGGTGGCAGTGCGCCAGCTCGTCGGCCAGGTAGGCCTCGTCGAAGTGCCTGATCCACGCCGGGTCGTCCCCGGACGCCGGATCGGCCGCCTCCATCGCCGACACCGCCCGCCCGGACGCCAGCTGCGCCGACCGCACATCGCCCAGCAGGGCGTGGCCACGGGCCTCGGCCGCGAAGAACATCGCCTCCGCGCGCGGGGTCACGCGACCCCGCGCCCCCTCCTGCGCCGCCCGCGCCAACTGGGAGATCTCGCGCGGGTTTCCGAGCTGCGCGGCGAGGTGGCTCATGGAGGAGGCGAGCACATAACCGCCGTAGCCACGGTCGCCGGCCGCCTGCGCGAGGCGCAGCGACTGGATGTAGTACCGCTGGGCGAGCCCGGGCTGGCCGGTGTCGACGGCCATGTACCCGGCGAGCTCGGTGAGCCGGGCGACGGCGGCGAACAACTCCCGCCCCACTGACTCCCGGTAGGAGCCGGCCAGCAGTCCGGAGACGACGCTGTTGAGGTAGTGCACGACGACCGGGCGCACATGCCCGCTGCCGAACTGGTGGTCGAGGTCGGTGAGCGCCTGTGTCATGGCCTTCACCGCCGCGACGTCCGACTGCCCGACCCGCGGCCCCGCCTGCCGCGCCACCTGCGCGTCCGGCGCCGAGATCAGCCAGTCCCGGCTGGGCTCCACCAGCGCGGACGCGGCGACCGAGGAACCGGACAGGAAGTCCCGGCGCCCCACGTCACTGCGCCACAGCTCGCAGACCTGCTCGATGGCCCCCAGCACCGTCGGCGAGAACTGGAGACCGACGCCCGACGCGAGGTTCTTGCCGTTGGCCATGCCGATCTCGTCGATCGTGACCGTACGACCCAGCTTGCGGCCCAGCGCCTCGGCGATGATCGCGGGCGCCCGGCCCCGCGGCTGCTGGCCGCGCAGCCAGCGCGCCACGGACGTCTTGTCGTACCGGAGGTCGAGACCGTGCTCCGCGCCGCACATGTTGACCCGGCGGGCGAGCCCGGCGTTCGAGCACCCCGCCTCCTGGATGAGCGCCTGCAACCGTTCGTTCGGCTGCCGCGCGACAAGCGGCCTTGCGGCCATGGCGTACCCCCTGCGAACTCCCTGTAGGGAAAAGATCCGGCCTTTGCGATCACTGCCCAGCGGACATACCGAAAATGCGGGACATGCGAGGATTGCCGGGTAAAAGCAGCGGAACCACGGGTACGACCGCCGCCAACCCCCCACGTGTGACTACCCGCTCACGCCCCGGTTCCTCCTGCGCGCCCCCACACGTGCATCCATGCGCCCCAGTTACGGAAAAGATGCTCCTCCCCCGCGCGCGCTACGCCCGTAACTCCAGGTGGGTGCGGGAGTTGTGTTGAGCGTGGAAGAGACGATCGTGGGCACCGAAGCCGCTCAGATTCCGAAGCAGCGTGGGGAATCGCTGCTGGAGACCGCCGTACGCTACGCCGAGGAGCGCCACTGGGACGTCTTCCCGGGCACCTGGCTGGAAGCGGCCGAGGGGGTGCAACGCTGTTCCTGTGGTGAGGTCGCGTGCGTCGCGCCCGGCGCGCACGCAGCGCGCCCGGACTGGGCGACGCAGGCCACCGGTAGTGCGACGGTGGCGCGCCGGATGTGGCAGAAGCAGCCGACGGCGTCGATCCTGCTGCCGACGGGACGGACCTTCGACGCGCTGTCCGTCCCGGAGACGGCCGGGTTTCTCGCGCTGGCGCGCATGGAGCGGATGGAGCTGACGCTGGGGCCGGTGACCCTGACCCCCGACCGCCGGATGCAGTTCTTCGTGCTGCCGGGCGCGTCGGTGAAGGTGCCGGACCTGGTACGGAAGATCGGCTGGTCACCGGCGTCGCTGGACCTCACGGCGCTCGGGGAGGGGGCGTACGTGCCGGCGCCGCCGACGCGGTACGGGTCGCGGGGGGCGGTGCAGTGGGCGTGCCGGCCGACTGCGGCGAACCGGTGGCTGCCGGATGCGGAGGAATTGATCTCGCCGCTGGCTTATGCGTGCGGGCGGGACCGGTAGCGCCTATTGGGCTGCCGGGTGCTGTGTTGTGAGCGGCTGCGGGTGCGTCGTGGCCGATCGAGCAGTTCCCCGCGCCCCTTACGGGGCACGTCGTAGCTGCGGGCAGGCGTGCCGCAGGGCGGCACGGGTGGGCGCAGCGGCACCCTGCCGGCGCCGGTAAGCGAAACCCCCGCCCCAGCCCCCACCCACCCCACCCTCAAAACCTCGCCGCCCCATAGGGTTCATCCATGACCGATGCCGTGCGTGTTCGTGGGCTCTGGAAGCGGTTTGGGCAACAGGTGGCCGTCGGCGGGATCGATCTGTCGCTGCCCGCCGGTAAGTTCGTCGGGCTGGTCGGACCCAATGGCGCAGGCAAGACCACCACTCTCTCCATGGTGACCGGGCTGCTGCGCCCGGACCAGGGCTCCGTGGAGGTCGTCGGCCACGACGTGTGGCGGGACCCGGTCGCCGTGAAGGCTCGCATCGGCGTCCTCCCCGAAGGCCTCCGCCTCTTCGAACGGCTCTCCGGACGCGAACTGCTCGGCTACTCCGGCCGGCTGCGCGGCCTGCCCGGCGCCGAGGTCGACAAGCGGGCCACCCAACTCCTGGACGTGCTCGACCTCGCGGGAGCCCAGCACAAACTCGTCGTCGACTACTCGACCGGCATGCGCAAGAAGATCGGGCTCGCCGCCGCTCTCCTCCACAACCCCGAAGTCCTCTTCCTGGACGAGCCGTTCGAGGGCGTCGACCCGGTGTCCGCGCAGACCATCCGGGGCGTGCTGGAGCGGTACACCGGCTCCGGCGCGACCGTCGTCTTCTCCTCCCACGTGATGGAGCTCGTCGAGTCGCTGTGCGACTGGGTCGCGGTGTTGGCGGCCGGGCGGATCCGCGCGACGGGGACGCTGGAAGAAGTGCGCGGGGCGCATCCCACCCTGCAGGCCGCGTTCCTGGAACTGGTCGGGGCTCGCGGCCGGGACGCGGCCTCCGACCTGGACTGGCTGGGCGGCGGTGCGGCCCGATGACGGACGTGACCGCCACCGTCGTACGGCTGAAGCTGTCGCTGCTGCGCAACGGGCTGCGGCAGTCCGGCGGCCGACGGGCCGCTTTCGTCGCGTCGGCGGTCGTCGCGCTGCTGTTCGCGGTACTGCAGCTGCTGGGCCTGGTCCTGCTGCGCGGGCATGCGCACGCGGACGCGGTGGCGGTGCTGGGGGCCGCCGTGCTGGCGCTGGGGTGGGCGGTGATGCCGCTGTTCTTCCCGGGCGGCGACGAGACCCTGGACCCGACCCGGCTGGTGATGCTCCCGCTGCGGCCCCGGCCGCTGGTACGGGCCCTGCTGGCCGCCTCGCTGGTCGGTATCGGCCCCCTGTTCAGCCTGTTGCTGCTGGTGGGCTGCGCGGTGGCGGTGGCGCACGGTGCGGCCGGCCACGGCGTCGCGGTGGTCGCCGTACCCCTCGCACTGCTGGTCTGCGTGGCCCTCGCGCGCGCCGTGGCCGCCGCGAACGTACGGCTGCTCAGCAGCCGCAGGGGACGTGACCTGGCCGTCCTGAGCGGCCTGGTCATCGCCGTCGGGGCACAGCTCGTCAACTTCGGCGCCCAGAGCCTCGGTTCGGCAGGCCTCGGAAGGCTCGCGCCGGTGGCCGACGTGGTGCGATGGCTGCCGCCCGCGTCGGCGATCGGCGCGGTGCACTCGGCGAGCGAGGGTTCGTACGGGACCGCTGCCCTCCAACTCGGCCTGTCCCTGGCCGCGCTGGCGCTGCTCGTCGGCGCCTGGGCGCGGACGCTGACCCGGCTGATGACCGCACCCGACGGTTCCACGCTCCAGGCGCCCGAGGCGGCCGACCGGGGCCGTTCGTCCGCGGGCGGCGGTCTCGGACGGCTGCTGCCCGGCGGACGCACCGGTACGGTCATGGCGCGCAGCCTGCGCTACGTCTGGCGCGACCCCAAGACCAAGGCCGCCTGGGTGACCTCGCTGGCCATCGGCCTGATCGTGCCCGTCTTCAACGCCCTGCAGGGCACCGGGTCGATCTACTTCGCGTGCTTCGCCGCCGGGATGCTCGGCATCCAGATGTACAACCAGTTCGGGCAGGACACCTCCGCCTTCTGGATGGTCGCGATGACCGTCTCGTCCGCGCGGGACGCCTACGTCGAACTGCGCGGGCGGGCACTGGCCCTGCTGGTGATCACCCTGCCGTACACCGCGCTGGTGACCGTCCTGACCACGGCCTTGCTGGGCGACTGGCCCCGGCTGCCCGAGGTGCTCGGCCTCTCCTTCGCCCTGCTCGGCGCGATGCTGGCGACCGGCGCCTGGACCTCCGCCCGCTTCCCCTACTCCATCCCCCAGGAGGGCCACCGCAACGTCGCCCCCGGCCAGACCGGCCTGGCCTGCATCGCGATCTTCGGCGGCATGGTCGCGGCGGCCCTGCTGAGCTCCCCGGTCATCGCCCTGACGATCGCGCTGAACGCGAGCGCGGGCGGCGAGCAGTGGACCTGGCTGCTGCTGCCGACGGGGGCGGCCTACGGGGCGACGATCACATGGGCGGGCCTGCGACTGGCGGCCCCACGGACGGCGGCCTGCTTGCCGGAGATCCTGCTCGCTGTCAGCAAGGGCTAGCGGCAGCGCGCCCCTTCAGGGGCACGGGACTGTATCGACTCGCGGCTACCGCCTGGCAGCCGACGGCAGAACACGCGCCCCTTCAGGGGCGCGGGGAACTGCGCGAGCAACCACAACGCACCCGCACCCGCCGAAATCGCTCATCCCCCTGCCCAGTAGGCGCTCTTCACTCCCCCACCCGATCAAGAAACGGCTCGACCGCCGCCCGCCAGGCCTCCGGCCGGTCATAAGGCAACAGATGCCCGGCGTCCGCCACTTCGGCGTACTCCCCTCGGGGAAGCACCCGAACCATCTCCTGCGCCTCCGCCCGCCCCAGCTCCCCGTCCACCCCGCGCACGACCAGCGTGGGGCACGGCACCTGGGCCAGCTCCTCCCAGTGCGCGTCGTACACCCAGGTCTCGCGGGACTTCAGCATCTGGTCGGGGTCGAACACGGGCCGCCAGCCGTCGGCGCACTCGTGCATCACCTCGGCGTAGAACTCCCCGCGCGCCGGGTTCGGCCGCTCCACCCAGGGATCGTCCTCGCCGAACCACTTGCGTACGTCGGCGAGCGTGGCGAAGGGAACGGGCCAGGACTTGAACCAGTCGGCCCACTCGCGTTGCGAGGCCGCGCCGAGTGCGGAGGCGCGCATGTCGCAGATGATCAGGCCCCGCACCAGCTCGGGGCGTTTCGCGGCGAGCTGCCAGGCGGTCAGGGCGCCCATGGCGTGGCCGATGAGCACGGCCGGCGCGAGGCCCAGCTGCTCGATGGCGGCCACGGCGTCCTCGACGTACGCCTCACGGGTGTAGGCGGCCTGCGGGGGCTTGTCGCTCTGGCCGTGGCCGCGCTGGTCGAGGGCGACGGCACGGTGCCGCCCGGCGAGCCAGCGGGCGGTGGACGCCCAGTGCGAGGCGCGGCCCATCAGGCCGTGCAGTAACAGCACGCCGGGAAACGAGTGGCCCGGCTCCTCCGTCTTGGGCGGGTCCGCGAACTCCCAGGCGGCGAGGTCCACGCCGCCGGCTCCTGTCACGTCGATGCGCCGTGCCATGGGCCTGGCACCCCCCTAGCTCCGCGTGCCTAGTGTCGCCTCGTATCGCTTCGTGGTGGTTCGGTACCACTGCAGACTATCGAACCTCTATTCGAAAATCGGGTTCCTGCGGGCAACACCCCTCATTCGAGTGACCCCTCCCCAGGCATGATCGGCGTCGCCGGGGGGATTTGTTCTGCGGGGGGCGGGCCGCTCGGGGAAAACGGTCCGAGGGGATGACCCTGAGAGCTCGGGGCTCCGGGTCAGCACTGGGGAGGACAGGCCCCGGTACCGAAAGGTACCGGGGCCAATCCCACGTCCACGCACATGTCCATATCCACGTCTTCGGCACATCCTCCCCGCCCCCCTCAGGTCATATGCCTCTCGCGACAGCCTTGCACGCGAAACGTTCCAGCGCTGCGATTCGGCGCACTGAATCTTGGATTCGACGCGTTCGACACACGAGGATGAGGCGTCGAGAGAAGGGCTCAACTCCCCCACGAACAACGGAAGTTGAACGATGCTCCGGTTACGGTGCCGAGAAGGCGGAGCTCAGTGGCCGGCGCTCAGCAGGCGGCGCTCAGCGCTTGGCGACGAACACGTGGGAGGCGACGTCCGCCTCCAGCTCGGCCGCCTCGCCGCCGCTGCCCACCAGCACCCCGCCGGCCGCCTCCGTCACGCTCACCACCGAACCGGGCTGCACACCCGCCCGCCGCAGCGTGTACATCAGCTGCGCGTCGGTCTGGATGGGCTCGCCGATCCGGCGCACGACCACCGTCTTGCCGTCCGTGCCCGGGTCCAGGTCGGCCAGCGACACCATGCTGTCGTCGAGGAACGGATCCGCGCCGTCCTTCTCGCCCAGCTCCTCCAGACCCGGGATCGGGTTGCCGTACGGCGACTCGGTCGGGTGCCGCAGCAGCTCCAGGACGCGCCGCTCCACGGCCTCGCTCATCACATGCTCCCAGCGACACGCCTCGGCGTGCACCTGCTCCCACTCCAGGCCGATCACGTCGACCAGCAGGCACTCGGCGAGGCGATGCTTGCGCATCACACGCGTCGCCAGCCGGCGGCCCTCGTCGGTCAGCTCCAGATGGCGGTCGCTGGCCACGGACACCAGACCGTCCCGCTCCATCCGCGCCACCGTCTGGCTCACCGTCGGCCCACTCTGGTCGAGCCGCTCCGCGATGCGGGCGCGCATGGGGACCACGCCTTCCTCTTCGAGCTCGAGGATGGTGCGGAGATACATCTCCGTGGTGTCGATCAGTCCGGACATACGTGCCCCTCGATTACCTCTGCCGGAAACCCCGGCGGCGTGCGCTGGCCCTGCAACCAATTCTGCCGGATCCCACTGACAAGCGGGGGACACCGGAAAAACGGGGGGTGCGGGCCGCCCTCCCCTGCGGGCCGGTGGGGGCCGGTCGCGCAGTTCCCCACGCCCCTTACGGGGCGCTGCCCAGCCGCGCCCGTAGGCGTCCCCACCCCCCGGCCCCACGCCCCCGCACCGCACAGGCCGTATTGACACCGACCTGGTCCAGACCTGAGGGTGATCCGCGACACACACGCTGACGCTGACGCTGCGAAGGGGCACCGCATGAGCGACGGCACGCCCGCCGACCTGTTCTTCGACGCCGCCATCGGCCTCCTGCAACGGGCCCGCGACGAGGAGGCCGAGGCCATCACCGCCGCCGGCACCCTCCTCGCCGACACCGTCACCTCCGGCGGCCGGCTCTTCGCCTTCGGCGCCGGGCACTCCTCCCTCGCCGCCCAGGACGTCGTCTACCGCGCCGGCGGCCTCGCCCTCATGAACCTCCTCGCCGCCCCCGGCCTCGTCGGCGTCGATGTGATGCCCGCCACCCTCGGCTCCCGCCTCGAACGGGTCGACGGACTCGCCACCGCCGTCCTCGACACCTCACCCCTGCGCGCCGGCGACGCCCTCGTGATCATCTCCCTGTCCGGCCGCAACGCCCTCCCCGTCGAGATGGCCGTCGAGGCCCGCCGGCGCGGCATCAAGGTCATCGGCGTGACATCGGTGGCGTACGCCACCGAGACCACCTCCCGGCACTCCTCCGGCACGTACCTCAAGGACCACTGCGACGTCGTCCTCGACTCGAAGATCTCCGTCGGGGACGCCGAGCTCACCCTCGACACCATCCCGGCGCCCTTCGCGCCCGCCTCCACGGTCGTCACCAGCGCCCTGCTCCAGGCGGTCCTGGCCACCACCGCGGCCACCCTCGCCGACCGCGGCACCGAACCCCCGCTGCTGCGCTCCGGCAACGTCGACGGCGGCCACGAATGGAACGCCCGCGTGTTCGAGGAATACCGCGACCGGATCTTCTACCAGCACTGAACGGCTGTCACTGCTGCCGGTCCTTCGCGAGGTGGGCGAGGTCCAGCGCGGTCGCGATGCGCACGGCCACGTCCTCCGCGTACGTCGCGTCCGCGCGCTCGAAGCGGTTGCGGGCCGACCCGCGCAGGAACGTCACGACGCCCAGCGTCCGCCCCCGGCTGCGCAGTACCGCGCACAACGCGTGCACCGCGTCACCGGGCCACTGCCGGTCCAGCGCCCAGGCCCGCGCCCGGTCCAGCGGCACCGAACCGGCGTCCGCCCGCACACTCCCGGCCCGCGCCACGCACTGCAAGGCCGGATGCCCCTCCTCGTAGCGCACCGGCAGCCCCGCCGCACCCGTCAGCATGCTCGGCCCCGGCGTCCCGGACGGCGTGGCCGCGATCCGCACCAGCCGGACCGGCCCCACCTCCCCGTCGGCCCGGGAACCGCCCACCACCCGGTCGATCACCGCATGGTCGGCGAACCCGGCCAGCGCGAAGTCCAGATGGACGGTCGCCGCCTCCGCCGGGTCCTCGCACTCGGCCGCCGCACGGGCCGCACGATGCAGCTGGTTGGCACGGAACCGCAGCATGGCCGCCTCCTGCTCGGCGTGCTTGGCCTCCGTGACGTCCAGGAACAGCCAGCCCACCCCGAGCGGCACCGGCTCCTCCGCGAGCGGCGACGCCAGCCGCAGGAACCCGGACCGCCAGCAGCGCCGCTGCTCGCCCTCCGGCGTCCGCACGCTCACCCACATCTCGGCCGGCGCGGGCGGCGCCCCCTCGGCCAGCACATGCGTGAGCGCGCTCTCCAGGTCCTCCACGCCCAGCGCGAGCAACTCCCCCAGCGGCCGCCCGAGCGCCGACGTACGCCCGATACCGAGCGCCCGCGCGGCATGCGCGTTGACGACGGCGGGCCGCAGATCGGCGTCGACGAGGACGACACCCCAGGCAGCGTCCTCGAACAGGGCCTCACTGAGCGCGATGGACCGCTCCAGGTCGATCTGCGCGTGCACCTCGCTGAACGCGCAGTACACACCCGCCGGCTTGCCGTCCGGCCCGCGCACGGCCGCCGACTGCGTCCGGACGAGGACCCGCCCGCCGTCCTTGGTGAGCAGCGCGAACTCGTGCACCTGGCGCCCGGGAGCGTGCATGGCGGACAACAGCCGCCCCTCGACCTCATCCGCGTCCGCCTCACGCACCGCCCACCCGGCGAACCCGTGCCGGCCCACCGCCTCGGCCGCCGTCCACCCCAGGATCCGCTCGGCCTCACGGTTCCAGTGCGTGACAAATCCGTCGGCGTCGAAGGCGCACAGCGCCGCGTCCATGCCGTCGAGCAGCGCGGCGAGCAGGTCGGAGCCGCCCGAGTCCTCCGGAGCATCCCGCTCCGGTTCCGGCTCGGGCTCGTCGGGCCCCAGCTCGTCCGTGGCCCCACTACGCCGGGAAGCACTCACCTGGACCCCCATCAGGCTGCGTCCGCACGCACGGCGCGTCGGTTCACTCGCTGCCCTTCATTCAACTCGAACGTGACGCAGCCCACACTGTGTTCCCACAAGATTGAGGGAATCGTTGCAAGCCGACACCCGCCGCCCGTCACAGCACGAGCCGCAGATCCACCCACTCGTCGCTCTCCCCGTCCAGCACATACCGCTCGACCTCGGCAAACCCGTACCGCCGGGCAAACCGCAGCCCGTCCTCATTGACGCCCAGCACACACGTCTCGACGACCTCGGCACTCTGCGCACGCGCGTAGGCAAGCGCATGCTCATACAGGGCCGCACCAAACCCCCGCCCCCGAAACTCCGGCAACACCCGCGCGATCACCGTCACCACCCCGTCGACGGCAGGCCGCACAGTGGAACACCCCACCAGCACATCCCCGTCGTACGCGTTCTCCAGCCGATACCCCCGCGCAAGCCGCTCCCCCGCCTCCACCGCCGACATCGCAGCGGGCGGCACAACCACGTTGTGCACATACCGCCACTCCTCCAGCGCCTCGGCGCCGCCGACGAGGACCACTCGAAGATCACTCACGCGTCACCCTCCCCTTCTGCCGACCGCCGCGCGTAAACCTCGATCTCGATCTTCATCCGCGGATCCGACAGCCCGCACACCATCATCGTCGCGGCCGGCCGCACCTCCCCGAACACCCGCCGCAACACCGGCCAGCACGGCTCGAAGTCCTCCCGCACAGGCAGCAGATACCGCACCCGCACCACATCCCCGAACCCACACCCGGCCTCCGCCAGCGCCGCCCCGATGTTCCGCAGACACTGCTCGGCCTGCTCCACCACGTCCTCGGAGATCGTCATCGCCGCATAGTCGAACCCCGTCGTCCCCGACACATGCACCCAGTCCCCGTCCACCACCGCCCGCGCATACCCGATCTCCTCCTCGAACACAGACCCACTGAGAATCACCTGGCGCTTTGTCATGCCCGGAACGCTAGAGGACCGGCCCGGGCACGGGCGGGGTCATACGAGAACGGGGTTCATGAGGTCGAGCAGCAGCCGATTCCCCCAGTCGTTGGTGAAGACGGCGCTCATGCCCTGGAAGCGCACTCCGACGAAGGGATTGGAATGGAACATCACGGCGGCCCACCGCAACGAGCGGTCGGCGTTCAGACGGGCGAGGTAGCCGATGTTCCCCATCCCGCCGCCGCCCCCGCCGGACATCCATCCTGCTCCGTCCGGTAGCGGGCTCTCGAAATACGTGTCCACATCCTCGATGCCGTGCTCTTCGATGGCCTGGGCCACATCGAACGGTCCTCCGACACGGAAGGGAATCGGCTGCCCGGCATCCGGGTGGTACGCCCCCGGACCGTGAACATGCAGCTCCAGGCCAGTGTCGTCCGGCCGGTACAGCCCGTCACGCAGCGGCATCTCCCTGGCCTTCCAGAGACCCTCGACCATTCCCACGGCCCACCCCACCGTCAAGATCTTTGAGCAGCTCAGGACGCCCAGCGAGAAGCGCCTCCGCAAGCATCTCCAAAAAACAGTTGAGTCCGTCCCAGGAGCTTCTTAGTGTGGCCGTACGCCGAAAGGAGGTGATCGGGTACATGAGTGAAACCCGGACGCGCGAGGTGGCTGCGGGCTAGCGGCTCGCCACCACACGATGTGCGGTGCCGGACCAGCGTGCGCTCGAAACACGCAGCCGGCCCAATCCAATGCAGTCACCCGACCCGCGAGCTCGCCGGTACGTCCGGCCGGCTTCTTCGCCGTCAGGCGGAGGGACCTGAGCTCGCGGGTCGTCTGCGTTTTCGTGGGCTTTTGCGGGGCTCAGGGGCTGAGACGTTCCACGTGCCAGGTGCCGTCGGGGTCGGCTACGTAGCGGAGGCGGTCGTGGAGGCGGTTCTGGCGGCCCTGCCAGAACTCGACGGTCTGGGGGGCGATGCGGAAGCCGCCCCAGTGCGGGGGGACCGGGACCTGTTCGCCCTCGGGGTAGCGGGCGCTGAGCTCCGCGTAGGAGGCGTCGAGTTCGGCGCGGGAGTAGATGACCGTGGACTGGGTGCTGGCCCAGGCGCCGAGCTGGGAGCCGTGCGGGCGGGTGCGGAAGTAGGCGGCGGTCTCGTCGCGGCCGGTGCGGCGGGCGGTGCCGGTGACGACGACCTGGCGGGCGATGGCGTGCCACGGGAAGACCAGCGAGACGTACGGGTTCGCGGCGAGGTCCTGGGCCTTGCGGGAGTCGTAGTTGGTGTAGAAGACGAAGCCGCGGGTGTCGTACTGCTTCATCAGGACCGTGCGTGAGCTGGGGCGGCCCTCGGTGTCGGCGGTGGCGAGGACCATCGCGTTGGGTTCGTAGATCATGCCGTCGGCGGCCGCCCGCGCGGCCTGTTCGAACCAGCGGGTGAACTGGTCCATGGGGTGCGCGGCCAGGTCGTTCTCTTCGAGTCCCTCGGCCCGGTAGTGCTTGCGCATCGCGGCGGGGTCGATGATGGGGTCGTCGGAGGCGGCGGCGTCACGATCGGTCACTCGGTCATCTTGCCGTATCGCTCTGTGCGGCACCGGAGGATGGCGAGGAGTGTGGCACTGAGTGCCGCCGGGGTCCCCAACTCTGGCACTCGGAGTTATGGTGCTCTTGCCTCCGCCTACACCCATGAGGAGCCGCCCCATGTCGGACTTCGTACCCGGGCTCGAAGGAGTCGTCGCGTTCGAGACGGAGATCGCCGAACCGGACAAGGAGGGAGGCGCCCTGCGGTACCGGGGCGTCGACATCGAGGATCTGGTCGGGCACGTGTCGTTCGGGAACGTGTGGGGGCTGCTTGTCGACGGGGCCTTCAACCCGGGGCTGCCGCCGGCCGAGCCGTTCCCGATCCCCGTCCATTCGGGTGACATCCGGGTGGATGTGCAGTCGGCGCTCGCCATGCTGGCGCCGGTGTGGGGTCTGAAGCCGCTCCTCGACATCGATGCCGACCAGGCCCGGGAGGACCTGGCGCGGGCCGCGGTCATGGCGCTGTCGTACGTCGCCCAGTCCGCGCGTGGGCAGGGGCTGGCGATGGTGCCGCAGCGGGAGATCGACAAGGCGCACTCGGTGGTCGAGCGGTTCATGATCCGGTGGCGTGGGGAGCCGGATCCCAAGCATGTGGCGGCTGTGGATGCCTACTGGACCTCGGCTGCCGAGCACGGCATGAACGCCTCCACGTTCACCGCGCGGGTCATCGCCTCGACCGGTGCGGATGTCGCCGCCGCGTTGTCGGGTGCGGTGGGGGCCATGTCGGGGCCGTTGCACGGGGGTGCGCCGTCCCGGGTGCTCGGGATGATCGAGGAGATCGAGCGGACCGGGGACGCGGTGGGGTACGTCAAGCGGGCGCTGGACCGGGGTGAGCGGCTGATGGGGTTCGGGCACCGGGTGTACCGGGCGGAGGACCCGCGGGCGCGGGTGCTGCGGCGGACGGCGCGGGAGCTGGGGGCGCCGCGGTTCGAGATCGCGGAGGCGCTGGAGAAGGCGGCGCTGGAGGAGCTGCACAATCGGCGGCCGGACCGGGTGCTGGCCACGAACGTGGAGTTCTGGGCCGCGATCATGCTGGACTTCGCGGAGGTGCCGGCGCACATGTTCACGTCGATGTTCACGTGTGCGCGGACGGCGGGCTGGTCGGCGCACATTCTTGAGCAGAAGCGGACGGGGCGGTTGGTGCGGCCGTCGGCGGAGTATGTGGGGCCGGGGGTGCGGAGGCCTCAGGACATCGAGGGGTACGGGGACATCGCCCACTAGGCCGAGGAGTTCACGGCTCCGCTCAGTGGTTCGAGGCCTGGGCGGGGGTGAGGCCGGTGCCGGCCGGCAGCCCGGTGAGGGCGGTGTGACGGCGGCCGAGCCTCGGCGGGTGATGTGCGGCCTGGTGGGGCCGGGCATCACCCGCCGGGAGTGGCTCGGGGTTCAGTGCTTGTTGACGGCCGAGGCCCAGTCGAAGTCCACGCCCATGTCGTGGTACATCTTCGAGTACCCGACGAAGCAGTCGAACTTTTCGACCTTGCCGTTCTTGAGGTACCAGAAGTCGGCGGTCGGCGCGGCGACCTTGTTGCCGTTCCCCTTGAGGACGCCCGCCGGCGTCTGGAGCTGCCCGTCGAACGTGCCGTCGATCGACAGCTCGATGCTGATGGTGTCGCCGTTCACGGTGATGCGCTTGAGGTCACGGTGAACGTTGGAGAAGAGGCCCTTCATGTAGGGCAGGACGGTGCCGAGTGCCTTGCCGCGGTAGGCGACGCCGGGAACCATGTCGTTGAAGACGCCGTCCTTGGCGAAGCTGTTGACGAAGGTCGGGACGTCGATGTGGTTGCCTTCGGCGACGTAGTAGTCGCGCAGGACGATGGCGAGGTTGTGCCGCTCGTGCTTGGTGAGGTGGCGGTCGGTGAGCGGCAGCTTGGCCAGCTGGCGGGGGGTCAGGTCGGGGACGCTCGCACTGCTGTTGGCCGCCACGGTGGTGGTGGTCGTGCGGGCGGGGCTCGCGGCCTGTGACGGCACGGCGGCGAAGGAAAGACCACCCAGGACAGCCACCGCGGTCGCGGCGGTGATCGACTTCCGGCTGAGCAGCTTCATGTCGTGTTCCTCCAGATTGGTACTCAGGATTCGAGATCCGTCGCAGCGGTCTCTGTCGCGCTCTTAGTAATTCAAACGCTCGCTTAACCTTATGAACGGCACTGCGGGCTGTCAAGCTACTGTTTGAATTCTGTGGTCGCGCAGCCATGGCAGTGCGCATGCCGCCCGCATCACGGCTGGTCAGGGCGGGTCTGCGACAGCGATCCGGGGCGGCGCAGCGTCCGGCGATCGGCGTCCCGGCGCGATCGGCGAGGCGACTGTTGACAATGTACTCAAACATATGCTTGAGTACATTGCATGATACGGGCGGAAAAGACGGACCTGCGCCGGGAAGCCGGTCAGCGCACCCGGGACGGCCTGCAGACGGCCGCCCTGGAGCTGCTCTCGCAGCGAGGCCAGGAGGGCGTGACACTCCGCGAGATCACGGATCGCGCCGGAGCCAACGTCGCCGCGGTGAGCTACCACTTCGGGTCGCTGAAGAAGCTGTGCGACACGGCGATCGAGCACGCCCTGGAGCGGTACCTGGACGACAAGATCCTGGAACTCGACTCCCTCGCCTCCACCGCGACACTCCACGAAGTGGCGGCGGCGTTCGCACGGCCGATGGTGCGCGCACTGGCGGCCGGAGGGCAAGACCTGGACGTGATGCGGACCGTCGCACGCGTCGGCATCGATCCGCCCCAGGGATGGCACCGGCTGGACGGCAAGTTCGAGCAGAGCCGCCGAGGGGTCGTCCGGGTGCTGGCCCCGAACCTTCCCGGAGTCGACGAAGAGGAACTGCACTTCCGCACGCGATGCGCGGCCGGCCTGCTGAACTGGCTCGCCCTGGCACCCATCGGCGCCGAGCTGGCCGCCCTGTCCGCCGAACAGATCGAACGGCAGCTGGTCCCCGTGGTGGCCGGGGCATTCCGCGGGGACACCCCCGCCGACCACTGACCAGGCCAAAGGCCGACCAGGCCAAAGGGCGACCCGGTCACAGGCCGACCCGGTCACAGGCCGACCCGGTCACAGGCCGGTGGAGTCCCTGCCGCCTGAAAGGGCGCTCAGCCCAGGGTCTCCTCCAGTAGCAGCGCCCACTGCGCCACCACCCGCTCCCGCCTCGCTCTGTCGTCCGTGAGGAGGTTCGCCAGGCCCAGGCCCCTGGCCATGTCCAGGAGGCCCTGGACCGTTTCCCGGGCGCCGGGGCGGGATTCGTCGGCGGCCAGGAGGTCCACGGCGATGCGGTGGGTCTCACGGCCCACCCGGGCTTCCAGCTCTGTCACCCGGGGGCGGAGCTGGTCCTCGTTGGAGGCGGCGACCCAGAGGTGGAGGGCGGCGCGGAAGAGGGGGCCGGTGTAGAGGTCGACGAGGGCGGAGACGACGGCTCGGCGGTCGCCGGCCGCGCCCTGCGGGAACAGGGCGCGAAGGGCCGTGGAGCGTTCCTCGGCGACGTATTCGACGGCCGCCGTGAAGAGGTCCTCGCGGGTCGGGAAGTGGTGCTGGGCGGCGCCCCGGGAGACGCCGGCGCGTTCGGCGACGACGGCGACCGTGGAGCCCGCCCAGCCGCGCTCGGCGAGGCAGGCCACGGCGGCCTCCAGGAGGCGCTGCCGGGTGGCCCGGCTGCGGTCCTGCTTCGGCGTGCGTTCCGCCGTACTCACACCTGTGTTCACACCACCCACGCCGCGTCCCGTCGTTCGAGGAAGGCCGTCATCCCCTCGCGGGCCTGGTCGGAGGAGAACAGCCGGGCCGAGAGAGCGGTGAGGGGGGCCGCGTCCCGGTCGAATGTCTCCAGCACCCTAGCCGTGAGCAGCTGTTTCGTCTCGGCCAGGGCCTGGGGGGAGGAGCGGCGGAGGCCGTCGAGGATGGGGGCCAGGGCGGTGTCGACGTCCTCGGCGGTGGTGGTGAGGAGGCCCAGCTGTACTGCTTCCGGCGGATCGAAGCGTTCGCCGGTGAGGTAGTAGCGGGCGAGGGTGCGGGGGTCGGTGCGCGGGAGGAGGGGGAGGGAGATCACCGCGGGGGCGACGCCGATCCTCACCTCCGTGAAGGCGAAGGTGGACTCGGCGGACGCGGCGGCGATGTCGCAGGCGGCGAGGAGGCCGAGGCCGCCCGCGCGGACGTGGCCGGTGACCCGGGCGACGACCGGCTTGGGCAGTTCGACGATCTGGCGCAGGAGCCGGACGAGGGCGTCGGGGTCGGGCGGGTCGCGCAGGTCGGCGCCGGCGCAGAAGGTCGTGCCGGTGTGGGTGAGGACGACCGCGCGGACGTCGGGGTCCTTGGCGCAGTCGGTGAGGGCCTCGGCGAGCTCGGCGACGAGGGCGGCGGACAGGGCGTTGCGGGTGGCGGTGGCGTCGAGGCTGAGGAAGGTGACGGCACGCGCGTGTGTCTGTCCGATCAACGTTCCGATCGACGTCATGGGCCCTCCTCGGGTTCCGCGGTCTTCGCGACGGCGCGCAGTTCGCGGCGGAGTATCTTTCCGGAGGCCGCACGGGGCACGCCGGTGATGAAGGTGACCTTGCGGACGCGTTTGTAGGGCGCGACGCGTTCGGCGACGTACAGCATGGTCTCGTTCTCGGTGAGGTCGCCGGCGGTGGGCTGGCGGACGACGAAGGCGTGCGGGATCTCGTTGCCGTCGTCGTTGTAGTCGCCGACGACGGCGGCGTCGGCGATGCCCGGGTGGGTGAGCAGGAGGGCCTCCAGTTCGGCGGGGGCCACCTGGAAGCCCTTGTACTTGATGAGTTCCTTGACCCGGTCGACGACGAACAGCCAGCCGTCCGCGTCGACATGGCCGACGTCCCCGGTGTGCAGCCAGCCGTCGGTGTCGATCATGTCGGCGGTGGCGTCGGGGCGGCCGAGGTAGCCCTTCATGACCTGGGGGCCGCGGATGAGGAGCTCGCCGGGTTCGCCGGTGCCGATGTCCTTGTGCGGGTCGTCGAGGGAGACGATCCGCATCTCGGTGCCGGCGATGAGCTTGCCGACGGTGCCGGGCGGTGCCTGGTGCATGGCGTCGAGCGGGACGACGTGGGTGCCGGGCGAGAGTTCCGTCATGCCGTAGGCCTGCGCGACCGGCGGCAGGCCGAGCCGCTGTGAACAGGCGGCGGCGAGGCGGGCGTCCAGGGGTGCGGCGGCGCTCATGACGTACTTCAGGGAGGACAGGTCGTAGTCGGCGACCGCGGGGTGCTTGGCGAGGGCGAGGACGATCGGCGGGGCGACGTACAGGCCGGTGATGCGGTGGTTCTGGATCGCCGCGAGGAAGGTCTCCAGCTCGAAGCGGGGCAGGACGACGACGGTGGCGCCGTTGCGCAGCGGTGCGTTCATGAGCGCGGTGAGGCCGTAGATGTGGAAGAGGGGGAGGACCGCGAGGATGCGGTCGCCGGGGCCGGCCGGGACGGCGGGTTCGAGCTGGGCGAGGTTGGTGGCGATCTGCCGGTGGGTGAGCATCACGCCCTTGGGGACGCCGGTGGTGCCGGAGGAGTACGGCAGTGCGGCGACGTCCTCGACGGGGTCGATGTCGACCTGTGGCTCGGGGGCTTCGCTGGCCAGCATGTCGAGCAGGGAGCGGTGTCCGGGTGCGCTGTCGCAGACGAATATCTCCGCTACGCCGCCGGCGAGTTCGGCGGCCCGGCGGGCGGACTCCAGCAGCGGCGAGACGGTGACGATCCAGCGGGCGGCGGAGTCCTTGAGCTGTTTGGCGAACTCCTCGGGGGTGGCGAGCGGGTGCACGGTGGTGACGGAGGCGCCCGCGCGCGTGGCCGCGTAGAACGCCGTCGGGAAGGCGATCGTGTTCGGGCTGTGCAGGGCGAGCACATCGCCCTTGCGGACGCCCGCGTCGGCGAACGCGGCCGCGAGCCGCCGGTGGAACCGGTCCAGCTGTGCGTACGTGAGGGTGGTGCCGTCGTTGCCGTCGATCAGGGCGGGCGTGTCACCGAACTCGGCGGCCCGGCCCAGCACGGCCTCGTGGATGGGGAGTTCTACGGGCGGAACGTCTGCGTACTCACTGCGGAACACGGTTCCTCCAAGGCGGCCTTGAGCCTCAGTACGACCTCAGTACGACTTCAGTACGACTTGGGCAGGCCGAGGGTCTGGTGGGAGACGTAGTTGAGAATCATCTCCCTGCTCACCGGAGCAATACGAGCCACGCGCGCGGCCGTTATCAACGAGGCGAGCCCGAATTCCCGCGTGAGTCCGTTGCCGCCGAGGGTGTGCACGGCCTGGTCGACCGCCCTCACGCAGGCCTCGCCCGCCGCGTACTTCGCCATGTTGGCGGCCTCGCCTGCGCCGATGTCGTCGCCCGCGTCGTACAGGTGCGCCGCTTTCTGCATCATCAGGCGGGCGAGTTCGAGGTCGATGTGTGCCTGGGCGAGGGGGTGCGCGATGGCCTGGTGGGCGCCGATGGGGGCCTTCCAGACGGTGCGGTCGCGCGCGTACTCGATCGCTTTGGACAGTGCGTAGCGGCCCATGCCGATCGCGAAGGCGGCGGTCATGATGCGCTCGGGGTTGAGGCCGGCGAACAGTTGCAGCAGGCCCGCGTCCTCGTCGCCGACGAGTGCGTCGGCGGGCAGCCGTACGTCGTCGAGGGTCAGCTCGAACTGCTTCTCGGCGGCGCTCAGTTCCATGTCGATGGGGCGCTTGTGGAAGCCCTCGGCGTCCGTCGGGACGATGAAGAGGCAGGGCTTGAGGCTTCCGGTGCGGGCGTCTTCGGTGCGGCCGACGATCAGGACGGCGTCGGCCATGTCGACGCCGGAGATGAACACCTTGCGGCCGGTGAGCAGCCAGTCGCCGCTCGCCGGGTCGCGGCGGGCGGTGGTGGTGATGCGGTGGGAGTTGGAGCCGGCGTCGGGTTCGGTGATGCCGAAGGCCATGAGGCGGGAGCCGTCGGAGAGGCCGGGGAGCCAGGTCCGCTTCTGTTCCTCGGTGCCGAAGCGGGCGATCACGGTGCCGCAGATGGCGGGTGAGACGACGAGCATGAGGAGCGGGGAGCCCGCGGCGCCCAGTTCCTCCAGGACGATGGAGAGTTCGGCGATGCCGCCGCCCCCGCCGCCGTACTCCTCCGGGAGGTTGACGCCGAGGTAGCCGAGTTTCCCTGCCTCGTTCCAGAGTTCGCTGGGGTGGCGGCCTTCGGCGATGGTGCGGGTGATGTAGTCGCGGCCGTACTTGGCGCCGAGGGAGGCCACCGCTGCGCGGAGTGCCCTGTGCTCGTCGGATTCGATTGGGGTGGGCACGGTGCTCCTTCGGGTGCGGGATCGTCGTGGTTTCTCGCGCTCACGCGGCGGTAGCCGCATATCGAATACGGCCCCGCGCCCCTAAAGGGGCGCTTGCACTACTGCCAGTAGAGAGCCGGGCTCTACCTGTTGGCCCTCGGTCACGTGGAGGGCCTCAAGCGTTCCCGTCGCCGGAGCGGCGATGACGTGCTGCATCTTCATCGCCTCCAGCCAGAGGAGTGGCTGTCCGGCCGTCACCGGCGCCCCCGCCTCCAGCCCCTCCGCCATCCGTACGACCGTCCCCGGCATCGGCGCCAGCAACGACCCCGGCGCCAACTGAGCCTTGGCATCGGGGAAGCGGGGCAGGGCGGTGAGGGGCGTGTTGTTGACGTGGACCTGGTCGCCGTATCCCGACACCTCGAACTTGCGGCGTATGCCGTCGATGTCGAGTACGACCAGACGCGCGCCCGCGTGCACGACCCGCACGCCGTCTGCCGTGAGGCCCTCGCGGGTGTGCCGGTAGTGGACCTCGTGCTCCTCGCCGGCCATCAGGTAGCGCTTGGTCTGCGGCTGGGAGGGCAGGTTGCGCCAGCCGCCGAAGCGGGAGCGGCCGTGGGCGTCGGCCAGGGCGGCCGCGAGGGGGGCGTGCGGGTCGGGGGTGGGCGCCGTCAGCTCGGTGAGGTGGCGGTCGTAGAAGCCGGTGTCCATGCGGGCCGAGGCGAACTCCTCGTGGCGCAGGGAGCGGACCAGGAGGTCGCGGTTGGTGGCGGGGCCGTGCAGGGTGGCCTGCTCCAGGGCGTGGGCCAGTCTGCGCAGGGCCTCCGCGCGGGTGGGGGCGTGGGCGACGACTTTCGCGAGCATCGCGTCGTAGTGGACGCCGATCTCGTCGCCGTCGGTGTAGCCGGTGTCGAGGCGGACGCTGTCCGGTACGGCGAGGCGGTGCAGGGTGCCGGTCTGCGGGGTCCAGTCGCGGGCGGGGTCCTCGGCGTAGAGGCGGGCCTCGATCGCGTGGCCACGCGCGCGTGGGGCGTCGAGGGGGAGGGCGTGGCCCTCGGCGACGCGGATCTGTTCCGCGACCAGGTCGAGGTCGAACACGGCCTCGGTGACGGGGTGTTCCACCTGGAGGCGGGTGTTCATCTCCAGGAAGTGCGCCCTGCCGTCGGCGACGAGGAACTCGACGGTGCCCGCGCCGACGTAGGCGACGGCGCGCGCGGCGCGCACGGCCAGCGCGTGCAGCTCCTTCACCAGCCCCTCCGGGAGGCCGGGTGCCGGTGCTTCCTCGATGACCTTCTGGTGTCGGCGCTGGAGTGAGCAGTCGCGGGTGCCGAGCGGCCAGACCGTGCCGTGCGTGTCGGCGAGGATCTGCACCTCGACGTGGCGGCCGGGCTCGATGTACGGCTCGACGAAGACCTCGCCGTCGCCGAAGGCACTCGTGGCCTCGGCGCGCGCGGCCTCCAGCGCGGTGGTCAGTTCGTCGAGACGGCGCACGATGCGCATGCCGCGCCCGCCGCCGCCGGCGGCCGCCTTGACCAGCACCGGCAGGTCGGACTGGGCCACCTCGCCCAGGGGGGCGATGCCCATCAGCTCCTTGGCGCGGGTCTTGGACGCCATCGCCTCGATCGCCTCCGGGGGCGGCCCGATCCAGACCAGGCCGGCGTCGATGACGGCCCGGGCGAAGTCGGCGTTCTCGGAGAGGAAGCCGTATCCGGGGTGCACGGCGTCCGCGCCGGCGCTCACGGCGGCCTTCACCACCAGGTCGGCGCGCAGGTAGGTGTCGGCGGGTGTCGCGCCCGGCAGCCGTACGGCGGTGTCGGCCACGCGCGCGTGCAGCGCGTTCTCGTCGGGGTCGGAGTGCACGGCGACGGTCCTGATGCCGAGTTCGGCGCAGGTGCGGAAGATCCGGCAGGCGATCTCGCCGCGGTTGGCGACCAGCAGGGTCGAAATCATGTGGTCCCTCACATCCGGAAGACGCCGAAGCCGCCCCGCGCGCCTTCGTAGGGGGCGGTGTGGATGGCGGACAGGCACAGGCCGAGGACGGTGCGGGTGTCGCGCGGGTCGATGACGCCGTCGTCGTACAGCCGCCCGGACAGGAACTTGGGCAGCGACTCGGACTCGATCTGCTGCTCGACCATGGCGCGCAGGGCCGCGTCGCCGTCCTCGTCGTACGGCTGTCCCTTCGCGGCGGCCGACTGGCGGGCGACGATCGAGAGGACGCCGGCGAGCTGCTGCGGGCCCATGACGGCCGACTTGGCGCTGGGCCAGGCGAACAGGAAGCGGGGGTCGTAGGCGCGTCCGCACATGCCGTAGTGGCCGGCGCCGTAGGAGGCGCCCATGAGGACGGAGAGGTGCGGGACGCGGCTGTTGCTGACCGCGTTGATCATCATCGCGCCGTGCTTGATGATGCCGCCCTGCTCGTACTCCTTGCCGACCATGTAGCCGGTGGTGTTGTGGAGGAAGAGGAGGGGGATGTCGCGCTGGTTGGCGAGTTGGATGAACTGGGCGGCCTTCTGGGACTCCTGGCTGAACAGCACGCCCTGCGCGTTGGCCAGGATGCCGACCGGGTAGCCGTGCAGGCTCGCCCAGCCGGTGGCGAGGCTGGTGCCGTACAGCGGCTTGAACTCGTCGAAGTCGGAGGCGTCGACCAGGCGGGCGATCACCTCGCGCGGGTCGAAGGGGATCTTGAGGTCGCCGGGGACGATGCCCAGGAGCTCGTCGGCCGCGTACTTGGGCGGTTCGGCGGGGCCGGGGTCGGGGTGGGCCTTGCGGTGGTTGAGGCGGGCCACCACGCGCCGGGCCTGCCGGAGCGCGTCCGGTTCGTCGACGGCGAAGTAGTCGGCAAGGCCCGACACGCGCGCGTGCATCTCCGCGCCGCCCAGCGACTCGTCGTCGCTCTCCTCGCCGGTCGCCATCTTCACGAGGGGCGGTCCGCCGAGGAAGACCTTCGCGCGCTCCTTGACCATGATCACGTGGTCGGACATGCCGGGGATGTAGGCGCCGCCGGCGGTGGAGTTGCCGAAGACGACGGCGATGGTGGGGATACCGGCGGCCGAGAGCCGGGTGAGGTCCCGGAAGATGGCGCCGCCGGGGATGAAGATCTCCTTCTGGGACGGCAGATCGGCACCTCCCGACTCGACCAGGCTGATGCAGGGCAGCCGGTTGGCGAGGGCGATGTCGTTGGCGCGCAGGGCCTTCTTCAGCGACCAGGGGTTGCTGGCGCCGCCGCGCACGGTCGGGTCGTTGGCGGTGATCAGGCACTCCACGCCTTCGACGGTCCCGATGCCGGTGACCAGCGAGGCGCCGACGGCGTAGTCGCTGCCCCAGGCGGCCAGCGGGGACAGCTCAAGGAAGGGCGTGTCGGGGTCGAGGAGGAGTTCGATGCGCTCGCGGGCGAGGAGCTTGCCGCGCCCCCGGTGCCGTTCGACGTACTTCGCGCCGCCGCCCGCGAGGGCCTTGGTGTGCTCGGCCTCCAGGTCGGTGAGCTTGGCGAGCATGGCGTCGCGGTTCGCCCGGAAGTCGGGGGTGTTCGTGTCGAGGGTGGTCTCGATGACCGTCACAGCAGGGCCTCCGGGATGTCCAGGTGGCGGGAGCGGAGCCATTCGCCGAGGGCCTTGGCCTGGGGGTCGAAACGGTGTTGGGCGGCCACCCCCTCGCCGAGCACGCCCTCGACGGTGAAGTTGAGGGCGCGGAGGTCGGGGAGCAGGTGCCGGGTGACCGGCAGCTCGCGGGTCTCGGGCAGGAGGCGCCGGAAGGTGTCGACGGTCAGGGTGTGCGCGAGCCAGCGCCAGGCCTCGTCCGAGCGCGTCCAGACGCCGACGTTGGCGTTGCCGCCCTTGTCGCCGCTGCGGGCTCCGGCGACGAGCCCGAGGGGCGCCCGCCGGGTGGGACCACCGGCCGGCAGCGGCTCGGGCAGCGGTGGTTCGGGCGGGTCCTGGAGTACGAGGGTGTCCTGGGCCGGCGGCACGGGAATCCGTCGCCCGTCATGGAGGACGGCCACATGGGGCACCTCCCCCTGGGGGACGTACACATCCTCGAAGACCCCATAGGGTGCGCCCTTCCCCGGTGGCGCGAGCACATGAAAGCCGGGGTAGCTGGCGAGGGCCAGTTCCACGGCGGCCGCGCTCAGCGCCCGGCCGACACTCTCCTGGTCCCGGTCCCGTACGACGAGCCGGAGCAGCGCGCTGGCCGTCTCCTCGGTGTCCGCGTCGGGGTGGTCGGTGCGGACCAGCTCCCAGCGGATCCCGGACGGCGGGGACTTGGCGAGCGCGTCGGCCATCTGCTCCCGCACCAGCGCGGCCTTCGCCTCGATGTCGAGCCCGGTGAGCACGAAGACGACCTCGTTGCGGAAGCCGCCCAGCCGGTTGCGGCCGACCTTGAGGGTGGGGGGCGGTGCCTCGCCCCGTACGCCCTCGATCCGCACCCGGTCCGGACCGTCCTGGCTCAGCCGGACGCTGTCCAGGCGGGCGGTGACGTCGGGTCCGGCGTACCGGGCGCCGCCGGTCTCGTAGAGGAGCTGGGCGGTGACCGTGCCGACGTCGACGAAGCCGCCGGTGCCGGGGTGCTTGGTGATGACGCAGCTGCCGTCCTCGTGGAGTTCGGCGAGCGGGAAGCCGGGCCGCCGCAGGTCCCGGCCCGCGGCCGCCGCTTCGGCGAAGAACGCGTAGTTGCCGCCGGTGGCCTGGGTGCCGCACTCCAGGACGTGCCCGGCGACGACGGCGCCCGCGAGCCGGTCGTACTCCCCCGGCCGCCAGCCGAAGTGGGCGGCGGCGGGGCCGGTGACCAGGGCGGCGTCGGTGACCCGGCCGGTGACCACGATGTCGGCGCCGGCCCGCAGGCACTCGGCGATCCCGAAGCCGCCGAGGTAGGCATGGGCGGCGAGGCTGCCGGGGTGGGCGGCGGTCAGGTCGTCGCCCTCCACATGTGCGACGCGCACAGGTATGCCGAGCCGGTCGGCCAGCTGCCGTACGGCGTCGGCGAGCCCGGCCGGGTTGAGGCCGCCGGCGTTGGTGACGATCCGCACGCCCCGCTCATGGGCCAGGCCCAGGCAGTCCTCCAGCTGGCGCAGGAAGGTGCGGGCGTATCCGGCGCCGGGGTCCTTGAGCCGGTCGCGGCCCAGGATGAGCATGGTCAGCTCGGCGAGGTAGTCGCCGGTGAGGACGGCGAGTTCGCCGCCGGTGAGCATCTCGCGCAGCGCGTCGAAGCGGTCGCCGTAGAAGCCGGAGGCGTTGCCTATGCGCAGGGTCACGGGGTGCCGCCCTTCGGGGTGCGGCCGGGGCCGGGCGGGCCCGCGAAGGCCTGGGCGACGTCCAGCCAGCGGTCGGCGTCCGGGCCGACGGCTTCGAGCGCGAGGTCGGCGCGGTGGGCGCGCTGGGTGACCAGGAGGCAGAAGTCGAGGGCGGGGCCGGTGACGCGGTCGTCGGCGTCCTCGGGGCCGTACGTCCACAGTTCGCCGGACGGGGCGGTCAGTTCGACGCGGAACTCCTCGAACGGCACGGGCAGTCCGTGCACGCCGAAGGCGAAGTCGCGGGTGCGGACGCCGAGGCGGGCGATGTGCCGGAGCCGGTCGGTGGGGGTGCGGGTCACGCCCAGCGCGTCCGCGATGTCCAGGCCGTGCGCCCAGGTCTCCATCAGCCGGGCGGTGGCCATGGAGGCGACCGACATAGGGGGCCCGTACCAGGGGAATCGCGCCCGCACGGGCGCCGCGCGCAGCGCCTGGTCCAGGGCCTCGCGCCCGGCCCGCCAGTCCGCCAGCAACTGGGCGGGGGGCTTGGCGGCGCCTTCCTCCGCCCCGTTGTCCACGAAGTCCCCGGGCTGGGTCAGCGCCTTCTCGACCTCACGGGCGAAGGCGTCCTGATCGGTCACGGCCAGCAGCGAGGAGTGGTCGGTCCAGGCGAGGTGGGCGATCTGGTGGGCGACGGTCCAGCGAGGCGCGGGCGTGTCGAGAGCCCACTGCTCGGGCCTCAACTCGGCTACCAGCCGGTCGAGTTCCGCACTCTCCTCATGCAGGTCGTCGATGACGGGCGTCGGATCGGACATGGGGAGGAGCATGGCAGCGGGCCAGGAAACAATCAAGCACGCTTGCATGAATTTGGCGGAGCCGTGGCCCGGAGCGCGGGTCCGCCGCCCCGGGGCGGCGCTCCTTGGCGACATCCGGAGTCACCCTGGGGCAATCCTTGGGACAGCGCGGCGTGGCGGAGGGACCGCCATGCCCTATGTTCGATGCGAACATCCGGCGATGGAGTGATGTGTGAGGCGTGCGGGGCGTGCGGAGGACAGATGAACTCGCCGTAGGGGTGGAGACGACCGCCGTCGTGACACCCCCGGCAGGCGGCTACCCGGCAGGCGGTGTAGGCGGCTACCCGGTGGACTCGGGTGACGCGGGGATCGAGGACCCGCCCCCGCGCGAACCTCCCCGCTACTGGCCCCTCCTCCTCGTGGCCGCCGCCGTCCTGCCCGGTACCGCCCTCTTCCTCGTGGGCCAGGGCGTCAGCAAGGCCGCGCTGCAGGCCTGGCAGACGGTGTGTCTCGCCGTGATCGTGCAGGCGACCCCGTTTCTGCTGCTCGGCACGGCACTGTCCGGGGCGATCAACGCGTTCGTGCCGGAGCGGGTGTTCACGCGGCTGCTGCCGAAGCGGCCCGCGCTCGCCGTGCCGGTCGCCGGAGTCGCCGGGGTCGTACTGCCGGGGTGCGAGTGCGCGTCGGTGCCGGTGGCCAGCAGCCTGATCGGGCGCGGGGTCACCCCGGCCGCCGCCTTCGCGTTCCTGCTCTCCGCGCCCGCCATCAACCCGGTGGTGCTGACCGCCACCGCCATCGCCTTCCCCGGCACCCCCCTCATGGTGCTGGCCAGGCTGCTCGCCTCGCTGGTCACCGCCGCCGTGATGGGCTGGCTGTGGCTCTGGCTGGGGCGGGAGGAGTGGCTGCGGCCCGCCGTACGGCACACCGGGCACCAGCCGGGGCACAGCCGCTGGACGGAGTTCCGGCGCGGGTTCCAGCACGACTTCCTCCAGGCCGGCGGTTTCCTGGTGATCGGCGCCATGGCCGCGGCCACCTTCAACGTGGCCGTACCGCGTTCGGTGCTCGACACCTTCTCCGGCTCGCCCTGGCTGTCGGTGCTGTTCCTGGCCGACCTGGCGGTCATCCTCGCGGTGTGCTCGGAGGCGGACGCGTTCGTGGCGTCGTCGCTCACGGGTTTCTCGCCCACCGCCCGGCTGGCGTTCATGGTGGTCGGCCCCATGGTCGACCTCAAGCTGATCGCGTTGCAGGCGGGCACGTTCGGCCGGGCCTTCGCGGCCCGCTTCTCGACCGCCACGACGATCGTCGCGGTCCTGTGCAGTGTGCTGGTCGGAGGGGTGCTGCTGTGAGACGTCCGCTCCAGGTGACCCTGCTGGTCCTCAGCGGCCTCGGCCTGCTGCACTCCTCGCTCTTCACCGATCTGTGCCTGCGCTACGTCAAGCCCGGGATGCGGCCGCTGCTGATCGTCTCCGGGTTCGTGCTGCTGGTGCTGGGCATCGTGGAGGCGGCGGCGCGGGAGGTACGGGCAGGGCGGACGGGGCACGGCAGGCATGGTGGCCCCGCACATGGCGCCGGACCACACAATGAGCCCGAACAGCACCACGGTCACGACCACTCCGCCGTCCCCCGGGTCGCCTGGCTGCTGCTGCTCCCCGCGCTGAGTCTGCTCTTCTACGCCCCGCCGGCGCTCGGCGCGTACACCGCCGCCCGGCAGCCCGCCAAGGTCATCGCCGAGCAGGACGACTTCGATCCGCTGCCGAAGACCTCGCCGCTGCCCATCACGCTCACGGACTTCACCACGCGGGTGCAGCAGGACCGCACGCTGGCCATCAAGGCGCGGACCGTGGAGATGAGCGGGCTGGTCACGCCCGTCCCGGGGGGCGGGAGCTGGGATCTGACCCGGATCATCATCTCCTGCTGCGCGGCCGACGCGCAGTCCGTGAAGGTGCGGATCTACAGCGACAGCATCCCGGCCGCCAACACCTGGGTGTCCGTCACGGGGAACTGGCATCCCGGCGGGAAGCTGGGCACGGAGTCCGCGCCGGTCGCGCTGGACGCCCAGACCGTGAAGAAGATCCAGCGGCCCTCGAACGGCTATCAGGACGCGCTGCCGTTCCCCTCCGGCTGAAGGCCGGCCACCGGCTCCGGCCGGACGCCGCCCGACGGTTCCGGCCGAACGTCGACCACCGGCTCCGGCCGGACACCGCCCGCCGAGTCGGGCTGTGCGCCGCCCGACGGCTGCCGGCCGCGTCCCACCTGGGAGCGGACCGCTCCTATGCTCGCCGCGATGACGAGGGCGATGGCGGCCGACTGGGTGGCCGTCAGTGCCTGGCCGAGGATGAGGAAGCCGGCGGTGGCGGCGATGGCCGGTTCCAGGCTCATGAGGACGGCGAAGGTGTGGGCGGGAAGGCGGCGCAGCGCGAGGAGTTCGAGGGTGTAGGGCAGGACCGAGGAGAGGACCGCGACCGACGAGCCGAGGGCGACGGTGGTCGGGTTCAGGAGCCTGCTGCCGGCCTCGGCGATGCCCAGCGGGAGGAACAGCAGTGCCGCGACCGCCATGGCCAGGGCGAGGCCGTCGGCCTGCGGGAAGCGGCGGCCGGTACGGGCGCTGAAGATGATGTAGGTGGCCCACATGGCGCCGGCCCCCAGGGCGAAGGCCACACCTATGGGGTCGAGATCGCCGAAGTCTCCGCCGCCGAGCAGGAAGACGCCGGCCAGGGCCAGTCCCGCCCACACCGCGTTGATCGCGCGCCGGGAGGCCAGCACGGACAGGGCGAGCGGGCCCAGCACCTCCAGGGTGACGGCGGGGCCCAGCGGGATGCGGTCGACGGACTGGTAGAAGAGACCGTTCATCGCGGCCATGGTGGCGCCGAAGACGATCACCGTGCCCCAGTCGGTGCGGGAGTGGCCGCGCAGCCGGGGGCGGCAGACGACGAGCAGGACCACGGCGGCCGCGAGGAGCCGCAGGGTCACCACGCCGAGCGCGCCCGCCCTGGGCATCAGGGTCACCGCGAGGGCGCCGCCGAACTGCACGGAGATCCCTCCGGCCAGGACCAGCCCGACGGGACCGAGCGAGCCGAGCCGGCCCGGGATACCGGTGGCGGCGGGCGCGGACACCGGGGTGGGCGTGGGCGTCGACGTCGGCTGTGAGGTGCTGGGGGTGGTCACGGGCGGTCCAGGGGATTCGTCGTTCATTACGATGCACTTCTCGGTCCAGGGTAATGGACTCGGACAGGCGCGTGAACCCCTTACGGAGCTGTCCTGGATGCTGAGATGCCGGTATGAACACGTTCGGCCCCGCCCCCTGTGCGGGGCGGGGCCGAACGGCAGTGAAACGAATCTTCAGGCGGCGGCCGGACGTTACTTCACGTCGACGTAGTCGCCGGTCGCCGTCGAGGCGCCAGTGGTCGCGTTGGTCGCGAACGAGAAGCGGTAGTACCCGTCGGCCGTGGCCTTGACCGTGGTCTTGAGGGCGCCGCCGGTGCCGGCGGTGACGGTCTTGAGGGTGGTGTAGGTGGTGCTGCCCTTCTTGCGGTACTGCAGCTGCACCTTCTGCGACGCGTAACCGGCGTACGTGCCGGTGTTCCAGTTGGCACGCGTCAGCTTGCCGGTGACGGTGATGGTCTTGCCCTTCTTCACCGGCTCCGGGGTGGCGTTGACGGTCAGCTTGGAGGCCTTCTTGATCTTGCCGGTGCCGACGTTGTCGTCGAAGCTGGCGCTCGCGGAGAGGTCGTAGCCGCCGAGGGCGAGCTTCCAGGTGCCGGCGACGCCGTTGTCCACCATGTCGGTGGCCGTGTCGATGTTGAAGACGGCCGTGCAGCTGTAGACGCCGGTCTGGGTGGTCGACTCGGTGCAGACCGGGTCGTCGTCGGTGCCCAGGGCGCCGGTGATGGTGTCCACACTGGAGGGGTCGGTGCCCTGCCAGAGGAAGGCCTCCGTGAGCGCGACGCCGCTGGAGCTGGTGGCGGTGTAGGTCGCGGTGACGGACTTCTTCGTGGTGGTGCCGAGGACGATGTCCTTGCCGCCGTTGACGACGCCCTTGGAGAAGGTGATGGTCCCGATCCCGTCCTTCGGCCGGACGGTCTGCGCGGAGTTCGCTGCGTGCGTGGTGTGCGCGGAGCTCGCGGAGAAGGAGCTGAGCTGCGCCTTCGCACTCGGGCCTGCCGCCGCCTGGGCAGCCACCGGGACAGCGAGCGCGGACAGCACGACCGCACCGGACAGAACGGTGGCCGCGACGCGTATACGCATGTGAATCCCCCTGGGATCGCGAGGGGCCCGGCGGGTCGCCCCCGGCCGAGCCCATTGGCGTACGCAGCCTACGAACAAAGTGGAGGATTCTTGAAGATCCCTTGTGCAATAGGTGTGTAACAACACTCATGTGACGGGCACTCACCAGAGTTGCCCCTCGATGTGCGGTCCGGAAAACCGTTCGCGACCCGAGGGTCCTCGAACCGAGACTGGTGGGACGATCACATCGGACAGGAAGAGTGGCCGGCGCTGACGTACAACCGTGACACCTTGCCCTTCCCCGAGAACCGTGTGCCCCCCGTCACCTACAGGGGCATTCAGGGCTGGGACGAACTCGACCCGGCCCGGAACCCGTTCGCCTGGGACGAGGACGAGGACGCCCGGCTCCGCTCGCTGGTCCGCGAGTGGGTGCCACCCGTGCTCTCCGGTATGGCCGGCTGGTGGCAGGGCGAACGCTGGTGTGAACGCCAGGTGGAAGCGATCATTTGGGAGCGATACGGCAGCTGGGCCTGGGGATGGAACTGGTGCCACCGGTACGGCGGGCCCATCGGCAGCTGGGTCAGCGGGCCGAGCTCGGTGACGACCCCTGACGAAACCGCAGCACGTGTCGTGGCCGCGCTGTTGGAGTGGCGGGAGTGGTTGGAACGGACGGCTCAGCGCTTCGCCGAACTGGCGCCGCCGCCGGACGCCTCACCCGAGGACCGCAGCTGGCACCTGGAGCGGGCCTGCGTCCGGCTTGTGACGTACGCGCTGGACTTCTCGGGAGCGGAGGGTGGCTGGTACGGGCAGGCCTCGATGCTTCTGGGCTGGTTCCTCACCACCACCGGCATGGACCAGGCCGAAGCGCGGCAAGCCGTGGACAGCGCGATCGGCGGCCGGTTCAAGAGCTGGATCACCCCTGAACAGACGCTGATCGATGCCGTCGGCGATGACCTCGCCGTTGACCTCACCGGCCACGCCCCCTACCGGGACCACCGTGACAGGGCGGCTCTGGAGGATCTCCATGACCGCTACTGACAGCCTTTCGGTCTGGCTGCGCGTACGCCGTGCGGCCGACTGGCGGCACGCACCGGTTCTACGGCGGGTTCCGTCCGCGAGCGACGGGTTCCGGACCTGGTGCGAAGGGCCGGTGCGCCGACGCGACCCCGTTCGCGCCGAGCGTCTGCTCGCTGCCCACACCATGGCTCTGGCCGATGCCGCACGCCACACCCCGCTGAGCTTCGCCCTGCTGTCCGGCTGGCAGCGCGAGGTCCTCGGCGAAGCAGAGGCACCGTTCCGCACGAACGACGCCTATGCGAAGGCCGGCCGCGAGCGGTACGGCCTGGCCCCGGGCACCCAGGCCGACTTCGCTTCCTGCCTGCGCGAGACGGCCGACCCGGACATCCCGCTGGCGGCCCGCGCGGCCCGCGCATACCTCGACGTGGCGTTCTTCCATCCCTTCGCCGACGGCAACGCCCGCGCCGCCCTGTTGACCTTGGTGCACGTCCTGGCCCGGGAGGACATCGTCCTTCCTGAGGTCGGCCCTCTCCAGACCACCCGCTACGCGGATGACCCGGCGGGTGCCGCCGACCTTGCCACTCTCATCGGGGTGCTCAACCGCCGCCGGTACTGAAGCCTTCGATCTGTTGGTCGGCGAGTTCCGTCGGCTCCTCCCCGAGGGCCGAGTCGCAACCCGTCCGGAGGCGGTTCAGATGCCCGGCCAGGGCTCCTCGTCGCGGAACAGGGGCCGGCCGTCGGGGAGTGTGGTGGGCACGTTGGCCCCGTAGTCGGCCTCTATGGGGGCCGCATCCATGTGGGCCTCGTACATGGGCTGGGGCCATAGTCCCGCGGCCGCGTACACGTCGTAGTTGTAGTCGTACATGTTCCCGTACGGCTGCTGGTAGGCGTACCCACCGTCGCCGCCGCCCTGCGCTCCCGCGTAGGAGGCCTGGGGCACCCCCGCCGCCACGGCTCCTGCCGTCGGTGTGGCGCCGCCCTGTTCCACGAACAGCGGCAGCCGCAGTTCGCCGGTGTCCATCATCGCGTTGTTCTGGGAGCGGTGGAGCCGGGAGTAGGCGCCGCCGCGGGCGAGGAGTTCGTCGTGGCGGCCGGTCTCGACGATGCGGCCGCGGTCGACGACGAGGATGCGGTCGGCGTCGGGGGCGAGGTTGAGGTCGTGGGTGATCATGATGGTCGTACGGCCGGTCATCAGGCGGCGCAGCGGTTTGACGACCCGGCGTGCGGCCATCGCGTCCAGGCCGGTGGTCGGCTCGTCGAGGACGAGGACGGGGGCGTCGCGCAGGATCGCGCGGGCGATGGCCAGGCGCTGGAGCTGTCCGCCGGAGAGCCGGGCGGAGTTGGGGTCGACCCTGGTGTCGTAGCCGTCGGGCAGCCGGACGATGAAGTCGTGGGCGTCCGCCGCCCTGGCCGCGTCCTCGATGGCCTGCTCGCTGGCGCCGGGCCGGCCGCAGGCGATGTTGGCGCGGACGGTGTCGTGCAGGACGAGGGTCTCCTGGGGGAGGAGAGTGATGTACTCGCGCAGCCGGGCGAGGGGGAAATCGCGGATCGGGACGCCGTCGAGGAGGACTTCGCCGCTGTCCGGGTCGTAGAAGCGGAGCAGCATCTTGGAGACGGTGGACTTGCCGGCGCCGCTGGGGCCGGTGATGATCACGAGTTCGCCGGGGCTGACGGTGAAGGAGAGGCCCTCCAGGGCGGTCCGGTCGGCGCCGGGGTAGCGGAAGCCGACGTCGCGGACCTCGATGGCGCCGTCCGGGCGGCCGGTGTCGGTGCCGGTGCCGCGCCGGGGGTCGGTGACCGACGGCTTCACGTCCAGGATCTCGATCAGCCGCTCCGCGCCCGCCGTCGCGGCGGTGACGGTGAGGCCGAGCTGGGCGAGGCCGCGCACCGGCGGGTAGAGGTAGCCGAGGAAGGCGGAGAAGGCGAGGAGCTGGCCCAGGGTCATGCGGCCGGTGGAGATCTCCCAGGCGCCGATGCCGATGACGGCGAGGACGCAGATCGTCTCGATGACCTGGACGAGCTGTTCGTAGGCCTCGTTGAGACGGGTGGAGCGGACGGAGGCGCGGAACCAGGCGCTCGCCTCCTCGTTCAGGCGCCGGCGCTCGGCGTCGCGGCGGTCGTACGCCTGCGTCAGCACGATGTTGCCGAGGGACTCCTCGACGACGGAGGTGATCGCGCCGTCGGCGACCCGACCCTCCCGCGAGACGTCCTTGATGGAGCCGGAGAAGCGGCGGGCGGCCAGCCAGAACAGGGGCGCGAGGACGAAGGTGGCGGCGGCCAGGTCCCAGCGCAGCCAGAACGCGGCGGCCGCGTAGAACAGGGCGCTGAAGACGGCCGAGGCGGCGCCGACCAGTCCGGACACCACCATGGTCTCGATGGCATCGACGTCGCTGGTCAGGCGGGAGAGCAGGTCGCCCTGGCGGTGGCGCTGGAAGAAGTGCGGGGGCAGCTGCTGGACGTGGTCGAAGACGTGCTCGCGCAGCCGCATGACGAAGCGTTCGGTGGTCCAGGCGGCCAGGGAGTTGCCGGCGTACGCGACGATCGCGCCGACGATCGCGATGGCCAGCCATTTGCTTGCCGGGCTCCAGAAGGCGCTCAGCGAGCCCTTCTGCAGGGCGTGGTCGGTGAGGTCGCTGAAGAGGAGGATCGCCTCGGTCTCGGCGAGCGCGGCGATCACCGTGCACACCCAGACGATCACCAGCCAGCCGCGCAGGCCCCGGGTCAGCGGCCAGAAGCGGCGGAAGGCGGCGCGGGCCGGGATGGTGGGCGTGTACTCGTCCTCGTACTCGTCGTCATCTTCCTCGTATTCCGAGTCCGCGACTTCGTACTCGTATTCTGTGCCGTCACTCTCCTTCACGTGCATTTCACACTACCTCCGCTCTCCGATGCCGGAATTACTGGAACTCCTGAAACTCAGGGAGTGAAAAAGGACCGACGGTGAACCGTCGGTCCTTTTCTTTTCTGCCTTAGTTGTCCTGGCCCGGGATCGGCTTCGGAGCCGGCTTCGGGGCCCGCTTCTTGGGCTTCGGCGGGGGCGGCGGGGGCAGCTGCTTCTTGGGCTTGGGGGGCAGCGGGGCGAGCTTCCTGAGGCTCATTCCGACTCCTTGAGAGTTCGTAGTGCAAGTGGTACGGGATGGTACGAGAATTCTCTTGGGGCAACGTCCGGGGATTTTGGATCGTCATCCTCGGCAATCCCCGCCGCCCGACACCGATGAACTTACACGGCCTAGATCCCAAGCAACGGCAAAGTCGGTTCGCAAACGGCAAGCAGGTGCTGTGAATACCTAGGTAACAGCTGTATAACGACCCTGAAGCTGAGAGTTCTCTTATGAACCTGAGAGCCAGCTTATGAAGGCGGGCCGGGCGGGCCTCAGCGGCGGGCCATGTAGAGGTCGAACGCCTTGTGGAGCAGCTTGTTGAGCGGGAAGTCCCACTCTCCGACGTACTCGGCCGCCTCGCCGCCGGCCCCCACCTTGAAGCGGAGCAGCCCCAGCAGGTGGTCGGACTCCTCCAGGGTGTCGGTGATGCCCCTGAAGTCGTATACGGCGGCGCCGAGTTCGTGGGCGTCGCACATCATCCGCCACTGCATGGCGTTGTTGGGCTGGACCTCGCGCCTGCGGCCGGTGGAGGCGCCGTAGGAGTACCAGACGTGGTCGCCGACGGTGAGCATGGTGGCCGCGGCGAGGATGTCGCCGTCGTGGTGGGCGAGGTAGAGGCGCATGCGGTCGGGGTGTTCGGCGGTGAGCGCGGTCCACATGCGCTGGAAGTAGGAGAGGGGGCGCGCGATGAAGCGGTCGCGCTCGGCGGTCTCCGTGTACAGGGCGTAGAAGGCGGGCAGGTCCTCGTACCCGCCCCGCACCACCTTGACGCCCGCCTTCTCCGCCTTCTTCACGTTGCGCCGCCACTGCTGGTTGAGCCCGCGCTGGATGTCGTCCAACGACCGCCCCGCGAACGGCACCTGGAACACATACCGGGGCTGCCCGGCCGCGAACCCCTCCTCCCCGCCCGGCTCCGCCTGCCGCCACCCGGTCCGGCGCAGCCGTTCGGCGAGGTCCGCGGCACGGGCGTCGTACGACGTCGGCTCGGCGTCCCCCAGCCGCCGGGTGGCCGGATCGGCGATGGCCTCCTTCACCGCCTCCGCGCTCCACCGCCGTACGACGACCGGCGGCCCCATCTTCACGGCGAACGCCCCGCGCCCCTTCAGGTACGCCAGCAGCGGATCGAGCCACCGGTCGAGCTCGGGGTCGTGCCAGTCGATGGCGGGCCCCTCCGGCAGATACGCCAGATACCGCTTCACCCTGGGCACCGCCCGCAACAGCACCAGCCCGGCCCCGACGACCCGCCCCTCCCCGTCGAACCACCCGAGGCTCTCCGCCTCCCAGTCGGGCTTCACGTCCCCCCACGACGGCAGCTGCATATGGCTCACGGAGGGCCGGGAGCCCACGAAGGCGAGATGCTCGGCACGGGAGATGGGCTGGAGACGGAGGGCTGCTGTCATGGGCGGTGCTCCTGGGCAGGTCGGCGTCGGCTTCAAGGACAACAGACGCGGGCCCGCCGGGAACCGTTTCGCCGCGCGGGTGGGTGAAGGCGTGTCGGCCGAGGAGGTGTCCGGTACCTAGGGCCTGCGGGGCGGCTGCCCGTACGTGTTGCGGTAGGCGCGGCGGAAGTGGCTGGGGTCGGCGAACTGCCAGCGGGAGGCGACGTCGGCGACGGTGTACGCACCCCCGGGGTGGTCCAGCTCCCGGCGGGCGCCTTCGAGACGGCGTCGGCGTACGTAGGCCATGACGCTCTCGCCGTCGGCGAAGGCACGGTGGAGGGTGCGGACGGAGACGTGCAGCGCTCGGGCGATGGCGGCGGGGGTGAGGCCGGGGTCCCGCAGCCGCCGGTCGGCGTAGGCCGTGGCCGCGGCCCGCAGTGTCTGCTCAGGGGCGGGCGCGGTGGCGTGGGCGGGAGCCGCGGTGGGGGCGTGGGTGTCGATGAGCCCGGTCAGCAGCAGCGACAGCGCGGCGCCCGCCGCGTGGGTGCCCGCCGGGCCGAGGTGTTCCGAGAGGGCCCAGGCGGTGTCGAGATGGGCGAGCAGCAGCCGGGACTCGGGAGCGGTGGCGGGGGCGACGGTCAGGGCCGGCAGCCGGGTCCGGTGCAGCTGGCCGAGCAGGGCGGCCCTGGGCAGGAGGAGCACCCGGCTGTCGGTGGGTGCCGTGTAGGCGAAGCGCCAGCGGGAGTGCAGGTCGCGTATGCACAGGGTGCCGGGGCCGAGGTCGGCCCGCCGGGCGGTGTTCTCGATGTACAGGCTGCCGCTGCGGATGATGTGGACGGCGACGAGGTCGGCGCGTCCGTCGGCGTCCCCGTGACCCGAGACGCCCGCTATGGGGTCGCTGAACTGCCGGCTGACCGCGACGTCGCCGACCAGGCGGCGCTCCACCCGGGTGCGGTGCATGCCGGCCGTGCGGTCGGCGGGCAGCCGCAGCTGCCGTACGTGGGCGAGGTGGCCGAAGCGGCGCTGCCACTGTTCGTGCAGGAGGTCCTGCCGGTGGGGGTGTTGCAGCGGTACGGCGATGGACGCCCGGTTCCGCCATGGCGCCCCGTCGACCGGCTCCGTCCGTGTCACCCGTATCCCCCCATCGTGGCGCCGATGTTCCTTCTGGCGCCGGGTCCCGCTTCCTACGCTGCTGCCAGCGCAATGAGCGTCCCCGCACCTGAGTGGAGCCTGCTGTGAACCTGCCCCTGTCCGCTGCGCCGCTGTCCGCTGCGCCGCTGTCCGCTGCGCCGTTGTCCTCCCCGTCGCCGGCCGACGAGGCCGGCGTCCGCGCCGAGCTGACGGCGACGGCCGGAAAGCTCGTCCCCATTCTCGCCGGGCAGGCCCAGGAGAGCGAACGGTTGCGCCGGGTGTCGGACGACGCGGCACGTGCGCTGCGCGAGGGCGGCATGTTCCGCCTCGGCACCCCGTGTGTCTTCGGCGGCTTCGGGTCCGGGGTGCGTACGTCCATGGAGGTGACGGCCGAACTGGCCCGCGGCGACGCCTCCGCCGCCTGGATCGCGAACATCTACACCGGGGGCGGCCTGGTCGCCTCGCTGATGGACGAGCGGGCCCGTCAGGAGGTCTGGGGCCAGGACCCCGACGTGGCGGTCGCCGCGTCGCTGACCCCGTCGGGCTCCGCGGCCACCGCCGAGAACGGCGATCTCCTCCTGTCGGGCCGGTGGGGCTGGGCCTCGGGCATCGACCACGCCGGCTGGGTGACCCTGGCGATCGCTCCCGGTGCCCCGGACCAGCCGCCGGTGATCGCCCTGGTGCCGGTGGCGGAGGTGACGGTCGAGGACACCTGGCACGTGGCGGGCATGGCCGCTACCGGCAGCAACACCATCGTCGCCGACCAGGTACGGGTGCCGGCCCACCGGACGCTCGACATGGGCGCGGTCCTGGCCGGGGCCTACGCCACCCGGTACGAGGGCGAGCCCCGCAACGCCGTCGCGATCGCCTCGATGCTCGCGCTCACCGTCGTCGCCCCCATGCTCGGCATGGCCCGGGCCGCCCTGGACCTGACCCTCGACACCGCGGCCCGCAAGCCCATGTCCCTGACCGTCTACGAGCGCCTGGCCGACTCCCCGAGCGTCCAGCTCGCCGTCGCCGACGCGGCGTCCCTCGTCGACACCGCCCAGCTGCACGCCTACCGGGCCGCCGACGACCTCGACCAGGCCGCCGCCGGGGCCCGGCAGCTGACGGTCGAGCAGCGGGCCCGGGTCCGCATGGACACGGCCGTCGCCGCGATCCGCACCCGCGAGGCCGTGGACCGCCTCGTCTCCGTCTCCGGCGCGAGCACCTTCGCCCTGACCAACCCCCTCCAGCGCATCTGGCGCGACCTCGGCACCGCCTCCCGGCACGGCGTCGTCAACCCCGACCTCGCCCGCGAGATCTACGGCCGCACCCTCCTGGGCATCACCGAACAACCCACGTTCATCATCTGACCGGCGGCCACTCCAGAACCGTCAGCTCGGGCCACTGCTCGCGCCAACGGGCCGTCTTCTCCTCGTAGACGGCCCGCGGCGCGAGCAGTGGATTGGGTCGGACGACGAGGTTGAACACGTCCGACAGGCCGTGCGGGGCGTACACCCGCCACCGGCCGCCCGCCTCCAGCCGGACGCCGAGGCAGCAGGTCGTCGCCGCGAAGCTGTCGATCGCGGCCTCGGCCGACTCGTACGGCGGACACGGCACCCCGAACTTCTCCTCGTACCAGAGGTGCACCCGGGCCTCGTTCCGTATCTCGACCTCGGCCGCCACCCCGGCGAACGCATCCCGTCCGCGCCGGATCACCCGGTCCTCGGCCTCCCACGACAGGTCACCGCCGTCGAAGTAGAAGAGGTCGTAGTCCTTGATCCCGGCACCCGCCGGCCTGCCGGTCACGACGTTCCACACGGTCTGGAAGAGGCACCCCGCCGTCACGTACCACCCGGGCAGCCCGAGTGCCGCACCCCGCTCCAGCACCTCCACGAGGACGTCGTTACGGCACAACACCTCGCGCAGGGCGTCTAGTTGCTCGTCCAGCGGTAGTCGGCCGGTCATCTCCCCTCCCTACCACTCCCGCGCCTGCCATCGTGTCGCCATGGGTGAACTGGTCGATCAGGTGGACGAGTGGGATCAAGTGGTGGGTGTGGTGGAGCGGGGTGCGGCGATCCGGCACCGGCTGCTGCACCGGATCGCGACGGTCGTGTGCCGGGACGCCGACGGGCGGTTCCTCGTGCACCGCAGGGCCGACACCCACCCCCGCTTCGCCGGGCAGGTCAACTGGATGCTCGGCGGGGCCGTGGACACCGGTGAGTCGTACGAGGAGGCCGCCGCACGGGAACTGGCCGAGGAACTGGGCGTCCCGGCCCGGCCCCGCTTCGTGCTCAAGTTCCGGTGCGAGGGCGCGATCTCCCCCTACTGGCTCGGCCTGCACGAGGTCGTCGTCACGGGACCGGTCCGCCCCGACCCCTCGGAGGTCGCCTGGCACGCATGGGTGACGGACTCCGAACTCTCCGCCCTGGCCGCCCGCGACTCCTTCGTCCCGGACGCCCGCGAGGCCCTCGCCCGCTATCGCGCCGCCCCGAACACCCCGAGCGCCTCCCCGTCCGACGCCCGGGCCCGCAGGAAGTAGTCGGCCCATTCCCCGATCCCGGGGTAGGCGCACTCCGCCACGACCCGGGCGACGGCCGCCGGGATGTCGTACGGCGTGACGCGCAGGTCGGTGCCGGGGCCGAGGAGGCACCAGTGGGCGCCGGGGCGGCCGTACGGCATGCCGACGCTGCCGGGGTTGACGACCAGGCGGCCGTGGGCGAGGCGGATGTAGGGCATGTGGGTGTGGCCGCAGACGACCGTGCCGATGTCGGGGGCGACGGCGGAGAAGACCTCCGCCCAGCGGTCCAGAGGGGAGTCGACCAGCACGATCTCCTCGTCGTCGCGCGGGGTCGCGTGGCAGAAGAGGACCCGGCCGAGGCCCCGGATCGTCAGGGTGGCCGTCCCTGGGAGGGCGGCCAGGAAGTCGACCTGGTCGTCGCGGAGCGCGTCCGCCGCGAACGGGCCTATCGGGTCCGGGATCTCGGCGCGCTCTCCCCTGCGGTACTCCACCAGCTCCCGGTCGGCGTTCCCCGACAGCCACAGCACCCGGTCGCCCAGTGCGCGCAGCGCGTCGATCGTCTCGGCGGGCTGCGGGCCCGCCGTGATGTCGCCGGTGAGGACGATGCGGTCGGCCGTGGCCACGTCCGGCTCCGCCAGCACCGCCTCCAGCGCCGGTAGCACCCCGTGGATGTCCGAGAGCACCGCCACCCGGCCCGACTCGGTTGCGTCGCCCGTCACTTCCCCTCCCCCTCCAGCCCCTCCGCCAGCACCTCCGCCAGGTGTCTCCCCCGCACCCCGGCCAGTTGCTCCAGCTGCGTCCGGCACGAGAAGCCGTCGGCGAGGACCACCGTGCCCGGCTCCGCCGCCCGCACCGCCGGCAGCAGCTGATCCTCCGCGCAGGCCTTCGACACCTCGAAGTGGCCCTTCTCGAAGCCGAAGTTGCCTGCCAGGCCGCAGCAGCCGCCGACCAGGTCGCCGGTGAGGGCGGCGGCCTCGCGGAGACGGCGGTCCGGGGCGTCGCCGAGCACCGCGTGCTGGTGGCAGTGGGTCTGCCCGGTGACCGGGCGCTCCAGGCGGGGCGGGGACCAGTCGGGGGCCAGGCGTTCCAGCGCCTCCGCGAAGGTGAGCACCCTCGCGGCGAGACGGGCCGCCCGGGGGTCGTCCGGAAGCAGCTCCGGCAGGTCGGCACGGAGGGCGGCAGCACAGCTGGGCTCCAGGACGACGAACGGCGGGGGGTACGGAAACTCGTCGTCCGGCTCCGGCTCCGGCTCCGGGTCGGGGCCCGCGCCCGCGTCCACGTCCAGGTCCGACGGCAGCAGCAGAAACGGCTCGAGCAGGTCCAGCGTCTCGCGCAACACCGCGCGGGCCCGGTCCAGTTGGCCCGTCGAGAGGTACGTGAGGCCGCAGCAGGCGCGGGTCCGGCGCGGATTCAGCAGGGACATGCCGTAGCCGTCCAGCCCGCCTGCGTCCGATCGCCGTGCCTTCCACCGCCGTGCCGGCAGCTGCACCACCCCCACGCCCGCCGCCTCCAGCACCCGTACGGCCGCCCGGCCCACCTGCGGCGACAGATGCTCCGTGAAGGTGTCCGGCCACAGGAACGCCATCCGCCCCGGGAGGTCCGGCCGCCGTCCCGCCCGCGCCTGCGCCCGCCACGCGCGCAGGCGCCCGCGCTGCCGCCGCCGCTCCCACCGGCTGAAGGGCTCGGCCGCGAGGCGCGGGATCCTCCGCTCCGGTGCGATGCCGCCCAGCCGCTTGGCGAGCGCCGCCAGCGGTCGTACGGAGGCGAACGTGTTGACGACCGCCGCCGTGCGGGTCCGGGCCACCAGGCGCAGCCACCTCGGCAGCCATCCCATGCTGTAGTGGGCTGCCGGGCGGCGCCGGCCCGCGTAGTGCTGGTGCAGGAACTCCGCCTTGTACGTGGCCATGTCCACCCCGACCGGGCAGTCCGACCGGCAGCCCTTGCAGGACAGACAGAGGTCGAGGGCGTCCCGGACCTCCGTCGAGCGCCAGCCGTCCGTCACCAGCTCGCCCGCCAGCATCTCGTGCAGCAGCCGGGCCCGGCCGCGTGTCGAGTGCTCCTCCTCGCCGGTGGCCCGGAAGGACGGGCACATGACGGATGCGCCGGACGGCCCGGTCGTACGGCACTTCGCCACGCCCACGCAGCGGCGGACCGCCGCCGAGAAGTCGCCGCCGTCGGCGGGGTAGCCGAAGGCCACCGGCACCGGCTCGCGGGGCAGGACGGCGAAGCGGAGGTTCGCGTCCAGGGGGGCGGGCCTGACCAGTACGCCCGGGTTGAGGAGGTCGTCCGGGTCCCAGATCCCCTTCGCCCGCGCGAAGAGCGCCACCAGTTCGTCGCCGTACATCTTCGGAAGGAGTTCCGCCCGCGCCTGGCCGTCCCCGTGCTCCCCGGACAGGGAGCCGCCGTGCGCCACCACCACGTCCGCGAGTTCCTCCGAGAAGCGGCGGAAACGGGCCACGCCCGCCTCGCTCAGCAGGTCGAAGTCGATACGGACGTGGACACAGCCGTCGCCGAAGTGGCCGTAGGGGGTGCCGCGCAGACCGTGCGCGGTCAGCAGGGCACGGAAGTCACGCAGGTACGCGCCCAGGCGGGCCGGTGGTACCGCGCAGTCCTCCCACCCCGGCCAGGCCTCGCTGCCGTCCGGCAGCCGCGTCGCCGTACCGGCCGCGTCCTCGCGGATGCGCCAGAGCGCGCGTTGCCCGGCCGCGTCCGTGACGACCAGCGAGTCCAGGACATCCGCCGCCCGCACGACCGCCTCCGCACGCGCGCGTGCCTCCGCCGCCGACTCCCCGCCGGTCTCCACGAACAGCCACGCGCCGCCCCGCGGAAGGCCCGTGGCGGACGGCACCAGGTCGGCCGCCATGCCCTCCACCGTCAGCGGTGCACAGCCCAGCAGCCCCGCCGCCGCCTCCGCCGCCGCGCTCTCGTCGGCGTACCCCAGCACGGCCAGCGCACGCGCGCGCGGCGACTCCACGAGCCCTACGGTCGCCTCCGTGACGATCCCGAGCGTGCCCTCCGAACCGCAGAAGGAGCGGGCGACGTCCGCGCCCTTCTCGGGGAGGAGAGCGTCCAGGGCGTAGCCGGAGATACGGCGGGGGAGGTCCGGGAAGCCCGTGCGCAGCCGCGCCAACTCCCCCTCCACCAGCTCCCGCAGCCCTCGCGGTGCCCCGGCCCAGTCCCGCCCCGGCCGCAGCCGCCGGCCCCGCGCGGTGATCACGTCCAGCTCCCGGACGCTGTCCGCCGTCGTACCCCAGGCCACGCTGTGCGACCCGCAGGAGTTGTTGCCGATCATCCCGCCGAGCGTGCAGCGGCCGTGCGTGGAGGGGTCCGGGCCGAAGCGCAGGCCGTGCGGGGCCGCGGCCTCCTGGAGACGGTCCAGGACCAGCCCCGGCTGGACGACGGCCGTACGGGTGGCCGGGTCGAGGGCGAGGAGCCGGTTCATGTGCCGGGTGAAGTCCAGGACCACGCCCGTGCCGGTCGCCTGCCCCGCGATCGAGGTGCCGCCGCCCCGGGCGACCACCGGCACGCCGTGGGTCCGGCACACCTCCAGTACGGCCGCCACGTCGTCCGCGTCCCGAGGGGCCACCGCTCCCACCGGAACCCGCCGGTAATTGGACGCGTCCATGGTGACCAGCGCCCGGGACGTGACATCGAAGCCGACCTCACCCCGGACGGCGCCGCGCAGTTCCGCCTCGAGCTCCGAGAATTCCGACATGCGTCCACTCAATCAGCCCGGCCGGCGATATGGACCGCACGGGCGCACACCCACGCGTCTCACCCGACGGACGAGGTTTCACCCAGGTTTCCTCCACCGGCTAACCTCACCCCGTGGCTGACATCCAGATCCCCGCTGACATCAAGCCCGCCGACGGACGCTTCGGCGCGGGCCCCTCCAAGGTGCGGACGGAAGCGCTGGACGCGCTGGCCGCCACCGGTACCTCCCTGCTGGGCACCTCCCACCGCCAGGCCCCGGTGAAGAACCTGGTCGGCCAGGTCCGCGAGGGCATCAGCGCCCTGTTCTCCCTGCCGGAGGGCTACGAGGTCGTCCTCGGCAACGGCGGCTCCACCGCCTTCTGGGACGTCGCCACCCACGGCCTGATCGACAACAAGTCGCAGCACCTGAACTTCGGCGAGTTCTCGTCCAAGTTCGCCAAGGCCGCCAAGCTCGCCCCCTGGCTGGCCGAGCCCACCGTCATCGCCTCCGACCCGGGCACCCACCCGGAGCCGCAGGCCGAGGCGGGCGTCGACGCGTACGCGTTCACGCACAACGAGACCTCGACCGGTGTCGCCATGCCGATCAGGCGGGTCGCGGGCGCCGACGAGGGCGCGCTGGTCCTCGTGGACGCCACCTCCGGCGCCGGCGGCCTCCCGGTCGACATCGCCGAGACCGACGTGTACTACTTCGCCCCGCAGAAGTCCTTCGCCTCCGACGGCGGCCTGTGGATCGGCGTCTTCTCCCCGGCCGCGATCGAGCGCGCCGAGCGCATCCACGCGTCCGGCCGCCACGTCCCGGAGTTCTTCAGCCTCCCCACGGCGATCGACAACTCCCGCAAGAACCAGACGTACAACACCCCGGCCCTCGCCACCCTCTTCCTGCTCAACCAGCAGCTGGAGTGGCTGAACGGCCAGGGCGGCCTCGCCTTCTCCACCGGCCGTACGAAGGACTCCTCGACCCGCCTGTACACGTGGGCGGAGGAGAGCAAGTACGCCACCCCGTTCGTCGCCGACCCGGCCAAGCGCTCGCAGGTCATCGGCACGATCGACTTCGCCGACGAGATCGACGCGGCCGCCGTCGCCAAGGTGCTGCGCGCCAACGGCATCGTCGACACCGAGCCCTACCGCAAGCTCGGCCGCAACCAGCTGCGCATCGCGATGTTCCCGGCGATCGACCCGGCGGACGTCGAGGCGCTGACGAAGTGCGTCGACTACGTGATCGAGAAGCTGTAAGGGACCGGCAACTCCCGTAACAAGCTGCTGGTTTACCCGGCAGGCATGATCAAGGCAAAGCCTGCCGCGGACAGTTGAGTCTCCTTCGTCGCACACCGGACACTGTGTGCCCCATGCGACGAAGGAGATCCACGCGTACATGAACAGACCGATACCGGGCACCGTCGAGGTAGCGGTGCGCCACATCCTGAGCGACAAGGTCACGGGCTTCCTCGTCCGCACCCGCCGCATCATCTGGAAGGACAACGTCTTCCGGGTACGCCGGCCGCAGTCCGGCAAGCAGACCGTGGAGCTCACCTGCCCCGTCTGCGACGCGTCCCTGCTGGCCGAGGTCCGCACCGAGGCCCGCACCCGCCGGACCAGGGTCGTCCTGCGGACCCTGGCCGCCCTCTGCGCGATCGTCTTCTTCGCGGCCTTCGCCTACGCCGTCCACGAGGGCGGCAAGACGCTGCCCGAGGGCCAGTCGCTGCCCACCCTGTTCCCGGTCAGCGTCATCTCGGTCTTCGTCACGTTCGTCGCCGCTCCCGTGCTCTTCGTCAAGAGCCGCGTCTACAACGGCGTCAGCCTGCTGGACGCCCCCAAACCACGCCGCCTGCACGGGATCATGCCGGTGCGGGGCTGAGCGCCGGGCACGACGAGGGGCGCCCGGTGCGGGTACACCGGGCGCCCCTCGGGCTTTCACTCCCCGTCGACGAGCTTCTGGTACGCCTTGGCGTCGAGCAGCCCGTTGGACGACGCCCCGCCCTTGGCCCTGATCTTGAAGAGCCACATGCCGTAGGGCTCGGCGTTGACGTCCTCGGGGCTCTCCACGACGTCCTGGTTGACCGCGATCACCTCGCCGTCGAACGGACTGAAGATGTCGGACGCCGCCTTGACCGACTCCACCGTGCCGACGGGGTGACCCGCCTGGATCTTCCTGCCGACTTCGGGCAGCTCGAAGAAGACGATGTCGCCGAGGTTCTTCTGCGCGTGATCGGTGATGCCGACGGCCAGGCTGCCGTCGGCCTCGGTGCGGATCCACTCGTGGTCGTCGGTGTAGCGGAGGTCGGCGGGCACGTGGGACATGTCAGCTCCATCAGCCGTCGTGGTGCGGTGTCCGGCCGCCCCTGTCGACGACCGGCGGGAACAGCCTGCTGCACCGGCGCCCAGAGCCGTGTATTTCGGGCATCGCGGTCCGCCACCCGGGTGACGACCACCGCCTCACGCGCCGCGCACGTCACCGCCGGCACACCCCCGTCCCGGGCGGTGGCCGGCCGTGCCCGGCGTCAGGGGCCGACCGTGGCGCTGATGGCGCCGATCGCCCCGGTGCTGGCGACGGTGACCGTGACCGTGACGGGCTGGACCCTGCTGGGCGCGCCCGTGGGCGGGACCAGCAGGAAGGTCGGCTTGACGTTGAGCGTCGTGGTCGCCGCCGCCGAGAAGGGGGCGTTGATCCGCTGGGCACCGACGAGGTAGTACTTCCCGTTGCTGGTGAGGCCGGTACCGGTGGTGTCGTCCAGGCTGCTGATGATCTGGGCGGTGCCGCCGCCGGCGGCGTTGGGGAGGGTGATGACGGTGACGTCGAGGGTGCCCTTGACCGCGATGCTCTCGCTCGGGCCGGTGAAGGTGCCGCTGATCGGCAGCCTGACCGAGCGGAACTGCGGGAGGGCGGCGGCCGCGGCCCGGACCGTCCGGGTGGGCTCGGCGGTGGCGGTGCCGGCGGTCACCGGGACGGTCAGGCCCAGGGCTGCCGTGAGCAGGCAGACGTTCCCGGCCAGGCGCAGGACGTTGCGGCGCATGGGTGCTCCCATTCCGTGAAGCGGGACCCGATCGCCTGTTGCCGCCCCCGTCCCGCGGGACGTTTCCCAGCCTGCAGGGACCGGCGCGCCGCCGCCGTGCCGGTGAGCCGGACGGGTGACGCACGGAGAGGGGTCAGTGACGGCGCGCAGTCGGGCGCCGCAGCCGCCGCAGGCCAAAAAAAGCGAGCAGGGCGACCCCGACGACGACGGCACCGACCTTGGCCCCGCCCCCCACGGACCCGCTGTCGTCCTTGCTCGCGGCCGCCGAACTCCCGCCACCCGACGGCGACGCCTTGCCCGACCCCCCTGGCACGTCCTCGGCCTGCACCGGGCTGTCGGCCCCCTCGCTCCCGTACATCAGCCTGGTGCCGTCGGCGGAGTAGCTGACCGACTCGCCCTGCTTCTGGAGCGGCACGTCGAGCCGCCCCTCACGCTTGATCGCGCCGCCGTTCCAGTCGTAGTAGATGCCGCCGAAGTAGCCGCGTACGGCGAGCTGCTCTCCGTCGGGCGAGAAGGCGGCGTCGGTGGCCCAGAGGTCGACCGCGGCGACGGGCTTGAAGATGTTCGTACCCGTCGGGGAAAGGGTCGCCGGGCCCTCGTACAGATGCCCGCCGTCCTCCTTCTTGTCGATGATGTACACCCGCCCGGTCTTGGGGTGGACGATCAGCGACTCGGCGTTCCGCGCGCCGTTGGAGTACTTGACGACGTACTGCGTGGCCCGGACGGTCTGGTCGACCAGTTTCTTCGGCTCGGGCAGCCGGTAGATCCAGACGTACGGCCAGCTGCCGTCGAGGTTGTCGCCGATGTCGCCGACGTAGATCTGGTTGTCGGGGCCGATGGAGATGGCCTCGACGTCACGGGGCGTGCCGACACCGCTGAGCGTGATCCTCGCGACGGTCTTCCCGGTCGCGCTGTCGACGGCGTAGATGTAAGGCCCGTCGCCGCTGTCGTTGTGCGTCCAGTAGATGCCGGGGTGCAGGTGCGAGGCGGCGAGACCGCTGGACTCGGCGATGCGCGGATCCGTGATCGTGAACCCCTTGTCGCCGGTGCCGTCGGCGGCGGAGGCGGGCGCGGCGGCGAGGGCACCCGTGAGCAGGACACCGGCGAGGAGGGCGAGCGATCGTGGACGCATGGGCCCAAGCCTGCCATCCCGTGCTGTGTCCGGCCGCGGGGGACGTGTCGGTCCTCACACCCCACCCCTCCCTCTGATCGTCCATCATGAGCGGATGCTCAGGTTCATGCCCGTCGGGGACTCGATGACCATCGGCAGCGCGGGCGAACACACCTGGCGGTACCGCATGTGGCAGCACCTGTGCGAGACGTACGGCGGCCCCTTCACGCTGGTCGGGCCGCGCGAGACGCTGTACGACAAGCTGGCCGAGGCGCCCGTCTCGTACTCCTACGCCGACCCCGACTTCCCCCGCGCCCACCTGGCCGGCTGGGGCGAGGGCTGGCTGCACATGGCGCCGCTGATCGGGGAGGCGGTGCGCTCCTGCCGCGCCGACGTCCTCCTCGTCTCCCTCGGCCTGATCGACCTGGGCTTCTACACGAACGCGGAGCAGACGGCGGCGAACATGCGCGACTTCGTCGCGAACGCGCGGCAGGCCAGGGCGGGCATCCGCATGGTGCTGCTGCCGGTGATCCCGAACATCCGCGCCACGTCGGACGGGCCGTTCGCGGAACAGGTGGCCCTCTTCAACGAGTTGCTGGCGAAGGCGGCGGCCGACCTGGACGAGCCCCGCTCCCCGATCCTCATGGCCTCGCCGCCGGAGTCGTACGACATCCATACGGACACCTACGACGGCACCCACCCGAACGCGAACGGCGAACACCGGATCGCGGAGGCGTTCGCGGAGGCGATGTGGCAGGGGTGGGGGGTCGGTCAGGAGTACGAGGCGGGAACGGGCTGACCGAATTCCGCCGTTCCCCGGTCACCGTGCGTATCGTTGTACAGCGCGGCCGCTCCCGTCCGTGGAGTGGCCGGGGAGGAGCGCCACGATGACCGTCTTGGAAGACAGGATCGAGATGGCCGACGCCGACGCCAACACCGAGCGCTTGGACGAGTGGTTCGAGCGCCTTGAGCGGATGCCCGTCCCCGAAGGATTCAGGGTCGAGATCGTCGAGGGCAGCGTTCACATGACACCGCAGCGGAACACGCATTGGCAGATCATTCGCCGATTCCTGCTGGCCCTTGAACGCAGGTTCGGAGAGGACGTCATGGTGTTCTCGGACGTCCGCATCGACTTCCCCGGCCACGAGAACGGCTTCTGCCCGGACGTGGCCCTGCTCAAGGATTCGGCCAAGCAGGACGACAAGGGTCACTGGCGCTACCAGGATGTGGAGTTCGTCGCCGAGGTGATCTCTCAGGGCACGGCCGCCAACGACTACGGCCCGAAGCGGACCGCCTACGCGACCGCCGAGGTCCCCGTCTATGTCGTCGCCGACCCCTACCAGGGTCGCTGCCTCGTCTACACCGACCCCAAGGACGGCGACTACGACGAACCGACGCGGGTGGACTTCGGCACCGACATCGACCTGACCGGCACGGTGGTCGACCTCGTCCTCAAGACCGACAAGTTCCCGACCGACTAGCTCTCCCGCCCGGGCCGGCAGCCGACTCCGTTCGCCGGAGGTACCGCGCCTCGCCCGGGCACGGGTGGCCTCCCCGAACGTCCGGTTCCGGAACCCGCACCCCGGCCGACCGACCCGAAGTCCTTGCCTAGAGCGCACTCCACGCCGTTGGCTGGGTGACCATGAAGTACACGCAGCTCGGACGTACCGGACTCAAGGTCAGCCGACTCGTCCTCGGCACCATGAACTTCGGCCCGCAGACAGACGAGGCCGACAGTCACGCGATCATGGACGCGGCGCTGGACGCCGGCATCAATTTCTTCGACACCGCCAACGTGTACGGGTGGGGTGACAACAAGGGCCGGACCGAGGAGATCATCGGCAACTGGTTCGCCAAGAGCCCCGTCCACCGCGACAAGGTCGTGCTCGCCACCAAGGTGTACGGCAACATGGCCGCCGACGGCGACGCCTGGCCCAACCACGACAAGCTCTCCGCGCTGAACATCCGGCGCGCGGTCGACGCCAGCCTCAAGCGGCTGCAGACCGACTACATCGACGTCTACCAGTTCCACCACGTCGACCGGCGGACTCCCTTCGAGGAGATCTGGCAGGCGATCGACGTACTGGTCCAGCAGGGCAAGATCCTTTACGTGGGTTCCTCGAACTTCCCCGGGTACAAGATCGCCCAGGCCAACGAGATCGCCGCCCGGCGCGGCGGGACCATCGGGCTGGTCAGCGAGCAGTGCCTCTACAACCTCGCCGAGCGCCGCGCCGAGATGGAGGTCATCCCGGCCGCGCAGGAGTACGGCCTCGGGGTCATCCCCTGGTCGCCGCTTCAGGGCGGCCTGCTGGGCGGGGTCATCAAGAAGGAGATCTCGGGCGGCCGCCGGGCGAGCGGCCGGGCCGCCGACACCCTCGCCAACCCGACCTCACGCGCCCAGATCCAGGCCTACGAGGACCTCCTCGACAAGCACGGGATCGAGCCCGGCGAGGCCGCCCTGGCCTGGCTGCTCACCCGCCCCGGCGTCACCGGCCCGATCGTCGGCCCGCGCACCGGAGAACAGCTGGACTCGGCGCTGCGGGCCGTGGAGCTGGAACTGAGCACGGAGCTCCTGGCGGGCCTGGACGAGATCTTCCCGGGCCCGGGCCCGTCCCCGGAGGCCTTCGCCTGGTAGCCGGCCTCAGGGTCAGCGCCCCGTCAGGGGCGCGGGGAACTGCGCGACCGGCCACCGACCACCCGCGGTCGGGAACCGGCCGCAGTTCCCCATCGGCTCTCACCGCATGGCAGACGCCACCGCCACCACCACGAACAACAAAACAAGCGCACCGGCCATGATCCGGTTCCGGGTCTTCGGGTCCACGGCAACGAGCCTAACCGCCCGCTCCGAGCCCCCAGCAGTCGACCACCTCGTACCGCGGCTGCTCCCCCGGCACCCCGGACACCGGCAGATTGCTGCGCACCAGCGCCAGCTCCCCGACCGTCCAGCTCCGGCTCGCGAACTCCGCGAGCAGCGCGACGTACGGCCGTACCTCCAGCGCGTCCCGGCTGCGGGCCACCGTCAGGTGGGCCTTGTAACGGCGGTGCTCCCCCATCGGCAGGCCCGCCTTCCGGGCCGCCGCCTCCGCGCGGTCGGCCAGCAGGCGGAGGGTGTCCAGGTCGCCGTCGGCGCCCGCCCACAGCGCCCTGCCGTGTCCGAACTGCCCGCCGCCCGCGACGGCCAGCGCGAAGGGCGGGGTGCGGTGGGCCGCACGGGCGAGGCGCTCCGACAGGGCCGGTACGACGTCGTCCTCGACCTCGCCGTAGAACGCGAGCGTGTAGTGCCAGCCGGGGCGCCCGGTCCAGCGCAGCGCCTCCGCACCCGGCAGCCGCTTCAACCTGTCGACCTCGGCGGCGAGTTCGGCGGCCACCTCCGGCGGGGGCAGCACGGCTGCGAAGAGTCTCATGGGGCAACCCTGCCAAAAAAACGGTTGCGCGCAGGACGTCACGACGGCATGAATCACTGCATGGTGAGCACGGAGAGCAACGGGAAGATCAGGATCCGGGACGGCCGCGCCGACGACATACCGGCGGTCCTCGGGATGTTCGACAGCGCCGTGGAGTGGCTGGTGTCCCAGGGCCGGACCAGGCAGTGGGGGACCACACCCTGGTCGGAGAATCCGAGGGCCGTGGCGATGATCACGCGGTACTTCGCCGAAGGCAGCCCGTACATCGCCGAGTACGACGGGATCCCGGCCGCCACCCTCACCCTCACCGACGCGCCCGGCCCCTACCTCGCGCCCGTCGACGAGCCCGAGCGGTACATCCACATCCTGTCCTCGGACCGCCGGTTCAAGGGCACCGGCGTCGGCGCCGCGCTGCTCGCCCACGCGGCCGCGGAGACCCGCCGGGCCGGGATCTCGCTGCTCCGTGTCGACTGCTACGCGGGCGACGACCGCAAGCTGGTCGCCTTCTACGAGAGCAACGGCTTCACCCCGACCGAGACCTTCACCGTCGCCGTCGCGGGCGACGACAGCTGGCCGGGACAGGTACTGGCCCGGAGGCTGTAGTCCGCCTCCGGGCCAGTACCCGTCCGTACGTGGTCCGTACGTGGTCCGTACGTGTCTCAGGCGGCTCTCACGCCGCCGGTGCCAGCTGTTCCTGCTGCTCTGCCGGCTCTCTGGGCACGAACCCCACCCGGGGGTGGCCGCCGTGCCAGCCGACCGACAGGCGGAGGTTGCCGACCCGGGCCAGGACCAGGCCGATCACCACGGCGGCCGCGGCCGCGACGGCGCCGCCCACCGCCAGGCCCGCCCGGACGCCGTACGCGTCCGTGATCCAGCCGGCGATGGGCGCGCCGATGGGCGAGCCGCCCATGAACACCATCATGTAGAGGGCCATCACCCGCCCCCGCATGGCCGGGTCGGTGCCCATCTGGACGGTGGTGTTGGCCGTGACGTTGACCGTCATGCCGAACATCCCGATCGGCACCATGAGCAGGGAGAACAGCCAGAGGGACGGTGCGGTCGCGGCGACCAGCTCCAGCCCGCCGAAGGCCACCGCCGCCGCGAGCATCACCCGCAGCTTGGCCGTGCCGCGTCTGGCCGCGAGCAGGGCGCCGGCCAGGGAGCCGACCGCCATCAGGGTGTTGAAGAGGCTGTAGGAGCCGGCGCCCGCGTGGAAGACGTCGTCCGCGAAGGCGGAGAGGTAGACGGGGAAGTTGAAGCCGAAGGTGCCGATGAACCCGATCAGGATGATGGTCCAGGTCAGGTCCGGGCGCCCGGCGACATAGCGCAGCCCCTCCCGCAGCTGGCCCTTTCCTCTCGGCGCCCGCTGCACGACGTGCAGCTCGCGGGCCCGCATCAGTACCAGGCCGACGAGGGGGGCGACGAAGGACAGGCCGTTGAAGAGGAACGCCCAGCCGGTGCCCACGCCGGTGATCATGAGACCGGCGACGGCCGGGCCGACCAGGCGGGCGGACTGGAAGTTCGCGGAGTTCAGGCTGACCGCGTTCTGCAGCTGGTCCGGGCCGACCATCTCGGAGACGAAGGACTGGCGGGCCGGGTTGTCGACGACGGTGGCGAGGCCGACCACGAAGGCGGCCAGGTAGACGTGCCAGACCTGGACATGGCCGGAGAGGGTCAGCAGCGCGAGCGCGATGCCGGTGAGGGCCATGGAGGTCTGGGTGACGAGGAGGGCCCGCCGCTTGTTCAGACGGTCCACCAGGACCCCGCCGTAGAGGCCGAAGAGCAGCATCGGCAGGAACTGGAGGGCGGTGGTGACGCCGACGGCGGTCGCCGAGCCGGTGAGGCTGAGGACCAGCCAGTCCTGCGCGATGCGCTGCATCCAGGTGCCTATGTTCGAGACGACCTGGCCGGCGAAGAACAGCCGGTAGTTCCTGACCCTCAGCGAGCCGAACATCGAGGACCTGCGGGCTGCGGGGGTAGTAGGGGCGGTCGGTGCGGGGGCGGAAGGTGTTCCGGGTCCCGTACTCAAACGGATTCGCCTCCTCCTTCTATGGGGGACTTACAGGTGTGCGAGCTTCTCCAGCACGGGGGCGGCGGCACGGAGCTTCGCCCACTCGTCCTCGTCGAGGCCGTCGACCAGGCCGGCCAGGAACGCGTTGCGCTTGGCGCGGCTCTCTTCGAGCATCGCCTCGGCCTGTTCGGTCCTGGTGACGACCTTCTGGCGCCGGTCCTCCGGATGCGGCTCCAGTCGGACCAGTCCCTTGGCCTCCAGCAGCGCCACGATGCGGGTCATCGAGGGCGGCTGCACATGCTCCTTGCGGGCCAGCTCACCGGGGGTGGCCTGGCCGCAGTTGGAGAGAGTGCCCAGCACCGACATCTCGGTGGGGCTCAGTGACTCGTCGACCCGCTGGTGCTTGAGCCGTCGCGAGAGTCGCATCACGGCGGAGCGGAGGGAGTTCACGGCGGCCGCGTCGTCGCCATGGGTAAGGTCCGGCATGTCTTTAGAGTAACTCATTACTCTAACTAAGGACACTCGGACGCGCCGATATGCCCGTGACCTCGGCCACTGAACCGCATCGTCACCCGTACGAGTGAGCTGGATCCGGAAAGTGACGCATCGGGCGCGTGGATGTGGCGCCCTCGTATCCATGGGGACCAGTGTGCTCAGCCTGCGGATAGACAAGGAGCTGCTCGACCGGCTCCGGTGTCATGCGGCGAAAAGGGGAATGAGCGTCCAGGACTACGTGGTCCGGACGCTCATTCGGAACGACTTCGACGAGCGGTTCTCGGCCGCCGTCGAGGAGACGGAGAGGTTCTACGGCGACCAGGTCAAGGTCACCTGACCCCGGGAGGTCACGTCAGGCCCAGGGCCGGCATCAGGTAGTAGAAGGCGAACACCGCCGAGACCACGTACATCGCGACCGGGACCTCCTTGGCCCGGCCGACGGCCAGGCGCATCAGCACGAAGGTGATGAAACCCATGCCGATGCCGTTCGTGATCGAGTAGGTGAACGGCATCATCACCATGGTCACGAAGGCCGGGATCGCGAGGGTGTGGTCGGCCCAGTCGATCTCCTTGATCGACCCGGCCAGGATCAGGAAGCCGACCGCGAACAGCGCGGGGGTGGCCGCCTGGGACGGGACCATCGTGGCGACGGGGGTGAGGAACAGCGCCACGGCGAACAGCCCGCCGGTGATGACGTTGGCGAAGCCGGTGCGGGCGCCCTCGCCGACGCCGGCCGTCGACTCGACGAAGCAGGTGGTGGCGGAGGAGGAGCTGGCACCGCCGACCGCGACCGCGACACCGTCGATGAACAGGACCTTGTTGATGCCCGGCATGTAGCCCTGGGCGTCGGTCAGCTTGGCCTCGTCGCTGACGCCCATGATCGTGCCCATGGCGTCGAAGAAGCAGGACAGCAGGACCGTGAAGACGAAGAGGATGCCGGTCAGCACGCCGACCTTGCCGAAGCCGCCGAAGAGGCTGACCTTGCCGAGCAGGCCGAAGTCCGGGGTGGCGGCCGGGTTGCCGGGCCACTTCGGGACGGTCAGGCCCCAGGTCGTCACGTGCGCGACGGCATTGATGATCAGCGCGAGCACGGTCATCGCGACGATCGAGATCAGGATCGCGCCGGAGACCTTGCGGACGATCAGCGCGAGGGTGAGCAGCACGCCGAGCACGAAGACGAGCACCGGCCAGCCGTTGAGGTGACCGTCCGCGCCGAGCTGGAGCGGGACGGTGGTCTGGGCGACGTCCGGGATGCGGGTGACGAAGCCGGAGTCCACCAGACCGATCAGCATGATGAACAGGCCGATACCGATCGAGATCGCCTTACGCAGGCTGTAGGGCACGGCGTTCATCACGCGCTCGCGCAGACCGCTGGCGACCAGCAGCATCACGACGATGCCGGCCAGCACCACCATGCCCATGGCGTCCGGCCAGGACATCCGGGGTGCCAGCTGGAGCGCGACGACGGAGTTCACGCCGAGGCCTGCGGCGAGCGCGATCGGGACGTTGCCGATGACGCCCATCAGCAGCGTCGTGAAGGCCGCGGTGATGACGGTGGCGGTGACCAGCTGACCATGGTCGAGCTGGTGGCCGTACATGTCCTTCGCGCTGCCGAGGATGATCGGGTTCAGCACGATGATGTACGCCATCGCGAAGAACGTGGCGAAGCCGCCGCGTACCTCGCGGGCGAGGGTGCTGCCCCGCTCGGAGATCTTGAAGTAACGATCCAGCGCGCCGTACGCGGGGGTCGCACCCGGCTGTTCGGGGGCGGGGGCCTGAGTGGAAGCCGGGGTCGACATTGGAGGTTCCTACGATCAGAAGTGGTCAAACACAAACGGTTTCAGTATGAACGTATGATGTCCAGATCGCTATCTCCGCGCGTAGACCACGCAGGTGCGTAAGCTAAGCGTCATGGCGAAGTGGACCCCCCAGCACGAGGCACCGGAGCCCCTTGAGGGCCCTGTCGTCCCGACGATCATCGGCGGCACGATCATCTGGTTCGTCCTCTTCCTGGCCCAGCTCCCCTTCTACGGCTGGTACTCCGACCACGGCCACACCTGGTGGATCTGGACCTGCCTGGCCGGCGGCGGCCTCGGCCTGATCGGCGTGTACTACGTGAAGAGGCGGGACGCGGCGATCAAGGCGCTGCACGCGGCGACCGAGTAGGGAATCACCGCGAGGCCGGCCAGACCGCACCCCTCCTTGCCCCACCGCCGCATCGCCCTGAACGGCCTCGCCCTCAAACGCCGGGCGGGCTGGAGGATGGGGTCCGCTTTTCAGAGGAGCGCGTCGGGCGGGTGGGTGGGCAAGGAGTGTCGGCGTCTACAACCTGCGCACGACCTCGCTCCTCCCACAGTCGGATCTTCCGGGCACTCGGCAGGTGAACGCGCAAATCCGCACGTACCGTCGAAGGCATGCAGCACATCGACGCGGGCGCCGAGCTCGACCCTGTGCATCCCGTACCGCTGCCGGCGCCGATCAGGACGACCGGCCTGACAACCGCCGAGGTCGCGGAGCGGGTCGCGCGCGGCCAGGTGAACGACGTACCGGTACGCAGCAGCCGCTCGTTCGGCGAGATCGTGCGCGCCAACGTCTTCACCCGGTTCAACGCGATCATCGGTGTGCTGTGGCTGATCATGCTGGTCGTGGCGCCGATCCAGGACAGCCTGTTCGGCTTCGTGATCCTCGCCAACACGGGCATCGGCATCGTGCAGGAGTGGCGGGCGAAGAAGACCCTGGACTCGCTGGCGGTGATCGGCGAGTCCCGGCCCACCGTGCGCCGGGACGGGGCCGCCGTCGAAGTGAGCACGAGCGGGATCGTGCTCGACGACCTGATAGAGATCGGCCCCGGCGACAAGATCGTCGTGGACGGGGTGTGCGCCGAGGCCGACGGCCTGGAGATCGACGAGTCGCTGCTCACCGGTGAGGCCGACCCGGTCGTCAAACGCCCCGGCGACCAGGTGATGTCGGGCTCCTTCGTGGTGGCCGGCGGCGGCGCGTTCGCCGCGACCAGGGTCGGCCGGGAGGCGTACGCGGCCCAGCTGGCCGAGGAGGCGTCCCGCTTCACGCTGGTCCACTCCGAGCTGCGCTCCGGTATCTCGACCATCCTCAAGTACGTGACCTGGATGATGGTCCCGGCCGCGATCGGCCTGGTCGCCACCCAGCTCGTGGTCAAGAACAACGGACTCAAGGACGCCGTCGCCCGGACCGTCGGCGGCATCGTCCCGATGGTCCCCGAGGGTCTGGTCCTGCTCACGTCCGTCGCCTTCGCGATCGGCGTGATCCGGCTGGGCCGCCAGCAGTGCCTGGTCCAGGAACTCCCCGCGATCGAGGGCCTCGCCCGGATCGACACCGTCTGCCTCGACAAGACCGGCACCCTCACCGAGGGCGGCATGGACGTCACCGAGCTGCGGTCGCTGGACGGGGTGGACGAGACATACGTGCGCAAGGTGCTGGGCTCGCTCGGCGAGTCCGACCCGCGCCCCAACGCCTCCCTGCAGGCGATCATCGACGCCTACCCGGACAGCGAGGACTGGCGGTGCGTGGAGTCGCTGCCCTTCTCCTCCGCCCGCAAGTACAGCGGGGCGACCTTCAGCGAGGGCGACGGAGAGCTGAGCACCTGGCTGCTGGGGGCGCCGGACGTGCTCCTCGGCGCCGACGACCCGGCACTGGCCGAAACCGTACGCCTCAACGAGGAGGGGCTGCGGGTGCTGCTGCTCGCCCGCGCCACCCGGGACCTCGACGACCCGGAGGTGGCGCAGGGCGCCGGTCCCACCGCGCTGGTGGTCCTGGAGCAGCGGCTGCGCCCGGACGCCGCCGACACCCTCCGCTACTTCGCCGACCAGGAGGTCCGCGCGAAGGTCATCTCCGGCGACAACGCGGTGTCGGTCGGCGCGGTGGCGGCCAAGCTCGGCCTCACCGGTACGACGGTGGACGCGCGCCGGCTGCCCGCCGAGCCGGCCGAGATGGCCGAGGCCCTCGACTCGGGCACCGTCTTCGGACGGGTCACCCCGCAGCAGAAGCGGGACATGGTGGGGGCGTTGCAGTCGCGCGGGCACACGGTCGCGATGACCGGCGACGGCGTGAACGACGTACTCGCCCTGAAGGACGCCGACATCGGGGTCTCGATGGGCTCGGGCTCGGAGGCGACGCGGGCGGTCGCCCAGATCGTCCTGCTCAACAACAGCTTCGCCACGCTGCCCTCGGTCGTGGCCGAGGGCCGCCGGGTGATCGGCAACATCACCCGGGTCGCCACCCTGTTCCTGGTCAAGACGGTCTACTCGGTACTGCTCGCGGTCCTCGTGGTCTGCTGGCAGGTCGAATACCCCTTCCTGCCGAGGCACCTGACCCTGCTCTCCACCCTGACCATCGGCATCCCGGCCTTCTTCCTGGCCCTGGCACCGAACAAGGAACGGGCGCGGCCGCACTTCGTGCGCCGGGTGATGCGGTACTCGATCCCGGGGGGAGTGGTGGCCGGTGTCGCGACCTTCCTGACGTATCTGATCGCCCGCCACTACTACACGGGAACCGGGTCCCTGGACGCCGAGACCAGTGCCGCGACCCTGACCCTGTTCCTGATCTCGATGTGGGTGCTGGCGATCATCGCCCGCCCGTACACGTGGTGGCGCATCGCCCTGGTGGCCGCGATGGGCGTGGCCTTCGTGTTCGTGCTCGCCGTACCCGCGCTGCAGAGCTTCTTCGCGTTGAAGCTGGTGGGGGTGGTGATGCCGTGGACTGCCGTCGGCATCGCCGTGGTGGGGTCGGCGGTGCTGGAGCTTCTCTGGAAGTGGGTGGAGCGGAAGTACCCGGTGTGATGCGGTGGTGGGGAACCGCGCGGCCCGGTGGGGGCTGATCGCGCAGTTCCCCGCGCCCCTTACGGGGCGCTGGTCCTCACGGAGCGCTGACCCTTACGGGACTACTGCACGTCGACGTAGTCACCCGTGGCGCTGACCGCCGGGGTCGTCGAGGTGCCCGCGAAGGAGTAGCGGTAGTAGCCGTCGACCGACGCCGTGGTCGTCGTCTTCAGGGCGCCCGTGGAGGACGACTTGATGGTCTTCAGCGTGGTGTAGGTGCTGGAGCCCTTCTTGCGGAACTGGAGCTTGACCGACTGGCTGCCGTAGCCGCCGTACTTGTTGGTGTCCCAGTTGGCGCGGGTCAGGGTGCCGGTGACCGTGATGGTCTTGCCCTTCTTGACCGGCTCCGGGGTGGCGTTGGCGGTCAGCTTGGACGCGCGCAGGACCTTGGTGGTGCCCAGGCCGCCGACCCACTTCACGTTGCTGTCCGCGTCGGCGGCGACACCGCCGACCGACCAGGAGCCCGCCTCGGAGTTGTCCAGGTCCGCGTCCCCGCCGACCGTGAAGGCGAGGGTGGCCTTGCAGTTGAGGACGGTCGAGGAAGCGGCGGTGCAGGTGCCCGGCTCGTCGCTGGCGAAGAGGTCGCTCGGCGCCGTCACGGAGCTGCCGCGGTAGATGACCGGGCCGGTGGCGAAGTCGCTCGCGGGCAGGCTCGCCGCGTGGGTCACGGTGTACGTGACCGAGAAGGACGCCTTGGTCGTGCCGACGACCATGCTGCTGCCCTTGTTGATCTTCATGTTGGAGAAGGTGACGTCCGGCGTGCTGCCCGCGGCGTGTGCGGCCGGGGCGACGAACGCGGAGAGGGCCAGGGCGCCGGAGACGGCGGCCACAGTGGCACGAATGCGCATGAATTCCCCAGTGGGAACAGTGGGCGCGAGGCCCAAGTGATCTAGGGAGTCTGTTGACTCGGGTGATCAGATCCACGAGGGGTGAGCGAGGTTGTACGAGCGAGACGTAATCCGGTCAGATTTTATTTCCTTTGCGACCGGATTACGTCTCCTTGGGATTACTCCCGGTGCGGCTACTTCACGTCGACGTAGTCACCCGTCGCGTTGACCGCCGGGGTCGTGGAGGTGCCGACGAAGGAGAAGCGGTAGTAGCCGTCCACCGTCGCCTTCGTCGTCGTCTTCAGGGTGCCGGTCGAGGACGACTTGATGCCCTTGACGTTGGTGTAGGTGCTGGTGCCCTTCTTGCGGAACTGCAGCCGCACGGACTGGCCGGCGTAGCCGTGGTACTTGCCGTCCTCCCAGTTGGCGCGGGTCAGGGCGCCGGTGACCGTGATGGTCTTGCCCTTCTTGACCGGCTCCGGGGAGGCGTTGACCGTCAGCTTCGACAGGCGCTGGACCTGGGTGCTGCCGAGGGCGCCCTGGTCGGCGTAGCCGACCTTGGTGATGTCGAAGTCGCTGCTGGTCGGGTCCTGGCCGTTGTACGCGATGGCCAGCGCACCGGCGTGCCAGAGGCCGGCGTCGGAGTTGAAGAGCTCGCCCTCGCCCGGGTAGATGTCGATGTTCCCCTTGCAGCTGGCGGTGGTCGCCGAGGTGACCGTGCACTTCGCCGGGTCGTCGCCGATCAGGAAGTTGGCCGGGTCGTCGTAGGAGCCCTTGTAGATGTAGGCGCCCGAGAAGAAGTCCGCGGCGGTGATGTCGACATCGGCGGCGTGGGTCAGCGTGTAGGTGACCGACGTGGCGACGTGGGCGGTCGTACCGACCGTGACCGCCTTGGCGATCTTGACGTCGGAGAAGGTGACGTCCATGGCGTACGGAGCGTCGTCGTCCGCGGTGGTGGCGCTGAACGCGGTCTTGCCGGACGTCGAGTGAGCGGCCGCGAAGAGCTTCGTCGCGTCGGTACCGAAGGACGAGCCGCCGGCGGCGTGCGCGGCCGGCATCGCGAGAGCGGAGAGTGCCAGGGCGCCGGAGACGGCGGCCACAGTGGCGCGTATACGCATGCGTTCCCCTGCATGGAAGTGATCGGCGAGTCTGAATGACTCGCCTGTCAGATCCCTGCAGGGGAACAAAGGTTGTACGAGTTTTGAAAGTTGTGCGCGGAAACTGTCGCGGACCCTTGCGAACCGCGGCTCAGTCGAACCAGCGGTCCCGCGCCAGCTCCTCCGTCCGGGACGGGTCCTCCAGCAGTGCCGCCACCTCGAAGCGGCGCGGCCACTGCCCCGCCGCCCAGGCCAGACCGGCCGCCACGCCCTCCAGGGTCGCGGCGTGCAGGACGCCGTCGCCCGTCAGGCGCCAGTCGATCTCGACGCCGTCGACCACCAGTTCCTCGTGCTCGACGTACGTCCCCGGGGTGCGCGGGCCGAGCAGGACGTGCACCGGCTCGGGGACGTCGTGCTCCGTGCCCTCCGAGTCCACCGACCCCGTCACCGACTCGCTCAGCCGCCGCACCTGGAACAGCTCGGCCAGCTCGGCGGCCCGGGACGGCCGTACGGGGAGCAGGGGGACACCGGAGGTGAAGGGCAGCAGATCGGGTGAGTCGACGACCACCGCGTCCGCCGCGTCCACGACCTCCACCCGGCCGTCGAGCACCGCCCGCAGCTCGTCGGGGAGCGTCACCTGCTCGGGGTCCAGGTCCGCCAGCGCGCCGTACAGCGCGTGCAGCTGGGCGCCGGTGACCGAGCGGTCCGGCTCGGCGAGGCGGTCGAGGAGTTCGGCGGCGCCGCCGGGCTCGTCCAGGAGGGCGGCCACCGAGGTCCGTACGCCCAGCGCCCGCAGTACCTGCTCGTCCTCGAAGCCGGTCGCGTCGGCCTCCTCGTAGAGGCCGCGCAGCAGCGGGTCGCCGCCGGCGGCCAGCAGACCGGCGGGGCGACGGCCGTCGAGGACCGGGTGCCCGCGCAGCCACCACGCGGTGTACGGCCGTACGACCTCGTGCGTGCCGTCGGGGAGCAGGATGCGGACCGGCTGGGTGAGGGCGTCGCGCAGGGGCGGCTGGGCGAGCAGGGCGAGGGCCTCGGGCCAGTGCTCCTCGTCGACGAGGTCGAGGTCGCGGACGGCGATCAGCTCGGTGGCGACCGGAGGCACGGGCGTGTCCGGGAAGCGGTCGAGGATGTCCTCGCACCAGACGTCGACGGCGTCAAGCAGGCCCGCGTCGTCGGGTTCGGCGAAGTCGCCCTCGCGGGGCTCCAGTTCGTCCGGGTCGAGGACGACGTCGGTGGCGCGGACGAGGGCGAAGTTCGCGAGGACCCCGCAGGCGGCGAGCGGGCCTTCGCCCCACTTCCCGGCCAGGTCGGCGTCCACGGCGGCCAGTTCACCCTCGCGGATGATGCGGGCGAAGGAGCTGCCGGGGAAGACGAGTTCACCGGCCGGGGCCAACTCGCCGTCCTCGTCCGGGAGTGCCAGCGCGCCCAGCCACGGCTCGTCACCGGGCTCCAGGCCGGCGTCCCGCACCAGCGCGAGCACGGTGTCCGCCAGCTCCTCGGCGTCCGGGACGTCCTCCTCCCAGTTCACGCCTCCGTCGTCGTCCAGGGAGGCGGCCACGGCGGCCCGCACCTGCGGGGTGGTGAGGACCGCCCGTGGGGACGCGGGCAGGGCGCCGAGCTTCTCCAGGAGCGGGTGGGCGGCGTCCTCATGGGCGACCTTGAGACCGAGCCGGGCGAGCACCTCGGGGTCGCTGGCCGTCGCGTCCGGGGTGGGGAGGAGCACCTGACGGGGACCGATGGTGGTCCTCCCGTCCGCGAGCGGCACCGGCAGGCCGGAGAGCCGGTCCGGGTCGACACCCGCGAGGCTGTCGTAGAGCCGCCACCACCAGTCCGGGTCCTTCTCCAGACCGGCCAGGCGGTCGACGGCGTCGGCGAGCGGCAGCCGGGCGACGGACAGCGTCCGCAGTTCGACTCGGCGTTCGAGACCGGCGGGCAGGATGGTCGGGAGGACCTCGGCGAGCACGCGGACCGTGTCGGCACCCGCCCCCTCCACGATCTCGGCGTCACGCGGCCGCAGCGCCTCGGGCAGTTCGCTGTCGTCGCCGGCCTCGACGGCGGGCGGCAGGAACGCGGTGCGCGGCAGCCGCTCCAGGATCGCCTGGCGCAGCGCGCCGTCCAGCTCGCCCTTGCCGAGCGGGCCGGGCACCAGGTGGATGATCCCCTCCCCCACCGGCCGCCAGTCGGCGAGGAGTTCGGCGTACGCGTCGGCCGCGCGCTGCACCAGGAAGTCGGTGAGCGGGCCGGGGGCGGCGTGCCGGCGGGTGGTGTCGAGGGGGAAGGAGGCGATGAGCAGGGCGGGCACCCCGAGGGGCTCGTCGCTCGGGGTGGGGGCGTGGACGACGGCGGCGGTGCGCGGCCGGTCGGGGGCGCCCTGGCCGTCCGTGGGCACGGCCCAGGTCAGCGACCAGTGCGGCCGCAGCCGCTCCTCGACCGGCCGGTCGACGAGCAGGTCGGGGGTGAGCGGGCCGTGCGCGGAGACGGTACGCCAGCTGGTCGTACCCTCCTGCGAATCCTCTACGACGGTGAGCGCGCCGTCGGTGCGGCGGCGCAGCGTCCGTACGGTGTCCTTCTCCACCACGACCTCTTCAAGGCCGGGGAGGGCGAGGAGCAGGGCGTCGTCCACGGCGTCGAGGAGCCGCTCGGCGAGATCGGTGGCGGCCGTGTCCCGCAGCGGCAGGATCACGACCGTGTCGTACGGGTCCGGGGCGGTGCCCTCGGCGGCGAACGGGAGCCGGAGGAGGGGGACATGACCGTCCCGCCGACGGATCTCGTCCCCCAGCCCCGGGCTGTGCCGGGCGGTCTCCTCGGCCAGTTCGCGGGCCTCGGCGAGGGACCAGCGGACCCCGCCGTGCCGCCCGACGACCGCGGGCTCGTCCGTGACGGCCAGCACCGCGGCGAACCCCACGCCGAACCGCCCCACGGCCCCCTCGTTGTCCCCCCGCTTCGCGGAGGCGCGCAGGGTGGAGAGGGACTCGACACCGGCCGCGTCCAGCGGGGCGCCGGTGTTGGCGGCGAACAGGACGCCGTCGCGGAGGGTGAGCCGGAACCGGCCGGGGACACCGGCGCGGGCGGCCGCGTCGGCGGCGTTCTGCGCGAGCTCCACGACGAGCCGGTCCCGGTACCCCCCGAGGACGAGGTCCTCCTCGGCGTTTGCATCTTCCCGGAACCGGGCGGGGCTGGTGGCCCACGCGTCGAGGACACCGCGGCGCAGGCGGGCGGTGCCGAAGGGGTCGGCGCCCTCGGCGGCGGGCCGCACGAACTTGCTCACGTTCACTCTCCAAGTCGACGTGAGGACGAAGGTACCGCGCGCCGGGGGGTCACCCGCCCGTCCACCCGACCCGGTCGGCCGAGAAGCGAGGGCCCGGGCCCACCGCCCGGCGCCGAGCGGTCACCGACAATCCCGCTCCGCGCCAATCGTCCTGCTCGGATGTGCGACTGCCGCCGCGTGGGCGCGAGGGAGTCGCGGCTCGCGGAAGCGTCCCGAAAGGGGCGCAGGGCGGTATTCGATGTGCGGCTACCGCCGCGTGGGCGCGACCAGCCACAACGACGCCGCAACCGAACGACGACACATCGCGGCACATCCGGCCGAGCGCTCAGCCGGATCCCTGCTGAATCTCGGCCCGGCGCCCCTGTCGTACCTCGGCGGGCAGGATTCCCGGCCTCCCAGCGGGCGGCCTGCCGCTCCGCGAGAGCAAGAGCGGCCCGCCGTCCGAGGGCTGACGGGGCGTCCGGCCCGCTACGAGTGGCCCAGTTCCGCCGATGTCTCGTCCTCCGTCGCCGGTACCGAACCGGAGTCGGAGGCGGGGCGGAGCGGGAAGGGGTCGACGCGTGTCTCGTCGATGACCGGCGGGGCCGGCTGGGGGGTCTTCGGCATGACGGCGGCCTCCGAGTGGCCGCCGCAGCCGTAGGAGAGGGAGACGACCCGGCCGTCGGCCGGGGAGAACTCGTTGGCGCAGACGCCGAAGGCCTGGCCGAGGGAGCCGCCGATGGGGGTGAGGAAGCCGCAGCTCACGCAGGTCGCGGGGGCCGCCTGGGCCATGGGGGTCTTGGCGCCGAACGACTCCTCCCAGCGGTCGGCGGCGATGTGCAGGCCGTAGCGGGACAGGACCCGGGCGCGGCGCATGCCGAGTTCCTCGGCGATCGAGGCGATCGTGCCTCGGGAGGGGACCGTCGGCAGGTGCGCGGGCGTGCCCGCGGTGACCTCGGCGTCCTCCGCCTCGGCCAGCTCCTCCATCTCCTCCGAGATCGGGGAGTTCGGCTCCGGCTCGTCCTCGCCGGTGTAGCCGGGCTCCAGGCGGAGGTCCTCGGCCTCGGTGGGCAGCAGGTCGCCGGGGCCCATGTCGCCGGGGCGCAGCCGCTCGCTCCACGGCACCCACTCGGGGGCGAGGAGGGCGTCGGGGCCGGGGAGGAGGACCACCTCGTCCAGCGTGACGACCTTGGCGCGGGAGGCGCGGGCCACCGTCACCGCCCAGCGCCAGCCGCGGTACCCCAGCTCCTTGCACTCGAAGAAGTGCGTGACCACGCGATCGCCCTCGGCCACCGCTCCGGCGTGCTCGCCGACCACCCCCGGTGCGGCGGCCTCCTCGGCGGCTCCACGGGCGAGGTCGACGGCCTCGGCGCACAGACGGTCGGGGGTGCGGCTTCGCGTTGTCGCTGCGCTCACAGGTATCGCTTCTCTCCTACGCCGTCTCACGAGTGCGGTTGCCTCCGGCGGTGGGGCGGACGGAGCGGACCTGTGGGCCGCATCGACGTCCGCGTCCGATCGCGCTCGGGCGCACCTATGCCATCCATTCTGCGCTATGGCTGAGATAGGCACGCTACCCCGTCGCCGGTGGATGGGGACAGTCCGGCATGCCTGCGGGGGAGGGGAGAGCCGACGGGGGTGGGTGCGGATGTGTTTCGGGTGCGGGTGGGCGGGGGTCGCTCGCGCCCACGCGGCGGAGCCGCATATCAGCTGGGGCCCCGCGCCCCTTACGGGGCGCTGCCCAGCCGTGGCTCATCCAGCCGCGGGCGACTCGCTTGGTCACAAAGTGCACTAGGAACTGTGCTCTCAGGGCACTATGAAGCACGTGGCAACCGCGAGGTCACCCCAACGCGCCGTCGGGGTCGGTAGCGGTGCGGGCCGGATGCGCGGTGCCGTCCGCTCCGTCGGCCGTGCCCTGCACCTCCCGGTGACCGGAACCGCCCGCGGCATCCGCAAGGCCACCCACGCGCACGGCGCCGGCGAGTCCGGGCTGGGGAAACTGATCGAGCTGCACGCGGTCAACGGCGCGGGGGACGTGATGGTCACCGTCGCCCTCGCCTCCACCGTGTTCTTCTCCGTGCCCACCGACGAGGCCCGCGGCCGCGTCGCGCTCTACCTCGCCATCACCATGGCGCCCTTCACCGTCCTCGCCCCGGTCATCGGCCCACTCCTCGACCGCCTCCCGCACGGCCGCCGGGCCGCGATGGCCGGCGCCATGCTCGCCCGGGCGCTGCTCGCGCTGATCATCTCGGGCGCGGTGGCCAGCGGCAGCCTGCAGCTGTACCCGGCCGCGCTCGGGGTGCTGGTCGCGTCGAAGGCGTACGGCGTGGTGCGCAGCGCCGTCGTGCCCAGACTCCTCCCGCCCCGGTTCTCGCTGGTGAAGGCCAACTCCCGGGTCACCCTCGCGGGGCTCCTCGCCACCGGCGTCGCCGCCCCGATCGGGGCCGGGCTGCACGCCGTCGGCGACCCGTGGCCGCTCTACGGCGCCTTCGTGATCTTCGTTGCCGGGACGTTTCTCTCCTTCTCGCTGCCGCCCAAGGTCGACTCGGCCAAGGGCGAGGACGTGGCGCTGCTCGCCGCCGACGAGGAGCATCTGCACGGCCCGCTGCAGAAAGGGGCGAAGCGGCCGGGGCTGCGGACGGTCGGGCCCGCCGTCACCCACGCCCTCGGCGCCAACGCCGCCCTGCGCTGCCTCTCGGGCTTCCTGATCTTCTTCCTGGCGTTCCTGCTCCGCGAGCACCCGCTGACCGGCGAGAGCGCGGCCGTGTCGCTGGGGATAGTGGGGGTCGCCGCGGGGGCGGGCAACGCGCTCGGTACGGCGGTGGGGTCGTGGCTGCGCTCGCGGGCGCCGGAGATCATCATCGTGGCGGCGGTGGCCCTGGTGCTGGGTACGGCGATCGTCGCGGCCCTCTTCTTCGGCGCCTTCCTGGTGGCGGTGCTGGCGGCCGTGGCCGGTTTCGGGCAGGCGCTGGCCAAGCTGTCCCTGGACGCGCTGATCCAGCGGGACGTGCCGGAGCTGGTGCGCACGTCCGCGTTCGCCCGTTCGGAGACACTGCTCCAGGTGGCCTGGGTGTTCGGCGGCGCGGTGGGCATCGTGATGCCGCTGAACGGCACCCTGGGACTGGTGGTGGCCGCGGTGATCGTGGCCGTCGGCTGGCTGGCCACCCTGCGCGGTCTGCTCGGCTCCGCCCGGCACGGCACCCACCCCAGACCGCGAGTGGCGTAACGAACCGGGCACGCCGTACCCCACATGGGGAGACGGCCGAGAGTGCCCGATAGCCTTCGGCCATGACCACGCTGCACTCCCGCTCGCGACGCCGCCGCGTCGTCGCCGCCGCCGGCGCCGTTTCCGCCGGACTGCTCGTCCTGTCGGCCTGTGACAAGCCGTCCCCGATCGCCACGATCACCGTCGGCACGAACTCGGTCAACTCCGAGGCCACCTGCTACAACGACGGCAAGGCCCTGGACACGGCCTCCCTCACCAAGTGCCTGAAGGACACCGGTATCAAGTCCATCAAGGTGGACCCGGACGACACGGTCCGCTTCGGCGTCGACCCGAAGATCGCGGACAACGGCTGGACGATCCTGATGAACGGTCAGGCGCTCACGGACTCCAGCACCAAGACCTACCGCACCATCCCGGGCAGCGTGTTCTTCAACGCCCAGTACGGCGCCTCCGGCGACTCGACCCTCGTCTCCATCAAGGAGGGCGACAAGTCGGTGCTGGGCCTGTGGTCCTTCAAGCTCAAGAAGGACGCCTGACCACGTCCGCCGCACGCGTCCTCGTAGCCACCGCGGTCCCGGCCGAACGGGATGCGGTGGCCAGGGCGTTCCCGGACGGGACGACCGAGGTACGGCTGCCGGGCTCGGCCCTGCTGCACCGCACCCGCGCGGGGTACGACCTCCTCGCCGCCGGGGTCGGACCGGCCCCGGCCGCCGCCGGCACCGCGACCGCCCTCACCGCCGCCGCCCTCGACGGCCGCCCCTACTCGCTGGTCGTCTCCGCCGGGATCGCCGGCGGTTTCCAGCCGATGGCGCCCGTCGGCTCCCTGGTCGTCGCCGACGAGATCACCGTGGCCGACCTGGGTGCCGAGACGGCCGACGGATTTCTGCCGGTCACCGAACTTGGCTTCGGGACCGTCAGCCACCGTCCGCCAAATTCACTCGTACGAGTGACGGCCCAGGCTGTCGGAGCTCACCTCGGAGCGGTACTCACCGTCTCCACGGTGACCGGAACAGCCGCCCGCGCGGCCGAACTGCTGGCCCGGCACCCCCGTGCCCTCGCCGAGGCCATGGAGGGCTTCGGCGTCGCCGAGGCGGCCGCCGCACACGCCGTGCCCGTGCTGGAGATACGTGCGGTCTCCAACCCCGTCGGCCCCCGCGACCGTGCCGCCTGGCGCATCGGCGACGCCCTGGCCGCCCTGACCGAGGCCTTCGGGAAGCTCGTGCCCGCCCTGGAGAGTTGGAACCCACATGACCACCGCTGACTCGTTGCGCATCGCGTACTCGCCCTGCCCGAACGACACCTTCGTCTTCGACGCCCTCGCCCACGGCCGCGTCCCGGGCGCGCCCGCCCTCGACGTGACCTTCGCGGACATCGACATCACCAACGGCATGGCCGAGCGCGGCGAGTCGGACGCGCTGAAGGTGTCGTACGCCGTCCTGCCCTACGTCCTCGACGAGTACGCCCTGCTGCCCTGCGGGGGCGCGCTGGGGCGGGGCTGCGGGCCGCTGGTGCTGACCCGGGAGGCGGGGACGGACCTCACCGGCCGTACGGTCGCGGTACCGAGCGAGAGGTCGACGGCGTACCTGCTGTTCCGCCTCTGGGCCGCCGACACCCTTCCCGGTGGCGTGGGCGAGATCGTGGTCATGCCCTTCCACGAGATCATGCCGGCGGTGCGGGACGGGAAGGTCGACGCGGGGCTCGTGATCCACGAGGCGCGCTTCACGTACCAGAACTACGGCCTGCACAAGCTCGCGGACATGGGCGAGCACTGGGAGAACACGACGGGCCTGCCGATCCCGCTGGGCGCGATCATCGCCAAGCGCTCCCTGGGCACCGAGACGCTCACCCGCCTCGCCGACTCGATCCGCGCCTCCGTCCACGCGGCCTGGGACGATCCCGAGGTCTCCCGGCCGTATGTCATGGCCCACGCCCAGGAGATGGACCCGGCCGTCGCCGACCAGCACATCGGGCTCTACGTCAACGAGTTCACCTCGGAACTCGGCGAGGACGGTTACGCGGCGGTACGCGGACTGCTCACCCGCGCGGCGGCCGAGGGACTCGTACCGCCCCTCGGCCCGCACGCACTCGATTTCCCCTGAAAAAACGCACGGGACTTACCCGCTTGCGCGAGACGCTTCCGAGACGCGTATGTCTCTTGCGCGGCTACACGTCCAGCTGGTCGGCGACCGCGCGCAGCAGCCCGGCGATCTTCGATCCGGCGGCCTTGTCCGGGTAACGGCCGCGCTCCAGCATCGGCGTGATGTTTTCGAGCAGGGTCGTCAGATCCTGCACGATCGAGGCCAGCTCGTCCGGCTTCTTGCGCTGGGCGGCGGCGACCGACGGAGTGGGATCGAGCAGGACCACCGACAGTGCCTGGTCACCGCGTTGACCGGCGACGACGCCGAACTCCACGCGCTGGCCCGGCTTGAGTGCGTCGACCCCGTCGGGGAGAACCGAGGAATGGACGAAGACGTCACCGCCGTCGTCGCGGGAGAGAAAGCCGAAGCCCTTCTCACTGTTGAACCACTTGACCTTGCCGGTAGGCACGTCTGTCCTCGTCCTCGTATCTCGTCGGAAACTGCTCGGGAAACTTCTGAATGCAACAGCTCTGGAACGGCTCTTGATAGCACTCGGGCGGGTCGACCACGACCCGCCGGTACCAAGGCTAATGGTCTTCGGGCGCGTGACAAGACGTCGCCCGGTTGTTCCTTCGGGCAGGGAACTACCCTGGTCGAGTGCGTGACAAAACCCAAGCGAATTCCGCCGGGCCCGGTGACCGACTGATCCGCGCCGGTGCCGTGGTCTTCTTCATCGGTACGGTGGCCACACTCGTCACCGTGATACCGCTGTTCCTCGGTGCGAAGCCTTTTCCGACGTACATGTACCTGCTGAGCATGCTCATGGGCGTCGGCTTCCTGGTCGCGGGCGCCGGAGTGCTCCAGTCGGTCGCGGCCGGACGCCGTCAGGCGCGGGAGGCGTCCTCCCGGTAGCCGTCCTCGCGGTAGCCGGCCAGCCAGGCGGGCAGCTCGGTGAGGTCGCCGAGCACCACGTCGGCACCGGCCGCACGCAGCTCCTCCGCATCGCAGGGCCCGGTGGCCACCGCCACCGACAGGGCTCCCGCCTTGCGCGCCCCGCGTACGTCTCCGACATGGTCGCCGACGTACGCGCCCGCGCCGTGCTCGCGCAGCGCCACCGCCTTCTGCTCGGCCCACAGGTCGCCGACGACGGCGTCCGGGACTATGCCGAGGTGGCTGAGGTGCAGCTTCGCGTTGGGCTCGTACTTCGCGGTGACCACCACGCTCTTCCCGCCTGCCGCCCGCACGGCGGCGATCGCCTCCCGCGCACCCGGCATGGCGGGAGTCGCCGCGATGGCGATCTCCGGGTACATGGCCCGGTACAGATCACTCACCTCCGCGATCCGCTCGGCCGGAAACCAGTGGATCAGCTCCTCGGCGAGCGGCGGCCCCAGCCGGGTGATCGCCAGATCGGCATCGATGTACGTCCCGGTCCGCTCGGCGAGCGCCAGGTAGGCGGCGCGGATGCCCGTGCGGGAGTCGATGAGGGTCATGTCGAGATCGAAGCCGACGGTGAGCGGGCGGCGAGAAGTCATATGGGCCATATGGGCCATTGTGCAGGGTGCGCGGGTGGGCAGGGGCTGGGGCCGGGGGGGGTGGGGACGCTTACCGGCGCTGGCAGGGTGCCTCCCCCAGCCTTCGGCCGGGGGGACCCCCAGCGCCCACCCGTGCCGCCCTGCGGCACGCCTGCCCGCAGCTGAGTAGCTGACACGGCCGCCCGCGGCTGCGTAGGACGCGGCTGGGCAGCGCCCGTAAGGGGCGCGGGGCTGTATCTGATTTGCGGCTCCGCCGCGTGGGCGCGGCCAGCCCCCACCGGCCCGCGGCAGACAACGCACCGCCCGCCCGCCGCCCCCCCCCTACCGCGACCTCTGCGACCGCCACACCACGAACACGGCCGAGGCCAGCGCAGCGCCCCGTACCACCCACGGCCACGTCTCCCCCACCGCACCGCTCATCTGCCCCTGGGCGATCGGCGCGCCCCACCGCCCGGCGCTGCGCCCCCACAGCCACACAAGGCCGGCCGCGACGGACAGCCCCGGCACCCATATCACCGCCAGCTTCGTCTCCGCCGGGGTGAGCCGCCGGGAGCCGTAGGCGATGGCCCAGCCGAGGACGAGCGCGAACCAGTTGCCGAGCACCGCGCCCACGACGAGCGCGGCGGCGGCGAGCAGGAGGAGGGGGTTGCTCCAGCCGGCCCCAGGGCGGGGGACGACGCGGATCCGGCGTCGTCCCGACGGCTCGGCCTCCTCCACTACGGGAGCCGCCGCCGCCTCCACCGGCTCCCCCGGCTCGTCCTCCGGCTCCGCCTTCCGGAACCGCGGCCTGCTGAGCAGTTCGGGGATCTCCACCCCGCCCACGAACCCCGGCACGCCGTCCCCGTCCCCGAACGGGCTGCTGTCCACCCGCCACCAGTCGGGTGGCGGTGCCGAATCGCCCGGCTCCGCGGGCCGGGGGCGCGGTACGACGCGGCGCAGATCCTCGGGCCGCGAGGGCGGTGCCGCGTCCCGCTGGGCGGGGACCGCGGCCGCCGACGGCGACTGGGGCGCGCTGCCCGCCGTACCCCCCGCCGCCTCTACGACCTCGTCGGGCGTGCCCAGCCGGTCCAGGATGCGCCGTACCGCGGCGGGGCTGTCGACGGTCGACTTCGCCCGTTGCCGGTCGATGTCGTTGCGCAGCCCGGAGACCAGCCGCATCCGCTCGGCCGACGACAACTGGCGCTGGTGCGCGATGTCCCCGACGCGGCTCAGATACTCGTAGACGACCTGATCGCTCTCGATACCCACGAAGTCCCCTCCGGGGCCGGTGCGTTGCCTTGGATTACCCCGTCGGAACGACGGTAGCGCAGGCCACGGCTCATGTCGGCCGGCACACCAGCGGGTAGCGGGTCTCCGAGCAGGGGCGGTTGCCGTACTCGCGCAGGATGTCCTTGCCGCCCTGGTCGGTGAGGTAGCGCAGGAAGGCGGCGAGGGAGCCGGCGGGCGGTTCGCCGTAGGTGTAGGCATACTCGGTCTGCCAGTACGGGTACGTGCCCTGCTCGACCCCTTCGAGGGTGGGCGGCATATCGCCGATGTCCAGCTTGACCAGGTTGCCGGCCGGCACGCTGCTGACCTCGCTGTAGCCGAGGCCGCCGGGGTCGGCGCTCACGGTGTCCAGCAGGCTGTCGGTGGTGGTGACTTCGCAGACGCCGTACTTGCCGGGGTCCAGGGCCGCGCAGTCGTTGACGTCGCCCTCGGGTACCGACTTGCCCGCGAGGACCTGCTGTTCGAGGGCGTTGCGGGTGCCGGAGCCGCGGTGGCGGTTGACGAGGTGGACGGGGACGTCGTGGCCGCCCACCTGGGACCAGTTCTTGATCTTCCCCGCGTAGATGCCGCGGATCTGCTGGAGGGAGAGGTTGCGGACGTTCGTGTCCTCGTTCACGACGAGGGTGAACAGGGAGTAGACCACCGGCCGGGGCAGCAGCTGGGCGTGGTTGCCCTCGGCCGGGCCGTCGGTGAAGGTGACGTGGTCGCCGAGCCCCTTGTTGCCCTTGATCCCGGCGGCCTTGCCGGCCTGCTGGAGCGTGGTGAGGCCGTCCGTGCTGCTCTGGAAGGTGCCGTCGTCGATGGGGATGTCGGCCCCCTTGGCCGCGCACAGCTTCGTGTACTGCCTGGCCGCCGCCGTCACCGCGGGCGCGAACGCGGTCGAGCCCGACAGGTGCAGCGTGCCGCCGACGCAGTCCAGCGGGGCGGGCTTGGCGGGGAAGAACAGGGTCAGGCTCGCCTGGACCAGGACCGCCGCCGCCAGCAGGGCCAGACCGCCCACCGCGGGCCTGGAGGCGAAGGTGTGGCTCTCGGTGTGGGCCAGCTTGAGGCGGGCCAGCCAGCGGACCCAGGCGAAGGAGTGGTCCATGCCCCCGGTCACCGCGGCCTGGAACTCCGGCGCCGGGAAGGGCGCGTGCGCGCTGCCGCCCCGGCGCTCCAGCACCGCCAGGATCTTGTAGTGGGCGCCGGGGTTCAGCGTCACCTTGGGCAGCCGGATGACGCCGAAGCCGTCCTCCCAGTCCTTCCCGAAGCCGTCGGTCTCCTGGGTCCTGCCGTCGCGGGTGGTGACGAAGAAATGGCGGAGGGTGGGCTGGCTGAGTTCCGTCACGGCCATGCCGACGACCCGGCGGTCCCGGAACAGCACGCGGATGCCGGTCTTGTCGTCGGGCGGGGTGAGGTAGTCGCCGGAGACGATCTCCCGCCAGCCGGCGTTCTCGATCCGCACCAGCACGAACGACGGCTCCACCAGCTCGTGCCCGTCGTCCCGCATCCGCGCCAGCACGTCGGCGCTCGGCGCGTGCGCGGTGTCCGTGGCCAGGGTGTCCATCTGCAGGCGGTAGCCGAGCCGCTTGCGGCGGATGACGACGAACTCCCACACGAACGCCAGTACCGGGATCACGACGCTGAAGATCGCGACGACGTTGTTGGAATTGAGTTCGACGCCGAGCGTTCTCACGACCGCATCCCCCGAATCGCCTTGCCTCGCCGCGTTGTTGCCGTCGTCGACGTCGCGCGGTTGCCAGGGAGCCCGGGGTGACGAGCGGGTGCCGAGTGTTGCCACGGCTGCCGCGATCCTCCCGCTGAAATTCATTCGGAGGACATCTGCGAAACGTCCCGTTCGCCCGGCGGCTGCCCCTTACACAGAAACGGCCGGGGGACAGGTGATCCCGGTGTCCGCCCCGCACCCGCTACCGTGGGTCGGATGAGCAACCCGGCCACCCCGCCGCGTTCCCTCGCGGAGGCGCTTCGCGCCAGGGACGACGCCTCCCTGGCCGTACTGCTGCGTGCCCGCCCCGACCTCATCACCCCCGTCCCCACCGACCTCACCCAGCTGGCCACCCGGGCCGGCACCCGCGCCTCGGTGCTGCGTGCCCTGGAACGCCTGGACCGCTTCGCCCTGCAGACCGCGGAAGCGCTGGCGGTGGCCGGCGACCCGGCGTCGTACCAGGAGCTGCTGGGCCTGATGGCCGGTGACGGCGGGGATCCGGTCGTCGCCGGCGAGCTGCCGCGTGCCGTCGCCGCGCTCCGCGACCAGGCGCTGGTGTGGGGTGACGACGACCGGCTGCGGCTGGTGCGGACCGCGCGCGAGGTGCTCGCCCCGTCCCCGCAGCATCCCTCGCCGACCGGTCTCGGCCCGACCGTGCGGGAGGCCACCTCGGGGATGTCGCCGGGCCGGATCCAGGAGCTCGTCGCCGCCGCCGGGCTGCCCTCCACGCACGACCCGGTGTCCGCGGTGGACGCGCTCACCAAGCTGTTCGGGCACCGGAAGAAGATGGCGAAGCTGCTCGCCGCCGCGCCCGCCGAGTCCCGCGAGGTCCTCTCCCGGCTGGTCTGGGGGCCGCCGTACGGCCAGATCACGCCCGAACCGGCCGCCCACCTGCGCTGGCTCCTCGACCGCGGCCTGCTGCTGCCGACCGCGCCCGGCACGGTGGTCCTCCCCCGCGAGGTCGCCCTGCACCTGCGCGAGGGCCGGGCGCACCGCGAACCGGAGCCCGTGCCTCCGGCCGTCGAGCCGGGGGCGGTCCACCGTCCACAGGTTGTGGACGCGACCGCGGCCGGACAGGCGTACACCGCCCTCGCCACCGTCGAGGAGCTGCTGAAGGACTGGGACGAGGGCGGTCCTGCGGTGCTGCGGGCCGGTGGCCTGAGCGTCCGGGACCTCAAGCGGACGGCCGTCGCCCTGGACCTGCCCGAACCGATCGCCGCCTTCTGGGTCGAGCTGGCGTACGCGGCCGGGCTGCTCGCCTCCGATGGCGAGGCCGACGAGCGGTACGCGGCCACCCCCGCCTACGACGAGTGGCTGGACCGGCCGTCGGCCGAACGCTGGGCCCAGCTGGCGGAGGCCTGGCTGACCGCGACCCGCACCTCCGGCCTGGTCGGCGGCCGGGACGCCAAGGACCGCGCCCTGTCGGCGCTCGGCCCCGGCCTCGACCGCTCCGCCGCGCCCGAGGTACGGCACCGGGTGCTGACCCTTCTCGCCGCGCTCCCGGAGGGCACCGCCCCGGCCGCCGACTCGGTGCTGGCCCGGCTGCGCTGGGAACGCCCGCTGCGCGGCCCCCAGCAGCGCGACGACGACCTGCGCGGCCGGCTGGCCCGCTGGACCCTGTCGGAGGCCGAGCTGCTGGGCGTGACGGGACGCGGGGCGCTGTCGGCGCACGGCCGCGCACTCCTCGGCGCACCGGCCGCTCCCGCAGCCACTGCCGCTGCCTCAGCCGGGTCTGGGCCCGGGTCCGGATCCGGGTCCGCGGCGAAGGCTGCTTCGTCCACGCAGCCCACCGGCCCCGGCGACAAGCTCCCCGTGCACCATCACCATCCCGCCCCCGGCTTCCCCGCCCCCGCTCCCCTCTCGACGCCCGAGCAGGCCGTCGCCGCCGCGACCGCCGGCCGGCTGCTCGCCCCGCTCCTCCCCGAGCCCCTCGACCACGTGCTGCTCCAGGCCGACCTGACGGCGGTCGCCCCGGGCCCGCTGCGCCGCCCGCTCGCGGACGCGCTGGGCGTCCTCGCCGACGTCGAGTCGAAGGGCGGCGCCACGGTCTACCGCTTCACGCCGGCCTCCGTCCGTCGCGCCCTGGACGCCGGCCGCACCGCCTCCGACCTGCACGCCTTCCTCGCCGAGCACTCCCGCACACCGATCCCGCAGCCGCTCGCCTACCTGATCGACGACGTGGCCCGCAGGCACGGCCATCTCCGGGTGGGCGCGGCCTCGGCGTACGTCCGCTGCGACGACGACACCGTCCTGAACGAGATCATGGCCGACAAGCGGGCGTCGGGGCTGCTTCTGCGCCGCCTGGCCCCGACGGTGCTCGCCACCCAGGCCGACCCGGCCGCCCTCCTGGAGGGCCTGCGCGCGATGGGCTACGCGCCCGCCGCCGAGTCCGCCGAGGGCGATGTCCTGATCACCCGCGCCCACGCGCACCGCACCCCGCCGCGCACGGCCCCCGAGCCGGTCCCGGACGGCCCGCCACCACCGGACTCCACCCTCCTCGCGGCGGCGATCCGCGCGATCCGCGCCGGCGACCTCGCCGCCACCACCCCGCGCAAGTCCACCGGCGCCGCCGTCAGGGGCGGCGAACTCCCCCGCACCACCCCCGCCGAGACCCTCGCCACCATGCAGGCAGCCGTCCTCACCGGCGACACCGTCTGGATCGGCTACGTCAACGCCGAGGGCACCGCCACCCAGCGCGTCATCGCCCCCGTCCGCGTCGAGGGCGGCTTCGTCACGGCGTACGACCACACGGCCGACGAGGTACGCACCTACCCCCTGCACCGCGTAACGGGCGTGGCCGAACTCGCGGAGGAGTGAGCGGCTCGGCAGCGCCCCCGAAGGGGCGCGGGGAACTGCGCGACCAGCCACGACGGCGCCGCAGCCGAACGACGACCCACCCCGGCACCCGCGGCGCTTCCAGCGGAGCGTCAGCAGTCCCGTACCGGTGCGTCGGCCGACAGGCCGAAGTGGGTGCGGGCCGCGGTCTCCAGGCCGGTGGACCCCATCGGCCGGTCGAGGCGGGACGCCGCATAGTGGCTGAAGTGGCTCTCCTCCCACTCCCCGTAGCCCTCACCGTCCGGCGGCTCCTCCTCGGAGACCACCCGGAAGCCGCCGTTCGCCGGGTCCCGCTCCAGCCGCACCACCTGCGGTGTCTGCGTGCCGCTGCACTCCACCAGGGTGCTGCCGTGGGCGCCGTACTCCAGGCACAGCGTGTCGACGCCGGCCCGCACCCGGCCCCCGCTCTCCTCCAGCTCCAGGGCCTCCGCCCGGCAGAACCAGCGTGACCTGAGCGCGGGCTCATCGGTCTCCGCGTACCCGGAGCCGGTCGCCTGCGTCACCAGCCGTGCCTCGACCGCGGGGCGTATCTCGGCCCACAGACCGGCGTCCACGGCGCTGGACCCGCGCGCCCACACCCCGGTCGCCACCAGCACCACCACGGCCCCCGCGCCGGGTCCCCAGATGCGTACGGACGTCACCCCAACCTCCCCACCGAGCCACGCGTATCCGCGGCTCCCTCGGACATGACACCCGAAACGGACCCAAGGTTGCACCGAACGATCAGACACCCTCAAAGACGGGGCACGGGCGGTGCACGTTCCGTCCAGTGGCGAAGGTGATCGTTCGCGTATGAGGCAGACTGGAACTTTGGCCCGTGACGATGGCCGCCATGGCGATGGCCGCACGAGCCGAAGGGAAAGGGTGCCGCGCGTGAATGGTCCGCTGATCGTCCAATCCGACAAGACCCTGCTCCTGGAAGTCGACCACGAGCGTGCCGACGACTGCCGTCGTGCGATCGCGCCCTTCGCCGAGCTGGAGCGGGCACCGGAGCACATCCACACCTACCGGGTGACCCCGTTGGGGCTGTGGAACGCGCGGGCGGCCGGGCACGACGCCGAGCAGGTTGTGGACGCCCTGGTCGAGTACAGCCGCTATCCGGTGCCGCACGCGCTGCTGGTCGACATCGCCGAGACGATGGACCGGTACGGGCGGCTGACGCTCAGCAAGCACCCCGCGCACGGGCTGGTGCTCACCACCACCGACCGGCCGGTCCTTGAGGAGATCCTGCGCTCCAAGCGGATCGCCCCGCTGGTCGGCGCCCGGATCGACCCGGACACCGTCGCCGTGCACCCCTCCGAGCGCGGGCAGATGAAGCAGACCCTGCTGAAGCTGGGCTGGCCCGCCGAGGACCTCGCCGGATACGTGGACGGGGAGGCCCACCCGATCGAGCTCGCCGAGGACGGCTGGGCGCTGCGGCCGTACCAGAAGCAGGCCGTGGAGAACTTCTGGCACGGCGGCAGCGGCGTCGTCGTCCTGCCCTGCGGTGCCGGGAAGACGCTGGTCGGCGCCGGGTCCATGGCGCAGGCCAAGTCGACGACCCTGATCCTCGTCACCAACACCGTCTCGGCCCGGCAGTGGAAGCACGAGCTGGTGAAGCGGACGAGTCTCACCGAGGACGAGATCGGGGAGTACAGCGGGACGCGGAAGGAGATCCGGCCCGTCACGATCGCCACGTACCAGGTCCTCACGACCCGGCGGAAGGGCGTCTACCCGCACCTCGAACTCTTCGACTCCCGCGACTGGGGCCTGATCGTCTACGACGAGGTCCATCTGCTGCCGGCTCCTGTCTTCAAGTTCACCGCCGATCTGCAGGCGCGCCGGCGGCTGGGGCTGACGGCCACCCTCGTGCGCGAGGACGGCCGGGAATCGGACGTGTTCTCCCTCATCGGGCCCAAGCGGTTCGACGCTCCGTGGAAGGAGATCGAGGCGCAGGGCTACATCGCACCCGCGGACTGCGTGGAGGTGCGGGTGAACCTGACGGACTCGGAGCGGCTGGCGTACGCCACCGCCGAGACCGAGGAGAAGTACCGCTTCTGTGCGACCACCGCGACCAAGCGGAAGGTCACGGAGGCGATCGTGAAGCGCTTCGCGGGGCAGCAGATCCTCGTGATCGGCCAGTACATCGACCAGCTCGACGAGCTGGGCGAGCACCTGAACGCCCCCGTCATCAAGGGCGAGACCTCCAACGCCCAGCGCGAGAAGCTCTTCGACGCCTTCCGCGAGGGCGAGATCAGCGTGCTGGTCGTCTCGAAGGTCGCCAACTTCTCCATCGACCTGCCGGAGGCGACGGTCGCCATCCAGGTGTCGGGCACCTTCGGCTCCCGCCAGGAGGAGGCCCAGCGCCTCGGCCGCGTCCTCCGCCCGAAGGCCGACGGCCACAAGGCCCACTTCTACTCGGTCGTCGCCCGCGACACCATCGACCAGGACTTCGCCGCCCACCGGCAGCGCTTCCTGGCGGAGCAGGGGTACGCCTACCGCATCATGGACGCCGACGAGCTCCTCGCGGAGGGCTGACGAGCGCTCGGCAGGGGGTTGCCGGGCCGGGCCGGCAGGGCGGCGCCGCGCCTTCGCAGGACGACCGCGGCGCCCGCCAGCAGGGCCAGTCCGAGAAGCGGGTACGGCGATGCGAGCGGCTGCTGCCACCACGGCAGGTGCAGGTCGCGGTCGCCCTCGTGGGGTACCAGCCACATCGTGCGTGCCGTGAACACGAGTGCCGTCGTGGCCGCGAGGAGCATCCGGCCCTCGGCCAGGAGGACCGCCAGCAGGGGCACGCACCACACCCAGTGGTGGGACCAGCTGATCGGGCAGGCCAGCAGGGCCGTGAACGCGGTGAGCAGGATGCCCCAGCGGTCGGAGCGGGGGGCGCGGGCGCGGGTCGCCAGCCACAGGCCCGTCGCCGCGAGTGCGGTTGCCGGGAGGGTCCAGGCCAGGCCCGGTGTCTCCGTGCCTGCCACCCTGGCGATCAGGCCCTGGAGCGACTGGTTGTCGATGATCCAGGCCTTGCCGACCCGGCCGGTCTCGAACACGCGCCGCGTCCAGAAGTCCACGGTGGCCGAGGGCAGGAGAAGAGCGCCGGACAGGGCCGTGCCGGCGAAGGACGCCGTCGCGGTGGCCGCCTCCTTTCTGCGCGCGGTGAGGAACAGGTAGGCGATGAAGATCGCCGGAGTGAGTTTGACGCCCGCCGCGATACCGAGGGCCAGGCCCTTGGCACGGGCACCGGGCGGACGGGTCAGGTCCCACAGGACCAGGCAGGCGATCGCCAGGTTGACCTGACCGAAGAGCAGCGTCTGGGAGACCGGCTCCAGCCAGAGGGCGAGCCCCGTGGCCGCGCACAGCAGCGGGAGGGGTGCCGTGCGGCCGGCCAGGCGGGCGGAGAGGGCGACGAGCCGGGCGAGCAGGAGCGCGTTGCCCGCGAGGAACGCCACCTTCAGGGCCGGGACGGGGATCCAGGTCGTCGGGACGAACAGGACCGCCGCGAAGGGCGGATACGTCGCCGGCAGCCGCCATTCGGTGACCGTGAAGCCGTACAGATCACCGCCGTGGACCACGGCTTCGCCCTCGGCCCGGTAGACCAGCAGATCGGCCATCGGGGCGTGGAGCAGGACGCAGAGGGCGGCGAAGGAGCAGAGGGAGACCGTCAGTAAGGAGAGGGACAGGGGGAGGGAGACAGGGAGGGAGAGAGGGAGGGGCGGGGCGGCAGGGGCGGCAGGGGGTGATGTCACCGTCCGGTTCGGCACGGTGGTGACCCTATGCCGTCACTTGCGGTGTATGCCCGCCTCCTCGCCGTACTCGCCGAGTATCGCGACGCTGAACGCCGCGCCGACGAAGACCTTGACGGCGCGCAGGGCGTCGCCCAGGCGGTGGTGGGTGTGAGCGACTCCGTCGAGGGCCGTGGCGCCCGGGGGGCCGCTGGGGGCTGGGTGGATGGTTGCTGCGCTCATGCCTCAATGGTGGAACTTCGGGCATAAGCACGGCATCGGTCCACGGGTCCAATTTCCGGTATCCCCCCGTCCACCCCCCGATGGACCCCGCCCCCGACCTCAGACCCACCCTCCGGGTGACACTCCCCCTAGGGGACGCAGCGGGTGCGGGTGGGTGGGGCTGGTCGCGCCCGCGCGGCGGAGCCGCATATTGATACAGCCCCGCGCCCCTGACGGGGCGCTGCCCCCGGAAATCCATTGGCCTCCCCCGCCCCCACCTCACTACAATCTCCGCTCTTGCCCGCCTCCGCCCTCGGAGTGCCGCCGCCCGGACGGAAACCGGTCGGCTGATCGCCACCTGTGCGCCATCCACACCTGAGCGCCATCGACTCGCAGGCCCTTCGGAGGCACCCCCTTGTCCACGCCCGCCCGCGACCCGCTAGCGGACCCGCACCCCGACCCCCTCTCCCGCGAACGCTCCCACCTCGCCGAGTCCCGTTCCGCCCTGCGCGCGATGCGGGAGGACGTCGAGTCGCTGGACATCAGCAACGTCACCGCGAACTGGGTCAACGCCGAGGTCCTCGCCCGCCAGATCGACGAGCGCATCAAGGCGCTGGCCGACCTCAGCGACACACCGCTCTTCTTCGGCCGCCTCGACTACCTGCACGCCCCCGGCGCCGACCAGGCCGAGGGCGCGTACGGCGAACGCTTCTACATCGGGCGCCGGCACGTGCACGACCACGACGGCGACCCGATGGTCATCGACTGGCGGGCGCCGGTCTCGCAGCCGTTCTACCGGGCGTCCAAGAAGGACCCGATGGACATCGCGCTGCGCCGCCGCTTCGGGTACACCCGCGGCGACATCACGGCGTACGAGGACGAGCACCTCTCCGACCCCGCCGAGGCGGCCCGCACCAGCAAGCTGCTCCAGCAGGAGATCGAGCGCCCGCGCGTCGGCCCGATGCGCGACATCGTGGCGACCATCCAGCCCGAGCAGGACGAGATCGTGCGGTCGGGCCTGTCCGGCACGGTCTGCGTGCAGGGCGGCCCCGGCACCGGGAAGACCGCCGTCGGCCTGCACCGGGTCGCGTACCTCCTCTACGCGCACCGGGAGCGGCTCGCCCGCACCGGCACCCTGGTCATCGGGCCGAACCGCTCCTTCCTGCACTACATCGAGCAGGTGCTGCCCGCGCTGGGCGAGCTGAGCGTGCAGCAGGCGACGGTGGACGACCTGGTGGCGAAGGACGTCGACGTACGCGGCACCGACGACGCTCCCGCCGCGATCATCAAGGGCGACGCCCGGATGGCGGAAGTCCTGCGCAGGGCCGTCCACGCGCACGTCACCCTGCCCACCGAACCGGTCGTGGTCGTGCGCGGCTCCCGTCGCTGGCGGGTCCCGGCGTACGAACTGGAGGACATCGTCCGCGAGTTGCTGGACCGGGGCATCCGGTACGGCGCGGCGCGCGAGGCCCTGCCGCAGCGCATCGCGCACGCCGTGCTGGTCCAGATGGAGCGGTCGGGGGAGGCGCCCGACGACCGCGTGCAGGACTCGGTGGCCCGCAACGCGGCGGTGAAGGCGGCCGTCAAGCACATCTGGCCGCCGGTCGACCCGGCGAAACTCGTCCTGCGCCTGCTCACGGACGCGGACTTCCTCGCGGAGCACGCCGCCGGGATCCTCGACGAGGACGAGCAGAAGACGATCGTATGGGCGAAGCCGGTGCGCAGCGTCAAGTCGGCCAGGTGGTCGGCCGCGGACGCGGTGCTGATCGACGAGGCGACGGACCTCGTCCAGCGCACGCACTCGCTCGGCCATGTCGTCCTGGACGAGGCGCAGGACCTCTCCCCCATGCAGTACCGCGCGGTCGGCCGCCGCTGCACCACCGGATCGGCGACCGTCCTCGGCGACCTGGCACAGGGCACCACGCCCTGGGCGACGCGGAGTTGGGACGAGGCCCTGTCCCACCTCGGCAAGTCGGACGGCGTCATCGAGGAACTGACGGCGGGTTTCCGCGTCCCCACGGACGTCATCACCTACGCCTCCCGGCTCCTCCCGCACATCGCCCCCGGCCTCGCGCCGGTCGCCTCGGTCCGTGAGAACCCCGGTTTCTTCGCCCTCCGCGCCATCGCGGACACCGCCGAAGTGGTCGCCGCGTGCGAGGAGTTGCTGCGCAACGAGGGCTCGACGGGCCTGATCGCGGCGGACGCGCGCGTGCCGGCGCTCGCGGAGGCGCTGACGGCGGCGGGCATCGGCTACCTGGCCCCCGGCGAGGAGACCACGGCGGAGACCCGCCTCACCCTGGTCCCGGCGTCGCTGGCCAAGGGCCTGGAGTACGACTACGTGGTCCTCGACGAGCCGGGGGCCGTGGTCGACGGCGAACCGGACGAACGCACCGGCCTGCGGCGGCTGTACGTGGCACTGACCCGGGCCGTGTCCGGCCTGATCGTGACCCACGCGGCCGCGCTGCCGCCGCAGCTGGCCTGAGCCCGTCCTTCACCCTTCAACCAAAGCGCCCTGGCCGCTGTCACGTTGACGCGACACCTCACCCCAAATGGGGTAAATTTACCCGATATAGGGGATTTCATGAGGTTGATGGCGATGGATCCGATCGTAACGACGGCGGCCACGGCCTTGGTAGGGGCGATGACCACCGATGCCTGGGAACACGTACACACGGCCCTCGTCAGCTGGTGGCGCCGTATTCGTCCGCAACAGGCCGACAGCGTGGACGCGGAACTGGAGCAGTCCCGGCACCGCGCCCTGACCGCCCACCGGGAACAGGACGCGGACGGGGAGTCGGAGCTGGTCGCGGTCTGGGAGAACCGGCTGACCGAGCTGTTGGGGGAGAACCGCGAGCTGGCGGAGCAGCTGCGCCGGCTGGTGGACCGGGACATCCCCCCGTACGTGCACCACGAACACGTGCACCAGGACACCGGCAAGCGCACCGGGACCCAGGAGACCCGCGTCGAGGCGTCCGGAAGCGCCCGGGTCTTCATCGCCGGGCGTGATCAGCACATCCACGAGCCATGACCCCCGCCGACGGACGACCCGCACGCGACCTCGGCGGCCCCTCCCTCCGAAGCGAGGAGAGCCACTTGCAGATCCACGCCTCGGACCGGGCCAGGGTTTACGAGGCCAGGCGGGACATGTTCGTCGCCGAACGAGATCTGCATGTGCACTACGAAGACGGTGTGCGCGAGAGACGCCGGGTGGTCGCCGGCTCGGTCTCCGACGAGTGCCCCTACCCCGGCCTGGCCGCGTTCGGCACCGACCAGGCGCAGTGGTTCTTCGGCCGGGACGCACTGGTGGCCAAGCTGCTGGTCCGGCTCGACGCCTGCCTCGCGGTGGGCGGCGCGCTGGTCGTCGTAGCACCCTCCGGGGCCGGGAAGTCCTCGCTGCTCAGGGCGGGCCTGCTGGCCGAGCTGGTGCAGGGCGCGCTGCCCGGGTCTGCGCTTTGGCCACGGGTGTGGCTGACGCCGACATCCCATCCGATGGAGGAACTCGGCAGCCATCTGTGGGAGGTCATGGAAGTCGGCTCGGACGGTTCCCCCGTCCTGCCGCCGGACAGACTGCGCCGCGCACTTGCGAGAGGCCCCGCGGAACGGCGGGTCATGGTGGTCGTCGACCAGCTGGAGGAGCTGTTCACGCTGTGTCCCGACAAGCATGAGCGGCATGCCTTCCTCGACGCGGTCCTGGGCATCGCGGAGCCCGGCCCGGGCGGCGAACCGCCACCCGGCCTGGTGGTCTTCGGACTGCGTTCGGACTTCTACACCCACTGCGCGGGCCACCCAGGTCTCCTCAGCGCGGTGGAACGCAACCAGGTGATGGTGGGACCCCTGTCCCGGACCGGCGTACGGGAGGCGATCCTGTACCCCGCCCATGCGGTCGGGCTGGACATCGAACCCGGACTGGTGCAGCTCCTGCTGCGCGACCTGGGCGCGACGGAAGACGGAACGGACGACACCGCCGCCTACGAGATCGGTCGCCTGCCGCTGCTCGCCCACGCCCTGCGCGCCACCTGGATGCGCCGCGCGGGCCATGTCCTCACGGTCGAGGGCTACGAGGCGACCGGCGGCATCGCGAACAGCGTGACCACCGAGGCGGACCGCTGGTTCGACCGGCTGGATCCGCCGGCACAGGAGACCGCGCAGTCCGTGTTCCTGCGGCTGGTCAAGTTCGGTGACAGGGGAACGAAGGACACCCGCCGGCCGGTCCCGTTCGACGACCTGCTGAGCCATTGCGCACGTCCCGACGAGGCCGCCCAGGTCGTCGAGAAGTTCACCCGGGGACGCCTGCTGACCCGGGAGCACGACACGGTCACCATCACCCACGAGGTCCTGCTCCGAGCCTGGCCGCGCCTGCAGCAGTGGCTACGGGACCACCGCGCCCGATACCTGGCGCGGCAGCGGCTGGAGGATGCGGCGGCCGCATGGCAGGAGGCCGGGCGGGACACCGGAATGCTGTATCGGGGCGGTCGGCTGGAGGAGGCCCGTGCTCTGACGGCGGGTGACGAGGAGGACGGGGGTGGGGGTGGAGCTGGGGGTGGGATCGGTCACCTTGCGTCCGAGTTCCTGGCCGACTCTGTACGACACTGGCAGCGCGGGCGGCGGATACGGCAGGGGGTTGTCGCCTGCCTGAGCGTGCTGGCGGTGCTGGTCGCGGTGTCGGCCGGCATCGCGCTCAAGCAGAGCGTTACGGCGGAGCGGGAGCGCAACACCGCGATCGTCGGTGAGATCAGGTCCAAGGCGGATCAGCTGCGTACGGCAGACCCCTCTCTCGCCGCCCAGCTGGATCTGGTGGCACACAGGATGAACCCCGGCGAGCCGACCGAGGTCAACCTGCTCGGCGACCAGAACATGCCGCTGTCCACCGTGCTGACCGGCCACGAGGGCCAGGTCAACGCCGTGGGCTTCAGTCCGGACGGTCGTGTGCTGGCCAGCGGAGACGGCGCCGGCGTGATCCGGCTGTGGAACACCGACCCGACGGGCCACCCGAGCGAACTGGGCAAGCCGCTGCGCGCTTTCGGGAAGCCGGTGTGGGGAGCGGTCTTCACCCCCGACGGGCACTTCCTCGCCGCCGCAGGCGAGGACGGCACCATCCGCCTCTGGGACGTACGCGACCTCCGCCACCCCGTCAGCCTGGGTGACCCGGTCGAGGCAGGCGGCGGCATGCTGTTCACCCTTGCCGTCAGTCCCGACGGCCACACACTGGCGACAGCGGGCGAGGACCGTCGCATCCGCCTGTTCGACATCACCGATCCCCGGCATCCCAAGCCCCTCGCGAAGCCGCTGACGGCCGCCGATGGCGACTACCAGGTGGACAGCGTCGCCTTCAGCCCGAACGGCAAGCTGCTGGCGTCCGGCGGGGCCGATGGAACGGTACGGCTGTGGCAGGTGACGGACCGACGGCATCCGTCGGCGGTCGGGCAGGTTCCGGACCCGCTCTCCACCGGGCCCAAGAGCCCAGCCGCTGCCTCTATGGTCGCCTTCAGTCCGGACAGCCGGACACTGGCCGCAGCCGGCCAGGATCAGGCGGCCCACGTATGGGACGTCACGCATCCGGCCAAACCGGTCCCGCTCCCCTCCGAGAACGCCGGCTCCAGCGCCAGTGTCAACGCGGTGGGGTTCTCCCCCAGAGGCGACATCATGGCCTACGGCGGCGATGACAACGCCGTCGTACTCGAGAACGTCACCTCCCCCAAGGACCTCCGGACTGTCGCACCGACCCTGATGGGCCACACCGGACACGTGTGGGCGCTCGCCTTCGACCCGTCGGGCACCAGGCTGGCCACTGCCGGCAACGACCACAACATCCGGCTGTGGACGATCCCGGGCACGATGCTCACCGGACACGCGGGCTATGTCGCGACGACGGCCCTGAGTCATGACGGGCAGCTGCTGGCCTCCGGCTCGGCGGACAAGACCGTACGGCTCTGGAACGTCGGCGATGCGGCCGCTCCCCGGCTGGTCAGCTCCTCGATCCGGGTCCGCGCGTCGTACCCCTACACAGTGGCCTTCAACCCCGAGGGAAGGGTGCTGGCCGTCTCGGCCGGACCGGATGTGCAGCTGTGGGACGTCACCGAACCAGCCAGGCCGACGCTCCTGAGCAGTCCGCCCCGGCACGCCGACGACAACTTCCTGAGTGTCGCGTTCACTCCCGACGGGAAGACCCTGGCCGGCGGCAACGTCGACGGAACGGTTGCCCTCTGGAACGTCGCCGATCCGTCCCGTCCGACGCTCCTCGGCCCGCCGCTGGACGTGGGCACGGCCGGACAGATCAACCGGGTGGCCGTCAGCCCCGACGGACGCACCCTCGCCGCCGCCTCGGCCGACGGCCAGCTCCGCCTGTGGGACATCGCCGACCCCGCGTACTCCAAACCCCTGGGCCCACTCCTGCCGGTCAGCGAAGAGGGGCTCAGCACCATCGCCTTCAGCCCGAACAGCCGCATACTCGCGACCTCCGGAAGCGACGCGGCGATCCGGCTGTGGGACCTCGCCGACCGCGCCCGTCCCAAGCGGCAGAGCCAGGACCTGACGGGTCACACGGGCACCGTCGACGCACTCGCCTTCAGCCCGGACAACGGCACCCTGGTCAGCGGCGGTTCCGACTACAAACTCCGGCTCTGGGACGTCCACGACCCGACGCACGCGCGGCTCTACGGAGAACCGATGACCAGCGTCGCCGATTACATCGACGCGCTCGTGTTCTCCCCCGACGGCCGCCACCTCTTCATCGGCAGCGGCGACAAGACCGTGCGCATCCTCCCCCTGACGCCCCAGGCCGCCATCGACTACATCTGCCGCTCCACCGGCAACGTGCTGACCCGCGACCTATGGAGCAAATACGTCACGCATCACGCCTACAACCCCCCATGCGCCCACCTTTGACGACCTTCGCCACCCGCCCTCGTCCACCTACTCCGGCAGCCCCTTCAGTACGGCGTCCAGCAGCCCGGGGAAGCGGGTGTCCAGGTCGGCTCGGCGCAGCTGGACGTACCGGTTGCGGCCGACCGCGCGGGTCGAGGTGATCCCGGCCTCGCGCATGATCTTCATGTGGTGCGAGACGGTCGACTTGTGCAGATGGCCGACGCCGAGCGCGTCGGGCGCACAGCTGAACTGCTCACCACCGGCGTACTTCTTCAGCAGCATCAGCCGGACCGGGTCGCCGAGCGCGTGCAACACCCTGACCAGCTCGATCTCCGCCGTGTCCGGCTGCGGCAGCCACTCGCCGTCCGCGCTGTCCCCGTCGCCCACCGGTACACCCTCCTTCGCGGCACCCGACAGTACCGTTTGACAATCATCCAACAGTCCCTATTGTTTGACCAACGTCAAACCGTCATGCGTGCTCTCGTATTCGACGCACCTGGGGGACTCGTGCGCCTACGCCTGCTCCTGCTCGCTCTCGGTACCTTCGCCGTCGGCACCGACGGCATGGTGACGGCCGGCATCCTGCCGCTCGTCGCCCGCGATCTGAACGTGTCCATCTCGGTCGCCGGACAGATGGTGACCGTCTTCGCCCTCGCCTACGGCATCCTCGCCCCCGTCCTGGCCACGGCGACCGCCCGCTGGCCCCGCCGCCACGCCCTGCTCACCGGGCTGGCCGTCTTCACGGCCGCCAACGCGCTCACGGCGCTCGCCCCGTCGTACGGCGCCCTGCTCGGCACGCGCGTGCTGGCCGCCGTGGGAGCCGCCCTCTACACCCCCACCGCGAGCGCGGTCGCGACCTCGCTGGTACCGCCGGAGCGGCGCGGCCGGGCCATCGCGGTGGTGATGGGCGGGCTGACGGTCGCGACGGCGCTCGGGGTGCCGCTGGGCACCTGGATCGGCCGTACGGACTGGCGGCTGACGATGTGGCTGGTGACGGGACTGGGCGCGGCCGCCTTCGCCGGACTGGCCGTCCTCCTGCGGGAACTCCCGCAGCCGGCCGCCGCGTTGGCTCTCCGGGAGCGGCTGGCGCCGCTTGCCGACCGGCGGGTCGTGGGTGCGGCGGCCACCACGTTCCTGATCTTCGTGGCCTTCCAGACGACCTACATCTACTACACGGTGGCCACCTACCCCGCGACCGGCGGCTCCCAGGACAGGCTGACCCTGCTGCTCCTGGTCAGCGGCATCGCGGCGGTGGCCGGCTCGCAGCTGGGCGGGCGGCTGGTGGACGCGTGGGGACCGCGCGTGGTGGTGCTGTCGGCCCTCGCCGCCTACGTCGCGGTGGCGGCGGCCGCGCCCTGGACGCTGCGCACGATGCCGACGGCGCTCGCCGCGTCGGTGGTCACGCCGGTGATCGGGTGGGCGCTGGCGGTCGCCCAGATCACCCGGATCACCTCCATCGCCCCCGCCAATGCGCCGGTGCTGGTGTCACTGAGCAGCAGTGCGACGTATTTGGGGATGGCGGCGGCGGGGGGTACGGGGAGTCTCGCGCTGGAGCTTTTCGGGGATCGGTGGTTCTTGCTGGTGGGGGCGGGGATCGCGGTGTTGGCGCTGGGAGTGGCGGGGGTGACCACGGCCCATGGGGTGCCTCTCGACGGCCGTCACCAAGGGCGGGTGCGGGTGGGGGTGCGTGAGGACTCGTCGCAACCACGCGGCTGACCCCGCGTCGAGGACAGACGTCAAGCGACGGCAGGCGTCGGGCTAGGCGGACTCCGTGCGGGACCCTCTCGTCCCGCCGTGCCCGCCGGCCTCATCGGCGCCGCCCTGCGCCTGTACACGCTCCGGCGCCTGTGAACCCTCCGGTGCCTGTGCGCCGTGTGCTGCGGCGAGCGGGCCCAGATGCTGCGCGGCGCTGTCCAGCAGTCCGAGGTCGGCCTTGGTGTGTGCGATGGCGGCGTCGATCAGGACGGCGACCAGCGGTTCGTCGGCGTGGGCCCGGCGCTGCCGTGCCAGGCCCGCGAGCTCGGACAGGTACGTCTGCCGCTGCGACTCGATCAGCGTGGTCAGGGCCTGCGGGCCCAGGGCGACGGCGCCGAGGAGCTTCAGGAACAGTTCGTCGCGGAAGCCGCCGACGCGCACCCAGGCGGTGGTCGCCCAGGAGCGCAGTTCGGCCTCGCCCGCCTCGGTGAGCGTGTAGAGGTTCTTGTCGGGCCGGTCGGTCTGCGTGACCTGCGAGCGGGAGACATAGCCGTCACGGACCAGCCGTTCGAGGATCTGGTAGAGGTGACCGATGTTCAGGCCACCCCACTGCGGGCCGATGGCCTCCTCGAAGCGGGCCTTGAGTTCGTATCCGTGATTCGGTCGCCGGGTCAGCAGCGCGAGCACGGCGTGGTGGAGCGGCATGTACGTCCCTTCTACATTGTGACAACATACCCCTGAATTGCCGCAATGTATGTGCGGCGATACATGTGCCGCGATGTACGAGGGCGAGGCTGCATCTATGGCTGTGAGCGTGGCGTTGCGCGGGGTGAGCCGTCGGTATCCCGGGCTGACCGCGCTGGACGAGGTCGACCTGGAGGTCGCGGCCGGCGAGGTGGTGATGCTGACCGGGCCTTCCGGCGCCGGCAAGTCCACCGTGCTGCATGTGACGGGCGGCATGGACCAGCCCGACGAGGGACACGTCGAGATCGACGGCACGGAGCTGGTGCCCCGGGACCTGGACCGCCACCGGCGGCGGATCGGCTTCGTCTTCCAGCGCTTCCACCTGCTGCCTGCGCTGACCGTGCTCGACAACGTGCTCGCCCCCGTCCTGCCGCGCAGAGTGGACTTCGACCGGCGTGCGCGCGGCATGGAACTGCTCGAAGCGGTCGGCCTGGACCACCGGGCCGACGCCCTGCCCTCGCAGTTGTCGGGCGGCCAGCAGCAACGCGTCGCCGTCGCACGCGCGTTGATCAACCGGCCGGGACTGCTGCTGGCCGACGAGCCCACCGGCAACCTGGACAGCGTGATCGGGCGGGAGATCATCGACCTGCTGATGTCGCTGCGTGAGCGGTACGGGATGACGATGCTGATCGCCACCCACGACGCGGAGGTAGCCGCCAACGGAGACCGGGTGGTGCGTCTGACCGACGGCAGGATCACCTCGGACCAGCAGGTCACACCGTCCGGCGACGTGTTGCACCGGCTGGGGGGCCTGCGCCCGTGATAGCGATGATCCTCGATCAGTTACGGCGGCGACGCGGGCGCGCGCTGGCCCTGGCCGCCGGGATCCTGGTGGCGGCGACCAGCTTCACCCTGCTGACCGCGACGGTGAGCACGAGCCAGGCGACCACCGTGGGCACGGTACGGAAGAACGCACGGTCCGCGTACGACGTCCTGGTACGCCCGCCCGACTCGCAGACGGACGTGGAGCGGCAGAGCGGACTGGTCGCACCGAACTTCCTGTCCGGCACGTTCGGCGGCATCACCATGGACCAGTACCGGCGCATCGGCGGCATGGCCGGGGTCGACGTGGCCGCGCCGGTCGCCAACATCGGCTACCTCATGGTGTCCAGCACCGTCACCGTGGACGTGTCCCGCTTCCTGGACAGCAAGGCGTCCCGGCAGATCCTGCGCATCAGCCCGACGCTCACCTCCGGACTGGGCACCTACCGCACCTCCGACGAGTACGTCTACCTCACCCGCTCCCCCCTGACATCGGCGGGGACGCCGGAGGACCTGTTCCAGTCCGACACCCTGGAAAAGGGAGCGGTCGACAAGAGCACCCAGCGGTACCGGCTGAAGGGGAAGTACGACGTCTGCTTCTACTTCAACCGGGACAAGACCGAGCAGACCGAGTTCAACCTGAACCTGCCGATGAAGTCGAACTTCATCGCCGAGGACCTCAGGGAGAAGTCACCGTTCGACCCGGACCTGAGTTCGCGGATGGACTGCCAGTCCGGCCGGGACAAGGCCACCATCGACGTTCCGGTCAGTTACCCCGTGCTGCTGTCCGCCATCGACCCGGCAGCCGAGGACAAGCTGGTGGGCCTCGGCTCCACCGTCACCTCGGGCCGGATGCTCACCGAGCAGGACAAGCCGTGGACGGTGTCGTCCGCCAAGAGCGTCCACGGACAGCACGACTCCTACATCCCGGCGCTGCTCAGCAACGACCCGCTGACCACCGGAACGCTCGACGCCACCGTCCAGCGGCTCGACGTCGGCGACCCGGCCGAGCTGCCCTCGAAACTGGGCAACCCGACAGCCGACAGCTTCGTCCGCGGCCTGCACGGCACCACGGTGGGCAGGACCCGGGTCGACCTGAGCAAGGGCTACCGGAAGGCGCTGAACGAGGATTCGTTCGACACCGGCGACTACTGGACGGTCGGCCCGGTCACCTACCGCCGGGCCTCCGACGGCGACCTCGCCGCGCAGACACAGCCGCCGCAGAAGCGCAGCCTGTGGGTCACCAACTCGAACCAGCAGCCGTTCGCCAACGTCCCCGAGGAGAACCACCAGGGCACCCAGTACCGGAAGGTGACCAGCCACGCCGCCACGGACTGCATCGGGCTGGGTGTCTGCGACGGCGTCGACTCCGGGCGCCTGCCCAATCCCTTCGTCCACCTGGTCGGCCGCTACGACACCGGCAGACTGCACGGCTTCTCGGCACTGTCCGACACCCCGCTGGAGACCTACCAGACGCCGCAGGTCACCGGCGCGGACAGCGCGACCCGGGCGAAGCTCCACGGCAAGCCGCTGCAACCCGATCGCAACCTGGGCGGCTACGTCAGCCCGCCACCCACCATGCTGACGACGATGGACTCCATCACCGCGCTCACCAAGAGCCGCCGCGTCCCGAGCCTCCAGGACAAGGCGCCGGTGAGCGCGATCAGGGTCCGGGTGGCCGGAGTGACCGGCGTCGACACCGCCTCCCGGGCACGGGTGAACGCAGTGGCCGGGGCGATCCGGGCCGCCTACCCCCGGCTCCAGGTCGACGTCACCGTCGGCAGCTCGCCCGCCCCGCAGACGGTGGCGCTGAGTGCCTCGGCGCAGGTGACCGAGCGTTGGGTCGCCAAGGGCGTGGCCCTGCGCATCCTCAGAGCGGTGGACACCAAAAGCGCGGTGCTCTTCGTACTGGTCCTCGTCGTGTGCGCGCTCTTCCTCGGCCAGGCGGCGCTGGCCTCGGTGCGCTCACGCCGCACCGAGATCGGCACACTGCGCTGCCTGGGCTGGAGCGGCGGCGAAGTACTCCGCCTGGTCCTCGGCGAACTGGCGGTGATCGGCCTCGCCGCCGGAGCGGCGGGCACGGTGCTCGCGTACGTGCTGGGCCGGGTGCTGGGACAGCCCGAAGCCGGCGCCAAGTCACTCCTCGTACTCCCGGTGGCGCTCCTGCTGGCCACGGTGGCGGGCCTGATCCCCGCCTGGCTCGCCACCCGGCTGGGACCGATGGAAGCCGTCCGGCCCCCGGTGACGGCGGCCCGCCGCGCGCGCCCGGTACGTTCGGTGGCCGGACTTGCCGTGCTCAATCTGCTGCGGGTGCGGGGCCGCACGCTGCTGGGTGCGGCGGGGCTGGCGCTGGGAGTGGCCGCCTTCACGGTGCTGCTCGCCCTGACGCTGGCCTTCCGGGGCGAGGTGGCCGGGTCGCTGCTCGGCAACGCCGTGGTGGCACAGGCGCGCGAGGCCGACTACCTCAGCGTCGCCCTGTCCTTGCTGCTGGGCGCCGCCGGCGCGATCGACGTACTGGTCATCTCGCAGCGCGAGCGCGCCGCCGATCTCGCGGTGCTGCGGGCGACCGGCTGGACCAACCGCGAGCTGGCGAAGCTGACCCTCTACGAGGGGATCGGACTGGCTCTGCTGGGTGGCCTGTCCGGCGCGGTGGCCGGTCTGGCCGGGGTGCTGTCACTCGGCCGGGGCGTGCTGCACGGACACCTGTTCACGGTCGCCGGCGCCGCGCTGCTGGCCACGCTCGCCGCGACCGCCCTGGTGGTGGCGGCGCTGACGGTGCCGATCCGGGGGCTGTCCCGGATCGCCCCCGCCCACCTGCTCGCCGCCGACTGACCCGACCGTCGCCCACGGGCGCTGAGACCCCGGCCCATGAACAGGGCCGGGGTCCTCCGCACAAGGCCGGGGTCCTCCGCCGATCAACGCGGTCCCGCGCCCCCGGACCGGTCCAGCGCCCGGCGCCAGGACCGCACCGCTTCCTCCGACACCGCCCCGTCCCAACCCGTCGGCCGGGCCGCCCCGCCGATGTGGAAGGCGTCGATGCCCGCCGCCCGGAGCTCGGGCACGTGATCGAGCCGTAGCCCTCCGCCCGCCAGGATCGTCTGCTCGTACCCCGGCTCGCCGCGTCGCCGTGCCTCGGCCAGCAGCCTGGGCAGCCCCTCGTCCACGCCCTCCGCGGCTCCCGCCGTGAGGTAGGCGTCGAGGCCCGGCAGGTCGGCGAGCTGCTTGCGCAGGGCGTCCCGGTCCGCGGCCCGGTCGATGGCCCGGTGGAAGGTCCAGCGGCAGCCGTCCAGCGCGGCCACGACCCGCTCCACCGCGTCCAGGTCCACCCTGCCGTCCGCGGCCAGGAACCCGAGCACGAACTGGTCGGCCCCGGCCGCCCGCAGCTCCCCGGCCACCCCCACCAGGCGGCCGGTGTCGCCCGCCGCGAACCCGTCCGCCAGTCGCAGCATCACACGCAGGTCGATGTCGACGGCGGCCCGGATCGCGGTGAAGGTCCGGAGCGGCGGGGTCAGCCCGTCGGCCGCCATGTCCGTGACCAGTTCAAGGCGGTCCGCGCCTCCGGCCTGGGCGGCGACCGCGTCCTCTGCGTCGAGGGCGATCACCTCCAGGACTGCCCGCGTGCTCATAGGGCCCCTTCCGTGGTGTTCCCCGTGTACCCCGTGCACCTCTCGCAAGAGGTCTAGTCCGGAGGTCTAGTCCAATCCAGGGTACGCGGGGAACACCGACGGCCGCGAGACCGCCCCCGTCACACACCGGCCGTATTCAGCCGTAGAGGTTCAGCTCCGCCGCCTCCGCCCCCATCAGCTCGTACGGCACCCCGTCCGCCGACCGCCCGGTGTACAGCCGTACGAGCGTCGCCGCGTCGCCCATGAAGCGGGCCGGGGTCCGGGTCCCGCTCGTCCCGCCCAGGTGCAGCGGCTCGTCCACGTCGTCCAGGTCGGCCTGGAGCCGCAGATGCCCCCGCTTCCGGGTCACCCGGGCCAGCAGGGAGAGCGCGTGGGGCAGGCCCGCGCCCGCGTAGGCGCCGGGTTCCCCGAGGGTGTCGCGGACGTCACCGGCGTGCACCCACTCGCCCAGGGCGACCGGGTCCAGCGCCCCGTCCGCCCGCCCCGCGATCACGTCCCCGGCCTCGGTCATGCCGCGCTCCAGCTCGTCGAGGACCCGGGCGTTCGTCCAGTCGGCGCGCTCGGCGATATCACGGTCGTTCGCCTCCGGCGAGAACACGCCCTTCTCGAAGCGGCTCTCCACCACCCGGATCAGCGCGGACGAACAGTGTGCGAGCACGTCCCGCACCGTCCACCCCGGACACGCGGCGGTCGGCAGCGTGAAGTCCGCGTCCGGCCGGGAACGGAGAAGCGGGATCAGCGCGTCGCGCTCGATGGCGAGGAGACGTCCGGGCAGCAGGGGGTCGCGTGCGTCGTCAGCAGCAGCAGTCATGCGCCCCACGCTAGGGCGATGTCAGTGGCCGGCGGGAGAATAAGCGCATGGCCGATCTCGACGCCCTGCACTCCCGCTGGCTGACCGCCTTCCTCCAGTCACGGGACGACGACTCCAGCGCGCCCTCCCCGCACCGGTACGCCGACGAACTGCTCCGCCGCTGGCAGGAGCCCCAGCGCCGGTACCACACGGTCGCCCACCTCACGGCGGTCCTCGACCGCATCGACGTCCTGGAGGAGTACGCGGACGACCCGGACCTGGTCCGGCTCGCCGCCTGGTTCCACGACGCGGTGTACCTGCCGGACCGGTCGGAGAACGAGGAGCGCTCGGCCCGCCTCGCCGAACGCGCCCTCCCCGAGGCCGGGATCTCCGCGGAGAGCACCGCCGAGGTCGCCCGCCTGGTCCGGCTCACCGTCACCCACGACCCGGCCCCCGGCGACCGCAACGGCGAGGTCCTGTGCGACGCCGACCTCGCGATCCTCGCCGCCCCGCCCGCCGCGTACGCCGCCTACACCGCCGAGGTGCGCGAGGAGTACCACTTCGTCCCCAACGACGCCTTCCGCGCCGGCCGTTCCGCGATCCTGCGCCAACTCCTCGGCCTGCCCCAGCTGTTCAGAACGCCGCACGGCCGGACCGAGTGGGAGCCGACCGCCCGCTACAACCTCGCCGCGGAGCTGGAAATGCTGTCGACCGCGGAGGACCCGGCGTCCTAGGGTGCGGCCCATGCGGACATTGGGCGGGGACCAGGTGGAGGAGGCCGTCGCGGGCAGCGTGGCCGCGCTGCGGGCGGCGCCGGACCGCGACTGGACGGAGGTGAAGGCGGGCCGACTGGAGTGGAGCGTCCGGGAGACGGCCGTACACCTCGCCGGAGCCCTCATCGCCTACGCCGGCCAGCTAGCCGGCCGCGCCGAGACCGCGTACGTCCCCTTCGAGCTCGTCCTGGAGGACGGCGCCGACGACGCCGGCGTGCTGCACGTCGTCCAGACCACCGGCGCCCTGCTCGCCGTCACGGTCCGCAGCACCCCGCGCGAGGTCCGCGCCTTCCACCCCTACCCCTCCCACCGCGCCGACCGCACGGGCTTCGCCGCCATGGGTGTCGCCGAACTGCTGCTCCACACCCACGACATGGCGGAGGGCCTGGGCATCCCCTACCGGCCCGCCGAGGAGCTCGCCGAGTCCGTCCTCACCCACCTCTTCCCGCACGTCCAGCCCGGTCCGACGCCCTGGCAGACCCTGCTGTGGGCCACCGGCCGCGGCGAGCTGCCCGGCCGCGCCCCGGTCACCGGCTGGCGCTGGTACAACAACCTCGTCATCCCCGCCGAACGCCTCGACCTCGTCGGCATCCGCCCCGCCGAAGCCCGTGACCTGCGCCTCGGCGGCGACGGCGGCTTCGAGTGGATCGAGGGCGGCCCCTACGAAGGCACCCGGGACGCCGCCGGCTTCCTGCTGAAGGCGTACGAAGGGGGCGTGCACCGGCCTGAGTTCGGCGTCTTCGCCCTGGTCAGCCGGGAGGACGGCCGGGCCGTCGGCGGCATGGGCTTCCACTCCGCCCCCGACGAGGACGGCCGGGTGGAGATCGGCTACGACCTGGCCGAGGCCGCCCGCGGCCGGGGCTACGCGACGGAGGCGCTGCGCGCGCTGACCGACTGGGCGTTCGCCCGCGAAGACGTACGGTCCCTGTTCGCGACCATAGAAGCGGCCAACACCCCGTCCCAGGCGGTCGTCACCCGCGCCGGGTTCGCCAAGGTGAGCGAGGACGAGAACGAGGTGGCCTTCGAACTGCGCGCGCCGTGACGGCCGTTACCGGCTGTCGCCCTTACGGCGGCGCAGCCCCGCCCCGTGCAGCAGCCGCACCACCTCGCGGCTGCTGACCTCCACGGCACCGGCCCGCACCGCGTCCGCGTAGCGGTGGGAGGGGATGTCGTAGTGGTCGCGCTCGAAGGCGCGGCGGAGTACGCCCATGCCCTCGGCGAAGGTGTGCAGTTCGGCGTACGAGACGTCGCTGACCAGGTGGGACCACATCCGGCCGTGGCCGGGCCAGTTCGGCGGGTCGATGTACACCGTCATGAGAGCACCGTCACGAGAACACCGTCACGAGGACGGCTCCCCGCCCAGGGAGCCGCCCAGCGAGCCGACGGAGGCGACCTTCACGCCCGCCTTGTGGCACACCCAGTGCGGATCCGGGCCGAGTTCCGGTTCGACGTCCAGGGCGTGCGGGTCGCCGGAGCCGCACACCGGGCACAGCGGCCAGCGGCCGTACCGCTCAAGGAGTGCGTCCTGCACGTCCTGGGCCACCAGCCCCGCCACGTACTCCGCGCCGTCCGGCCACTGCTGGACCCACCAGCGCCGCTGCACGACGGAGTCCTCGACCAGCGAGACCACGTCCGCCTCGGCGACCTCGCCGGCGACGAGATCGGCGAGCACCAGGGCGCGCGCTGCATGCAACGCCTGTTCCAAGGGGCTTACGGGGTCCATGGTCCCATTGTGCGCGGTCTTGACCCGGCGACCGAAACGAAAATATCTTTCAAGGGTGACCGAGGACGTGAAGGAAACTTTCGGCAACCGCGGAGCCGGTGCCGCGCCGCCGGCTCCCGCCGCCCTCGCGGCCAAGGTGCGGACCCTCGCGCCCTCCATGACCCGTTCCATGCAGCGCGTCGCCGAGACCGTCGCGGGCGACCCCGCCGGCTGCGCGGCCCTCACGGTCACCGGCCTCGCGGAGCGCACCGGCACCAGCGAGGCGACCGTCGTCCGCACCGCCCGGCTGCTCGGTTACCCCGGCTACCGCGACCTGCGGCTCGCCCTCGCCGGGCTCGCCGCGCAGCAGCAGTCGGGGCGGGCGCCCGCGATCACCACCGACATCGCCGTCGACGACCCGATCGCCGACGTCGTCGCGAAACTCGCCCACGACGAGCAGCAGACCCTCGCGGACACGGCGGCCGGCCTCGACACGGTGCAGTTGGGGGCCGCGGTGAGTGCGCTCGCCGGGGCGCGGCGGACCGATGTGTACGGCATCGGGGCGTCGGGTCTTGTCGCCCAGGACCTCACGCAGAAGCTGCTGCGGATAGGGCTGATAGCGCACGCCCACAGCGATCCGCATCTCGCGGTCACCAACGCGGTGCAGTTGCGGGCCGGGGACGTGGCGATAGCGATCACGCACTCCGGGGCGACCGGGGATGTCATAGAGCCGTTGCGGGTGGCCTTCGAGCGGGGGGCCACGACCGTCGCCATCACCGGGCGGCCGGGTTCCTCGGTGACGCAGTACGCCGACCATGTGCTGACGACGTCGACCTCGCGGGAGAGCGAGCTGCGGCCGGCGGCGATGTCGTCGCGGACCGGTCAGTTGCTGGTGGTGGACTGTCTGTTCGTGGGGGTGGCGCAGCGGACGTACGAGGCGGCGGCGCCGGCGTTGGCGGCGTCGTACGAGGCGTTGGCACACAGGCACCGGAGTGTGCCTCGATAGACCGTAGGGGTGTGCGTTGCGTGGCGGCCGCGGGTGCGTTGTGGCTTGTCGCGCAGTTCCCCGCGCCCCTGGTTGGTTGACCGAGCGCTAGTCAGAAAGAGCCGTCCTGCCATGACTACCGAACATCGCGCCCTCCGCTCCGAGCTGGAGTCGCTCACCACCGAAGCCTTCCGCCCCGAACTCGCCGAGATCGACACGCTCCCCACCCTCGACATCGCCCGGCTCATGAACGGCGAGGACGCCGGAGTGGCCGGTGCCGTGGCTCTGCAGGTGCCCCGGATCTCGGCCGCGATCGACGCCATCGCCGCCCGTATGGCCCAGGGCGGCCGGCTGGTCTACGCCGGGGCCGGAACCGCCGGGCGGCTCGGGATTCTGGATGCCTCCGAGTGTCCGCCCACCTTCAACACCCGCCCCGGTCAGGTCGTCGGGATCATCGCGGGCGGGCCGTCGGCCATGGTCACGTCCGTCGAAGGTGCCGAGGACTCGGCGGAGCTGGCCCGGAAGGACCTCGACGACCTCGGTGTCGACGCCTCCGACACCGTCGTCGGCGTCTCCGCCTCCGGCCGCACCCCCTACGCCGTCTCCGCCGTCGAGCACGCCCGTGCCCTCGGTGCGCTGACCGTCGGCCTCTCCTGCAACGCGGGCAGCGCGCTCGCGGCCGCCGCCGAGCACGGGATCGAGGTCGTCGTCGGCCCCGAGCTGCTCACCGGCTCCACCCGCCTCAAGGCCGGCACCGCCCAGAAGCTCGTCCTCAACATGCTGTCGACGATCACGATGATCCGGCTCGGCAAGACGTACGGAAACCTGATGGTCGACGTCCGCGCCTCGAACGAGAAGCTGCGGGCCCGTTCGCGGCGGATCGTGGCCCTCGCCACGGGCGCCCCGGACGAGGAGATCGAGGCGGCCCTCACCGCCACCGACGGCGAGGTGAAGAACGCCGTCCTGGTGATCCTGGCCGGCGTCGACGGGCCATCCGCCGCCCGCCTTCTGGAGGAGTCCGGCGGCCATCTGCGCGCCGCGCTCGCCTCGGCGGGCGGCTGACCCGCACGCTCAGGGGGTGCAGAGATCGTCGTACGACACCGCCGCCGCGCTGCTGCCCCTGGTCGGCGGCCCCGCGAACGTCACCTCCGTCGCCCACTGCATGACCCGGCTCAGGGTGGGGCTGGGCGATCCCTCGCTCGTGGACGCGGAGGCGGTGCGGGCCGTGCCGGGCGTGCTGGGGGTGGTGGCCGACGGGGACACCCTGCAGATCGTCATCGGGCCGGGGGCCGTGGTGACCGTGACCGCCGAGTTCGAACAGCTGCTCGCCGCCGGGCAACTGGCCGCCCGTGGGGCCGAGCTGCGGGCGGACCGCGCCCGGCGCAACGCGACCCCCGTCAAGACCGCCCTCCGCCGTATCGCGGACGTCTTCGTGCCGCTCATCCCGGCCCTGATCGGCTGCGGAGTGCTCGCCGGTCTGGGCGGGCTGCTCGTGAACGCCGGCTGGCTGCCCTGGCTGACCCCCGCCCTCGCCGCCGTCGCCTCCGGCTTCATGGCCCTGATCAGCGTCTTCGTCGGCTACAACACGGCGAAGGTGTTCGGCGGGACGCCGGTGCTGGGCGGGGCGGTCGCGGCGATCGTGGTCTATCCGGGGGTCGCGAAGGTGACGGCCTTCGGGGTGGCGCTCGCACCCGGTCAGGGCGGAGTCCTCGGGGCCCTGGCGGCGGCACTGCTCGCGACGTACGTCGAACGATGGTGCCGGGGCCGCGTCCCCGACGCCCTCGACGTCCTGCTCACCCCCACCGTCACCGTCCTCGTCGCCGGACTGGCCACGCTCTACGGCCTCATGTACGCCGCCGGTCTCATCTCCTCCGCCATCGGCACCGCCGCGAACTGGCTGCTCGCCACCACCGGCCCGCTCGCCGGCCTGATCCTCGGCGGGCTCTTCCTCCCCCTGGTCATGCTCGGCCTGCACCAGGCCCTGATCCCCATCCACACCACCCTCATCCAGCAGCAGGGCTACACCGTGCTGCTCCCCCTCCTCGCCATGGCAGGCGCAGGCCAGGTGGGCGCGGCGATCGCCGTCTACGCCCGCCTCCGCCACGACACCGCACTCCGTACGACCATCAGGTCGGCGCTCCCGGCGGGCCTGCTGGGCGTCGGCGAGCCCCTCATCTACGGCGTCTCGCTCCCCCTCGGCCGCCCCTTCCTGACCGCCTGCGCGGGCGGGGCGGCGGGCGGCGCCTTCGTCGGCTTCTTCGCGGTGCTCGGCGACCGCGTGGGCGCCACCGCCATCGGCCCCTCGGGCTGGGCCCTGTTCCCCCTTCTCACGGGGAACAGGGGCCCGGCCCTGGCGGTGGCGATCTACGCGGGCGGCCTGCTGACCGGTTACGCCGTGGGTTTCCTGGCGACGTACGTCGGTCTCAGCCCCGCCGGTAGCCCGGGGAGCCCGGGTGGCCCGGGGAGCCCGGGGAGCCCGGGTGGCCCGGGGAGCCCGGGGAGCCCGGGGAGCCCGGGGAGCCCGGGGAGCCCGGGGAGCCCGGGGAGCCCGGGTGGCCCGGGGAGCCCGGGTGGCCCGTCACCTCGGCGATCCAGGTGATGAAGTCACCGGGGTCGTTGTCGGCGGCGAGGTTGGCGGCGACGGTGAGCGAGGTGCCGCTGTCCTTCGTGCCGAGGCGGATCCACCAGTCGGTTTCAGCGGTCGTCGGCACCGGTTCTTCCGTCGCCGAGCGCGTCGAGGATGTGCGGCCACGCTGCCCTGCCGAGGAGCGCGTCCGCTTCAGGAGTGCCTCCGTACCTGAAGCGCGGGGACGCCGACGCGGGGCTCTCACCAGGAAGGCGTTGCCGGTGGCCGGCATCGTCGCGGGCGATCAGACGCACGGCTGCCCCGACCGACCGCCGGCGTTGCGCCAACTGCTCGGCGAAGGGAAGCGACGGCCACATCGCATCATCGCCGCCTGCCACCAACAAGACATCGGCCCTGGCCGTGTCCACGGGGATGTCCGCCGAGGGAAGCGAGTGAGCGAAGGTCCGCTCGCTCAATTCGTACCATCCCCGGATGGCGACCGGACCGCTGTCCGGCTCCGCGGGAACCCAGGAATCGTCCATCGGGACAAACGGCAGCGGCCGGTCCCGCCAGGTCCAGGACGAGCGGTACGGGTGGTGCGCACCGTCGCGGCCCGGGCCGACATTGCACCAGACTCGCGAGGTGGGCGACAGCGCGACGGCCACGTCCACACGCGTGTCACGCACAGCCGTGAGCAGAGCTGCCTCAGCCCCCTTGGAGAAGCCGAGAATCCCGATGCGTTGCGCTCCGCCAAGCCGGAGGAAGTCGACGGCGGTGGTGAAGGTCTCCAGGGGAACTTCGCAGATCCCCGGCGGCTGCCCGGGCCCACCGAACCAGCGGATCGTCAAGGCTGCGAAGCCCTGCTGAGCGAGGATGCGCGCCCGTTCACGCTCGATGCGCCCGCTGGATCCCGCCAGGACCAGAACGCCGACCTCGCTCCCGTGCACCGGAGCGATCAGAACCCCTTCCCAGGGATGGGTCAGCTCGCGCTCAGTGATATCGGTGATATCCATCGACACGACTCCGCTCACCGCTGCAGGACAAAGCGGTAGACCCGGGAATCCCTCGCCTCGAAGCCGAGGCGCCCGTACAGCCGGTTCGCCGCCTGCCTGGACGGACGCGAGGTGAGGTCCACGGTTCGAGCGCCCGCCGCCTCCGCCAGCCGCAGAGCCTCCTCGGCCAGAGCACCCCCGACACCATGCCCCCGCGCGGCCTCGTCCACCACCACGTCCTCGATGTGAGTCCCCACGGCCCCGCGATCCAGGGGACTGGCCGTACTCGGAAGCTGCGGCAGCAAGCGCGCTAACGCCTCAACCGACTCGTCGTCCGCTTCCCGGACGACCGCCACCTCAACGCTCATGACTGCGACACTACAGAGCGGGCTTCTTCTCGCGTCGGCGCTCGGGCCTGGAATCTCAGGCGTCAACAGGGCAGCCGCCGCACCCTGTTGATCCGCCGCACCTGCGCCCGCAGCACCTCCTCCGGCGGCGCCGGCTCCAGCGACTCCGGCGGACAGTCCCACTCCTTGCCGCCGACGACGGGCCGCACCTGCACGACACCGCCGACATGCCCCCTGACCTCGCCGATCCGCCCGTCCCGTACGTCCGTCACATACGTCCCGAGCGGCGGCCGTTCCCCCCGCACCACCGACGCGAGCCGCTCCGCGACCCGCACATTGCACCGCCCCAGATCCACCAGAGCGAACGGCTCGTCGCTCGCCCCCGTCACGGGATCGACGCACAGCGACGGCAGCACGACACCAACGCCCTTCAGAGCCGCCCGCAACGTCTCCACCACTTCTTCGGTGGTCCGCAGCACCATTCCCTACCTCCACGCTGAGTTCCCGGTTCGCCACACAGCGTGTCGGGCACAGCTCTAACCTGGCTAGATAAGGCATCCCAACAACGTCGGCTGTTGGACAGGGGCGTGCACATGGCAGGACCGAAAGACCTGGACCCGTCGTCATCGCCACGCGCCCTGCTGGGGGCGGAGTTACGGCATGCGCGGGAGCAGAAGGGGCTGAGTCAAGCGGAGTTGGGTCAGCTGGTGTTCGTCAGCGGGTCGTTCATCGGGCAGTTGGAGGCGGGGAATCGGCGGATGCAGCCGGAGTACGCACGGATGCTGGACGAAGTTCTGGAGACGGAGGGCTTCTTCATGCGGAACTGCGGGGCGGCGGCCAAGTCGAAGTTTGAGGCACACTTCGCGGACGTGGCGGACACAGAGGCCCAAGCCACGGCGATCAGGCAGTACGCGCCGCTCCTGATCCCCGGGCTGCTTCAGACACGCGCGTACGCCTGTGCCGTGAACCGTGCGTATGACCCGACGGCCCCGGAGGAGACCATCGAGCTGTGGACGGAAGGGCGTATGGAGCGGACGCGCCTGCTCGATCACCCAACAAAGCCGTTGTTGTGGGCCGTGCTTGACGAGGCGGCGCTGCGCCGAGAAACCGGCGGCCGGGCGGTGATGGCGGAAGCCCTGCGTCACATCGCGGGTCTGTCCCGCCGGAACCGGGTCATCGTGCAGGTGTTGCCGCTCAGTTCGGGTGCACACACAGCGATGGGAGGCGCTCTCAAACTGATGGAGTTCGATGACGCCCCTCAGCTGGTCTACCTCGAATCGGTGCGTACCGGGCGGGTGGAGGACGACCCGGCCACTGTCGCCCACCTGAGGTTCCTGTTCGATCTCCTTGTCGCCTCCGCGCTCTCGCAGGAGAAGTCCCTGGCCCTGATCGAGGCGTTGGCGCAGGATTATGCCCATGAGGAACATCCCTGACGACGACCTGAGCGCGGCCGCATGGATCAAGTCGAGCTACAGCGGCGGCGGCGACAACTGCCTCGAAGTCACCCACGCCTTCCCCACCCTCACCCCCGTCCGCGACTCGAAAAACCCCCTCGGCCCGAAGCTCGTGTTCCGGTCGGCGGCCTGGGCGGCCTTCGTGGAGAGTGTCAAGAAGTGACCGCCACGACCCGAAGGGCCGCCCATGACCAGCACCGTCGCCGACCTGATGCGCCGTAACCTGCTCGACGTCTTCAACGAACCGGATGCCGGGCGCCGCAACGCGGCCATCGCCGAGACGTATGCCGAGGACGTGGTGTGGCACGAGCCCGACCGCGTCGTGCGCGGCCGCGAGGCCCTCTCCGTGCGCGCCGCCGAGCTGCTCGCGGAGCAGCCGGGCTGGGTCTTCCGGCCCGAGGGTCCCGTCTCCGTCACCGACGACCTCGGCCACCTCGGTTGGGTGTACGGCCCGGCCGGCGAACCGCCCGTCGCGACCGGCATGGACATCGCCCACTGCAAGGACGGCGTCATCGTCGACCTCTACACCCTCGTCTCCGAAGCCCCCCGGCCGTCCTGACCCGGCCCCGAGGCTCAAGCGCTCAGCCCCGAGCCCTCTTTTCAAGGAACGGGTGGAGGGCCTCAACCCACCCTCCCACCCCGTGAGTTGACGGCACGCGTTCGGTTTGCCACGCACAGTCACGATCGTCTAGCGTGCCCGCATAACGAACGAAACAGCCCCCGCCAGGCGCTACCAACACCTGCGGGGGCTTGACCAACGAGATCGATGAGGCCCGATCCCATGGCTGACAGCCAGCTTAGTGCTGCCCCTGCGTCCACGCACGCCGCCCCGCACCCCATGGCCAACCCCGGGTACGGCAAGCGGTCCGCGCCCGGCCAACACCGGCGCACCGCGCACGACTTCGCCCATCTCCCACCCCGCGAAGCCGCCATCGCCGCGTACGTCGACCGTCTCCCCGACGGCGCCGACATCTCCGTGAAGACGCTGGCCAAGCAGCTCCCGTACGGCCAGTGCGCCCTCCGCACCGCCCTCAACAACCTCCAGCGGGCCGGGCACTTGAGGCGGGGACGGGAACATCTCGCCGACTCCGGGAGCCGGCGCTGGATCACTCGATCGTGGTGGTCCCGTACCGCACGCGACGATGACTGGTGGGCGGCGTTCACGCGAGGCGCCGTACCGGAGCCGGAGCAGCCCCCCGACCGGGCCCGCCCCACCCGCAGCCGCGCCCACATCCTCCTCGCCGCCCTCGGCCGTACGGCCCCGGCTCTCTCCCTCTCCCAGGCCGACTGCGCCGCCCTCGCCCCACTGCTGACGGAGTGGTTCGCGCGGGGTGCGAGCGACGAGTACGCACTCCAAGCCCTGACCAGCGGCCTCCCCTCCCCCGTCCACCACCCGGCCGCCCTGCTCCGCAAACGCCTCACCGACAAGCTCCCGCCCGAGCCGGTACGGCCCGCTCGCCTGCCTCTCCGCATCCTGGAGTGCGCGAAGTGCAGAGCGCCGGGCCGCCCGGAGGCCCTGCCGGGCGGCATCTGCGGCGCATGCCGGGGCGAACGCGCCCCCAGCGGCCCCAACACGCCCCTGTCACCTTCCGAGGTCCAGTCCCGCGTCGCGGAGATCCGTGGCGCGATGAACCAACGACGAGAGAGGACACCCGCATGACCACCCCTGCACACACACTGCACACACACGCAGGTGTGTACAGTTTTTCCATGGAGACGTATCCGCTTGTGGAGGCCCGGAATCAGCTCGGTCAGCTCGTCAGCCGGGTCCGGCACGGCCAGGAGCACATCCTGATCACCGAGTACGGCAAGCCCGCAGCCGCGCTCATCCCCATAAGCGAGCTTGAGGAACTTCAGCGACTTCGGGACGAGGCGGACATCGCCGAAGCACGTGCACGGGAAGCCGCTCGGTCCGGGCCCTCGATGGCGCACGACGAGTTCATGGCGCAGTTGGAGGAAGAGGACCGCCGAGGAGTCGCTTCGTGATCCACTCGGTGGTGTGGGAACACCACGCCATGGACGAGTTCCGACGGCTCCGAGCGATCGATCCCGTGGGTGCCAAGGCGACGGCCGCAGCGGTACGAGCGCTTGCCGAAGAGCCTTGTCCGGAGGAGGCTCGCGCACTCGGAACATCCGGGTACTACCGCCTGCACGTCGGCACTTGGCGAGTGCTCTACCGCCCGGACGGCGAGACCATCACGGTCTATGTGCTCAAAGTCGGCCGCAGCACCTGACTGCGCCCTCCGACATTCCGGCCGCGGTGTCAGCGCCGTATGCCACGCTGGTCCCCATGAACCACTCCCAGCTCACCGCCCTGGGCCGGGCCCTTCGTCTGCTCGGGGAGCACGGGGAGGCCCTGACCGGCGAGACGACCGACGGCAAGCTGCACGAGGTCAAGGACGACCTCCGGCGCGCTCTGGACCTGCTGGAGGAGAGCGTCAGCAGTGCCGCACCCACGACCCGGTGTGCCGAGCATCCGCAGGGGCCCGTGGACGAGAGCGCCCCCGATCTGTGTCTGCTGTGCGAGACGCGGCGGCGGGCCGCGCGGCGGTCGGAGTTCGGCAGTGGGCCCCGGCCGATGCCGGGCGAGGCCGTCAGTGCGTCCATGTCCCGGTACGGGGTGCGGGGCGACCGGCCGCAGCCGCAGCAGCGCTGGCTGCCGGAGGCGTGGAACGGCCGGGAGTGGGAGCTGTGCGGTACCCCCCGCCGCGACCGGCAGGAGGCCGAGCTGTACCTCGCGGCCCAGCGGCGCGGGTCCCGGCCCGCCATGGCCTACCGGCTGGTCCACGAGTTCACCGACTACGAGGTGCTCCGGGTGTGGGGCACTCCGGTACAGGTGGACATCGAGCCCCTCGGCAACCTCTAGCCGACTTGCTCCGATGCAAGCGGATCGCCGCGGCGCCACCGGAGTGACCTACCGCATCGCCCGGCGCCGGTGCCGCCATCCAGGCGCTGAACGCCTGAACCCTTTGTGCCGGGACGCCGACCCGGGTACCTGAGCCGTGACACGTACGCGGAAGGGGTTCGGCGGGATGAAGATCGATCTGACGGGTCGCACGGCACTGGTCACCGGCTCCACACAGGGCATCGGCGCGGCCATCGCCGTCGGCCTGGCCCGTGCCGGGGCCCGGGTGGGGGTCAACGGCCGGGACGCGCGGCGCGTCGAGGACAGCGTCGCCCGGCTGGCGGAGCAGGCCCCCGGCGCCGGTCTCGTCCCGGTCGCGGCGGACGTGACCAGCGAGGAGGGCGCCCGGCGAGCGGCCGAGGTGCTGCCGCAGGTGGACATCCTCGTCAACAACCTGGGGATCTTCGGCGCCGCGGATCCGCTGCGGATCACCGACGCGGAGTGGCGGCGCTACTTCGAGGTGAACGTCCTGGCCGCGGTACGGCTGACCCGCCTCTTCCTGCCCGGCATGGCCGAACGCGGGTGGGGGCGCATCCAGTACATCGCCAGCGACTCGGCGGTGGCCATCCCCGCGGAGATGATCCACTACGGCATGTCGAAGACCGCGCTGCTCGCGGTGGGCCGCGGCTTCGCCAAGCAGGCCGCCGGCACCGGTGTCACGGTGAACTCCGTGATCGCCGGTCCCACCCACACCGGAGGCGTCGAGGACTTCGTCTACGAACTCGTCGACCGCGACCTGCCCTGGGACGAGGCCCAGCGCGTCTTCATGCGCGAGCACCGGCCGCAGTCGCTGCTGCAGCGCCTGATCGAACCGGAGGAGATCGCCCATATGGTCGTCTACCTCAGCTCCGACCAGGCCTCGGCCACCACCGGGGGCGCCCTCCGGGTGGACGGCGGATACGTCGACTCCATCCTGCCTTGACCGGCCCCGCGCTCACCGTTCCCTGGACAGGAGCATGGCGGTGAGCGTGTCGGCCAGCCATTCCTCGTAGGTGGCGGCCGCCCAGCCCCGTCCCACGGTGAGCTGGGTGAACAGCTGCGGTCCGGCCAGGGCCCAGACGGCGTCCGCGAGGTGGGCCGGGTCCGCCCCCGGACGCAGCGCACCGCTCTCGTCGAGGTGCGTGACGAACGCGGTGACGCCGGTCAGCCGCTCCCGCTCGCCGGTCTCCAGGATCTCCCCGACGTCCGGCCCGGCCTGGGTCAGCAGGGCGAACAGCGGGGCCACGCGCTCATGGATGCCGCGTACGTACGCGGCGTAGAGCCGGAGCTTGGCGACCGGCTCCGCCGTCCGCAGGATCTCGCGCGTCTGGGGGCGGTCCGCCATGGGCACCGGTTCGTCGTCCCCGGCCAGCGTGATGTCCCACAGCGCCTTGACCATGCCCGGTTTGCCGCCGAACGACTTGTACACCGTCTCGACCGAGACACCCGCCAGCTCGGCCACCGCACGGATGGTCGTGGCGTGGAAGCCGTCCCGGAAGAGCAGCTCACGGCAGGCCGCCAGCACCGCCGCACGGTTGCGGCGCGCGGCCTCGCGCCGGCGCTCGGAGTTGTAGGGCCGGCGTGGTGTCTCGCCTGCCATCGGCGCACCCCCTCAATCTGTTACAGTCCGCTGTATCGAATTTATTCTGCTCGGTTGCCGGAGGCTCTCATGTCCCGTCCCGCGCCCACGCAGGTGGCACCAGGCGTCCATCGCCTCGGCGATCACGGCGTCAACTTCTACCTGATCGAGGACCCCGACGGTCTCGTCCTGATCGACGCCGGGCTGCCCGCCCACCTGGAACAGCTGGGCGGACTGCTGGACGACCTGGGCCGTCCCGTGGCCGACATCCGCGCCGTGCTCCTGACCCACGGCCATCTCGACCACACCGGCCTGGCCCACACCCTCCAGAAGGCCGGCGCCGACATCTGGATCCACGAGCGGGACGCCGGCATCCTGCGCGACGGCCCGCGGAGCGTGAACCGCCACGCCAAGCCGGAGCGTTCGATGCTCCCCTACCTGCTGCGCCGGCCCTCCGCGCTCGCCCTCCCCCTCCAGCTGGCCCGCTCCGGGGCCTTCACCGCGCCCGCCGTGCAGGGGGCGCGGGTCTTCGACGCCGACCAGGTGCTGAAGGACCTGCCGGGCGCCCCGCAGGCCGTCGTCCTGGCCGGACACACACCCGGCAGCACCGCGTACCTCTTCGCCGACCGCGGGCTGCTCTTCACCGGCGACGCCCTGGTCACCGCCGACGCGTTCTCCGGTCGTGCCGGGCCCACGCTGGTGTGCCGCTGCTTCACCCACGACAGCCGGGCCGCACTCGCCGCCCTGGACCGCCTCGACGAACTGCCGGCGGCGGGCGTGCTGCTGCCCGGCCACGGTGAGCCCTTCACCGGCGGCATCGGAGCCGCTGCCCAGCTGGCACGCGAGTACGGCGTCCGCTGACCCGCCGCGCGGTCCGCGGCGTCGCACCACCACAGACCTCCGGGCGGTGCCCCCACGCCCGGCGCACCGATGTACCCCAAGATTTCCGAGGAAGAGACATGAGTTCTGCACCGCCGAACAACGACGCGGAGACAGCGGACTACTTCCGTCCGCGCGTCATGCATGTCCCCGCCGAGAAGGGCGTGGTCAAGTGGATGTCCGGCGACGTCTACTCGACCCTGGCACCGGCCGACTCCACCGGCGGCATCCTGGGCTTCACCGACTGCTGGGTGCCTCCGGGCGGCGGCCCGGTGGCACATGTGCACAGGAGTGCCGACGAATCCTTCTACGTCATATCGGGTTCGCTGGAGTTCCTGAACGGCGAGGAGACCTTCGTGGCGAACGCCGGTGACTTCGTCTTCGTGCCGCGGGGCACACGGCACCGGTTCCGGAACCTCACCGACGAGCAGGTGCGCATGGTGGCCTTCTTCACCCCCGGCGGGGGCGAGGGGCTGTGGCTCGAGGGCGGGGACGACCCCGTACCCGGCGAGGAGCCGGTGTTCTGGCCGCCGGAGCGCGGAATGGCGCTGGGACCGCTGCTCGTGCGCAAGGACATCGACATGGTGATCCTGCCCGAGGCGGCGGACCTGGGCGGGCCCGCCGACTAGGCCTAAGCGGGTCCGGCGAAGTCCGGTGCGGTTCTGCAGCACCCCAAAGGGGCGCTGGGGGTACCCCCGGCCGAAGGCTGGGGGAGGAACTGCGCGACCAGCCACGACGGCGCCGCAGTCGGCAGACGGCAGACGGCAGACGGCAGACGGCACATCGCGGCACTTCCAGCGGAGCGCCCAGCCGCGGTCAGCCGAGCAGTGGTGAGGGAGCGAAGTCGTATCCCTCCCACAGCTGCCTGCTGCTCTCCTCCGGGTACGCCGTCACCGTCGGTGTCGTGTCCAGGACCTGGGTGAGGCGGGCCCGGTTGTCGTAGGCCGGCCAGCCCGGGTCGCCGGTCACCGCGAAGGACGTCCACGCGGTGCGGAAGCGGGCGGAGAGGTCCTTCGCCTCGGCGGTGACGTCGGTGCCCGCCCAGAGGAGGTTGGCGAGGTCCGCCTCGAACGTGCCGAAGAGGAGCGGGATGTCCAGGCCGTGGCAGGCGCCAAGGAGTCCGCCGTTGCCCGGGGCACCCCAGGTCAGTTCGTAGAGGTGGGCCCGGCCGCCGCCCGCGGTCTGCGCCTCCGCCAGGCGCAGGGACGGTATGGCGAACAGCCAGTCGGTCTGGACCCGTTCGTACAGCTCGCTCGGCGAGGCGTCGGGGTGGGCGGCGCGGTAGGCGTGGTCGCCCGCCGTGCCGCCCGGTGCGAACAGGCGCAGGGCGCCGGTCGCCTGCTCGTCCGTGATCTTGCCGTACATCCCGCTCATGATCAGGAACAGCCGGAACTCGTCGCGGTTGTGACCGACGAGGAGGTCCACGTCCCGCGCGGAGCCGGACGCCAGCGCCTGCCAGGGAGTGGTGGGGAGCACCTCGCCGTCGACCACCGGGGAGAACGGGGTGACCGTCGGCGCGATCTGGCCCCAACGGTCCACGTACTGCGGCATCTTGGCGCCGAGCGCCTGCCCGGCCTCGGTCAGCCGGCGCGGGTCGGTCGCCGCCAGGTCGGCCACCGTGGGACGCAGGCCGGCCTCGGCCGCGAGGGCCCTGCCGATGTCCTCGGCGAGCTCGGCGGAGAAGAAGGTGCCCGGGACGCTCTGCGCGATCGCCCGCCGGAACAGGCCCCGCGCCCTCGGCATCGCCAGGAGGGAGGCCACCGATCCGGCGCCCGCCGACTCGCCGAAGACCGTGACCCGGTCGGGGTCGCCGCCGAACGCCGCGATGTTCTCGCGCACCCACTCCAGCGCCGCCACCTGGTCCAGCAGGCCCCGGTTGGCGGGCGCCCCCTCGATGTGGGCGAAACCCTCCATGCCGACGCGGTAGTTGAGGGAGACCACGACCACGTCGCCGTCGCGTGCGATGTGCTGGGCGTCGTAGCCGGGGCTGCCGGAGTGGCCCAGTTTGTAGGCGCCGCCGTAGATCCACACCATCACCGGGCGGCGGGCGGCCGGATCCGGGGCGGGTGTCCACACGTTCACCGTCAGCCAGTCGTCGCCCTCGGGGGCGTCCAGGACACCCGGGGCTCCCTGGATGCCCAGGTCCTGCGGGGGCGGCGGGCCGAAGACGTACGCCTCACGCGTCCCCTCCCAGGGCCGCGCCGGGCGGGGCGCCGCGAACCTGGCCGCTCCCACCGGGGGTTCGGCGAACGGTATCCCCCGGAAGACCGCCAGGCCGTCCTCCCGAAGGCCGCGCACGGCACCGGCGGTGGTGCGCACGACGGGGCCCTCGGCCGCGGGCGCCGGCTCGGCGGACTCGTTCGTGATCATGATCGCTCACTTTCGACGGCTGGTTGCTGCCACTTCCGACGACTGACCGCTGTCGCTTCGACGACCGGCCGCTCCCACCGTTTCTGGTGATCGCTGCCGGTTTCACAGCCGGTCACTGATGAAACGTCCGGCGCTTCGCACGAGTGCCGAACACCCCTCACCCGTTGGAGTGAATCCAGGCAATCCAGGTCAGCCGTGCCGGGCCACGAACGCCCTGGCCTCCGCCTCGTCGATCTCGTACACCGTCTCATGGGCGCGCGGATCCCGCGCATGGAAGGTGTGGAACATCGGGCTCGCGGGCCCGCCCAGCTCCACCAGCGACGCCGACGCCCCGCGCACCGCCCGCTCACCACCGGGCGCCACGGCCAGGTCGATCCGGTTGACCACCCCCGGCGTCACCCACACCGGCACCGACTCCAGCATCCCGAAGAGCTGGAGGTGGTAGTGGCCCGTGAGGATCACCCGTACGTCGCTCCCCCGGATCGCCGCCGCCAGGTCGCCGGGGTCGCGCAGCCCGAAGGCCTGCTGGGTCGGCGAGATGTCCAGGGCGAGGGGCGGGTGATGGAAGGCGAGGACCGTGCCGTGCGCGGCCGGGGTGCGCAGCACCTCGCGCAGCCACTCCAGCTGGGGCGCGCCGAGGCGGCCGAAGATCTTGCCCGGCACGAGCGAGTCCAGGGTGACGAAGCGCCAGCCGCCGACCGTGCTCACGGCGGCCCGCTCCTCCGAACCGAACACCAGCTCGGCGCGATCGGTGCCGTCGGCGTCCAGATGCCCGCTGCCCAGCACCTTGGCGAAGGCCTCGCGCTCGTCGTGGTTGCCGGTGGTGCAGAGAACGGGGATGTTCCGGGCCTCGGCGTAGGCACCGATCAGGGTGCGCAGAGCCGTGTACGCCTCCGCCGAGCCGTCGTCGGCGAGGTCGCCGGTGACGACGACCGCGTCGAGGCCTTGGAGATGGCGGAGTTCGTCGAGCATCAGCCGCAGCGACGCGGTGGCGTTGACACCCCGCCTGTTGGGGGCGTCGGTGCGGTCCAGGTGGGTGTCCGAGAGATGGAGTATCCGCATGGTCAGGACGCTACCGGTGACTTCGGCAGCCGTCACAAGCCAATAACGAAGTTCGTGCGCGAAACCGCCGGTCCCATCACCCCACTTGGGACGTTCTGGCAGCTCAGCACCGGTTTGCCCGACAGGCGACCCATGGCCCGTGCATAGAATGCACCCATCCGGAGCAGCGGTTTCCAGCCAGGTCAAGAGTCAGGAAGACCCGCGGCTCGCTCCTTGGGCATCTCGTGACCGTTCCCGGGAGACGCCCTCACAGGTTCCTGACGTCCCATGCCCCAGTCAGCCGCCGACCTGAGAGCCGAGCCGTGATGAAGTACGCGACCCACGCAACCCGCACGCCAGGCGGACGGCGATGACCGGCCTGCTCAAGCAGCTGCGCGTCTCGCTCCTGATCACCCTCGGGTTGTCGGCCTTCACCGCGTCGGGACGCCTCCTGGAGGGGCTGGTACGGGGGGACTTCCTCGCGACCCTGGGCGACCAGGCCTCGCGCGCGGCCATCGTGTGCACCCTCGTCGCCGTCGTGCACTCGGTGATCTACGGCGCGATGCGTTTCGGCCGGCCGGAGACGCGCGGGGCGCGGGGCGCCTGGGCCGGGGTCGGGGTGCTGATGGCGCTCGACGTGGTCCCGCTGTTCGCGGCGGGTCAGGTCGTGCTGGCCCTCATACCTCTCCTGGCCGCGGTGGGAGGCTGGGGCCTCGGGAGGTACACCGGCGTGGAAGCGGACGCCGCGCCATACGGCGCCCTGATCTTCGGCGTCCTGTCCCTGCTGGTGCAGCTGATGGCCGCCGTGATCATGAGCATCGGGGGATGGCTGTGACCGTCTCCGCGGACACCGGCGCCCTGTGGGCCACCCTGCTGGCACTCGCGGGCCTGCCCGCCATCGGGTACGCGCTCTTCACCAGGCTCACCGGCCGGGGGCGCAAGGGGGCTGCCCCTTGGCGGGTGCAGGACGACCCGACGACCTGGGTCGGGGCGGGTGCGGCGGTCGCGGGCCATGCGCTGGCCGCGGTCACCGTGGTCGGGGAGTGGGGCAGGGTATTCGGGTTCCTGACGACGGCGTACATCGGCGGATGTGTCGCGGGTGCCTTCGTCTATGCGTACGACACCTGGGTGCGCGAAGGCGAGCAGCGCCGGCGTGCCCTGCGCCCGGCGCTGCTGCTCGTGGTGCCCTACGCGTTCGCCCTCGGGTTCTTCGGCCGGATCGCCGGCTGACCCGAGGGCGAACGGGCGGGGTCAGCTCAGGCTCTTCAGGGCCGCCGCGTCGTACGCCGTGAGCTCGTCCGTGCGGCCGGCGAGGACCTTCGCCGCCCACTGCGGGTCCTGGAGCAGGGCGCGGCCGACGGCGACCAGGTCGTACTCGTCGCGCTCCAGGCTGTCGAGGAGGTCGTCGATGCCCTTGAGCGGGGAGCCCTCGCCCATGAAGCCCTTGATGAAGTCGCCGTCGAGGCCGACCGAGCCGACGGTGATGGTGGGCCTGCCGGTGAGCTTCTTGGTCCAGCCGGCCAGGTTCAGGTCGGAGTCCTCGAACTCGGGGAGCCAGTAGCGGCGGGTGGAGGCGTGGAAGACGTCGACGCCGGCGGCGGCCAGCGGGGTGAGGATCGCCTCCAGCTCCTCCGGGGTCTCGGCGAGGCGGGCGTCGTAGTTGTCGGACTTCCACTGCGAGTAGCGGAAGATGACCGGGAACTCCGGGGACACCGCCGCGCGTACGGCGGCCACGATCTCCGCGGCGAACTTCGTACGGGCGACCGGGTCGCCGCCGTACGCGTCGGTGCGGCGGTTGGTGCCCGCCCACAGGAACTGGTCGAGCAGGTAGCCGTGGGCGCCGTGCAGTTCGACGCCGTCGAAGCCGATGCGCTCGGCGGCGGCCGCGGCCTCGGCGAACGCGCGGATGACGTCGTCCAGGTCCTGCCGGGTCATCGCCCTGCCCTCGCCCTCGGTGCCGTCCAGGCGGATGCCGGAGGGGCCGACGGCCGGGGCGTCCGCGAACGGCGGCTGGCCCTGCTTGCGGACCATGCCGATGTGCCACAGCTGCGGGACGATCGTGCCGCCGGCCGCGTGCACCCCTTCGGCGACCTTCGCCCAGCCCGCCAGCTGCTCCTCGCCGTGGAACCGCGGGATACGGCTGCTCTGCCCGGCCGAGTCGTGCCCGACGTACGTCCCCTCGGTGACGATCAGACCGACACCTGCGGCGGCCCGGCGGGAGTAGTACGAGACCACGTCCTCGCCGGGGACGCCGCCGGGGCTGAACTGGCGGGTCATCGGCGCCATCACGATCCGGTTGGGGACCGTGAGCCCGTTCAGGGCGATGGGACGGGAGAGGATCTCGGCCGCGCGGGAGGCGGGAGGCGTGGTGACGGTCACGTGGGGGGCTCCTCGTGAGTAGGTCGTATACCGGGCGGGTCGTATACCAGTCGGTATGTGCACGCGCATCGAGTGCACGTCTGTGCACAACGACTGCCCGGTCGTACGCATTCCCGGTCCCGCCCGGGTGTGGTGTGACCCCGGACACGGGCCGACGGCCACCCGTGTTCCGCACCCTCCATGTGCGGGTGCACGGCCCCTGCCATTCCACGCACGGCGGGTCAGGCCTGCCAGTGCCCACGCAACCACCACAGCGCGAGGCTGACGAGTCCCGAGCCGGCGGCACCCGCGGCACCCAGCGCCGCCTGCCGCGCAAGCCGTCGCCACCACACCCTTCGCGTCACACGCGGCCGCTTGGCCCCCTCGGACCCGGAAACAGTCATCGCACTTCCTCCCGCTCAGGTTCAGGGCCTGCGCCCAGGATCAGATCGTGGCCGACACCGGACCGCGCTCAGGCGTCAAACGGCGCTGCAGGTGTTGCCGTTCTCATCGGCAGCGTTGCCGGGTGTTGCCGATGAGAACGGCAACACCTTTTTGCCCCGAGGCAAGTTGGTACGCAGCGATACTGACCAAATGCGTGACGCTCAAGCACCCGCCCGCAGCGAGGAAGCCGCGGCCGACCCGGTCCAGCCCGTTCGGCTGGCCCCGCTGAAGGACGACCTGTCACCCGAGAAGCGAGCACTCGCGGAGGACTTGCGGCAGATCTTCCTCACCTTGGGGATCAGTGTGCGGCGCTATGCCGCGCGCAGGCATCTGGACGCGAGCACCGTGACGCGTTACCTCAGCGGCCGGGTTCCCCCCTGGGATTTCGTAGCGGGTCTGGTGACAGATGTGCAGGAGGCGCAGAAGCCGCTCACCTCGGAGGCCGAGGCCGGGCTGCGCGAACTGCACCGAACGGCGTTGAAGTCCAACCGGCACAGCAGTGAGACGCAGGAGCTCACGGACCGGCTGGCGGAGGCCGACCACGAGGTCCGGCGCATCACCACCAGGGAACGGGCCCTGGCCGAGATACTGATGGACCGTGAGGGACGGCTCGCCCGGGTGCGCGGCTGGTGCCGCAACCTGGAGGCGCAGATAGAAGAGCAACTCCTCGCCCACCAGGCCGAGGTCGCGCTGTGGCGCGGCGAGTACGCGCGGTTGGAGGAGGAGTGCGGCGACCTCCAGGAGCAGGTGATCTACCTGCAGGAGGCCCTGGCGGTCACGCGCGCCGAACTGATCGCCGCAGAGGACCGCTGTCATCGGCTGGAGAGCCGGCTCGACACTCTCCAGGAACTGGGCGCGCAGCAGGCCGGGAACGACGAGAGGCCGTCGATCGTGGCCATGCTGGAGGAGGCGGACCGCCGGTCCTCGGTACCAGAGCTGGTGCGGACGGTGGGAGACCTGGAACAGCGCACCCGGCGGGCCATCGCGAGCGAGTTGGTGCGGTCGGCCAGCCAGTCGCGCACGGTCGAGGAGGTGGCCGGTCTGCTGTCCGGTCTGCAGCAGGCGGGCTTCGACGCGCATGCCCGCGCCGCCTTGCCGACCATGGTGGTGGTGCGCTCCGTGGACGACACCGGTGCTCTCGCCAGGGAGCTGATCCGCGAAGGGCTGGAAGAGTACGTACTGGTCCTTGTGCAGGCGTCGGTGAAGTTCCACGAACCCGCCGACATCGCCGCGTTCGCGCACGCACTGCACCTCGCCGATCTCGCCGTGTACGCCGAGGGACTGCTCGCGGCCGTGGCCGTCGTCCGCCCTGTCGCCGACGTGGTGTCGACAGCGGCGATGCTGGTGCCGGGGGAGCTCGACAGCGCGGTCGTCACCGCCCTGTCCGCCGCCGGAGCACAACGCGGGGTGGCTGACCTGGTCACGCTGAGCATCGCACTGCGCGAAGCCTGCCTGGCCGAGTTCGCGGACGCCGTCCAGCTGGCGGCAGCGGCTCAGCAGTCCGCGGCTGACGTGGCCGAGTTCATCCACTCGCTGAGCCGGCACGGCCTCACCCAGGACGCCGAGACCGTCTTCGACGCCACGCAGAACCGCAGTGTCGGGCATCTGATCCCGCTCGTGCTCGCCCTGCGGGACGACAGGGTCTGGTCGGTTCTGTCCCGTGCCGCGACTTCGCGGTGGAGCGACGAGATCGCCGTCCTGATCAGCGAGCTGTACATGACAGGACGCCATCAGTTATCGACGAAACTCCTGCTGCAGACCATCGCCGACAGGCCGGACCCACAGGTCCGGGAGCTGGCCAGGGCCCTCGACGGCATGGCACCGGGTTCGGAGGCCGCGCTGCAGGCCGCGGTCAGATCCCTCTCGCCGGACGACGCGGCACAGTTGCTCATCCGCATGGACGCCTATGGGCTGCCCGAACAGGCCGAAACCGTGTTCCGATGCGCCGTGCACGACGAACTCGCCGGTCAGGCCGGGCAGTTCCTGGCTACGCTGGTCCGCAAGAAGTCGCGCTACGGCGACCAGTACGAGCTGTGCCAGCACGCCAGGGGGATGACACCGTCCACGCTGGCTCCGCTGCTGCTGGCCATCGAGTCGGCCTCACTGACCGGGCACCTCGACGCGGTCATCCGAACGTACTGCACCGACTGCCCGATTGTGGACGTCGTCCTGCTGGCGAAGCGGCTGGCCGCTGAAAAGCTCCTGGTCATGCGAGCCAACAGCGTATTCGGGAAGATTCTCGAGCATATGGTCCAGACACGTTCCATCGCCGATCTGTCGGGACTCGTCAGCGCCTTCCAGTCGGCAGGGCTCGACGTCCACGCCAAGCGGCTCGCAGAACAGGCACTCAGGACACACGGCCGGCGTTTCCGGGACATGCTGACGACAGAGCAGACCAAGCACGAGCAGAAGGTGATGTCCCGCGCGTTCTGGCGGCCTCTTCCCGAGGCCCGGCGTCGTGGACGAAGCGCGTGACACGCCGAAGGGCGGCCCCCCTGGAACAGGGAGTGCCGCCCTCGGTACTGCGTCAGAACATCCGAGCCTCAGGCTCAGAAGTCCATGTCACCGCCCGGCATGCCGCCCGGAGCGGCCGCGGCGGCCTTCTCCGGCTTGTCGGCGATGACGGCCTCGGTGGTGAGGAACAGCGCGGCGATGGAGGCGGCGTTCTGCAGCGCGGAACGGGTCACCTTCGCCGGGTCGATGATGCCCTCGGCGATCAGGTCGACGTACTCGCCGGTCGCGGCGTTGAGGCCGTGACCCGGGGTGAGGTTGCGGACCTTCTCCACCACGACGCCGCCCTCGAGGCCGGCGTTGACGGCGATCTGCTTCAGCGGGGCCTCGAGCGCGAGCTTCACGGCCTGTGCGCCGGTCGCCTCGTCACCCTCCAGCTCCAGCTTCTCGAAGACCTGGGAGGCCTGGAGCAGGGCCACGCCACCACCGGCGACGATGCCCTCCTCGACGGCCGCCTTCGCGTTGCGAACGGCGTCCTCGATGCGGTGCTTGCGCTCCTTGAGCTCGACCTCGGTCGCGGCACCGGCCTTGATGACGGCGACGCCACCGGCGAGCTTGGCCAGGCGCTCCTGGAGCTTCTCGCGGTCGTAGTCCGAGTCGGACTGCTCGATCTCGGCGCGGATCTGGTTGACCCGGCCGGCGACCTGGTCGGACGAGCCGGCCCCGTCGACGATGGTGGTCTCGTCCTTGGTGATGACCACCTTGCGGGCCTTGCCCAGCAGGTCGAGGGTCGTGTTCTCGAGCTTGAGACCGACCTCCTCGGAGATGACCTCGCCGCCGGTGAGGATGGCGATGTCGTTCAGCATCGCCTTGCGGCGGTCGCCGAAGCCCGGGGCCTTGACCGCGACGGACTTGAAGGTGCCGCGGATCTTGTTGACGACCAGGGTCGACAGGGCCTCGCCCTCGACGTCCTCGGCGATGATCAGCAGCGGCTTGCCCGACTGCATGACCTTCTCCAGGAGCGGGAGCAGGTCCTTGACGGAGCCGATCTTCGAGTTGGCGATCAGGATGTACGGGTCGTCGAGGGACGCCTCCATACGCTCCATGTCGGTGGCGAAGTACGCCGAGATGTAGCCCTTGTCGAAGCGCATACCCTCGGTGAGCTCCAGCTCCAGACCGAAGGTCTGGGACTCCTCGACGGTGATGACGCCTTCCTTGCCGACCTTGTCCATGGCCTCGGCGATGAGCTCGCCGATCTGGGTGTCGGCGGCGGAGATGGAGGCCGTGGAGGCGATCTGCTCCTTGGTCTCGACGTCCTTCGCCTGCTCCAGCAGGGCACCGGAGACGGCCTCGACGGCCTTCTCGATACCGCGCTTCAGGGCCATCGGGTTGGCGCCGGCGGCGACGTTGCGCAGGCCTTCCTTGACCAGGGCCTGGGCGAGCACGGTCGCGGTGGTCGTACCGTCACCGGCGACGTCGTCCGTCTTCTTGGCGACTTCCTTGACCAGCTCGGCGCCGATCTTCTCGTACGGGTCCTCCAGCTCGATCTCCTTGGCGATGGACACACCATCGTTGGTGATCGTGGGGGCGCCCCACTTCTTCTCAAGGACGACGTTGCGGCCCTTGGGGCCGAGGGTGACCTTGACGGCGTCGGCGAGCTGGTTCATACCGCGCTCAAGGCCGCGCCGCGCCTCCTCGTCGAACGCGATGATCTTGGCCATGTGAAGTGGTCCCTCCAGGACTGGGGGTGAGTCTTCGGACCGCGCCCGCGCCCGCGACGGACGGCTCACCGGCCCGTGGGTTCCTTGCCCCACCCGGCCTGCGGGCCTCACCGACCCGGTCCTTCTTTGTCACTCTCACCTTCAGAGTGCTAACGCCAATGATTAGCACTCGGCATGGTCGAGTGCAAGCGCCTCTCGCAGTCCGGCGGGACCTCCGGGCGCGCCGGGGCCGGATCCGCGGGCCCGCCGGGGCCGGACCCCGGGCACGCTGAAGGGCTCGCACCCAGTGGGTGCGAGCCCTTCAGCAGAAGAACAGAAGAACGTCGCTGCAGTCGGCGCGTGCTTCAGCTGGTCGCCAGCCGGACCATGTCCGCCTGCGGCCCCTTCTGGCCCTGCGAGATCTCGAAATCGACCCGCTGACCCTCTTCCAGGGTGCGGTAGCCGTCCATCTGAATCGCGCTGTAGTGGACGAAAACATCCGCACCACCGTCGACCGCGATGAAGCCGTACCCCTTCTCCGCGTTGAACCACTTGACGGTGCCCTGAGCCATGCCTAACTCCCCTATTACTGGCCCTTGCACAGATCCACACTTCGCGGATCCGGGTCAGACCTCACCCCCCATTGGTTGGGGGCGTGCGCCGGAACGCGTCGACCGCGGCTGAATGTATCTGTCCAACTGCCGTCTGCAACAGGTCAATCGGACGAGAATTCTGGACGGGCGGGGTCCGGAATGTAGCGAGAATTCGGCCGAATTCAGGGCAAGTCGGGCTCCAGGAAGGCCACAAAAGCCGCATATAACCCGCACACTTTGGCTACTTCTTGTCGGGCTAGCGGTATCGAATACGGGGCCCCCGACCTGGAGATCGGGACCGCGTTCCCCAACTGTACCGCGCTCAACCACACAGAATTGCCCCCTCCGCTTCTCTCACGGAGGGGGCAATCAGATGAACAGTCGGTGATCGGCGTTACCGAAGGTAATGTTCGGTCATTCGATCAGCCTGTCAAGCAGGTCAGCGGGTCAGCCGCCGGCGACGGCCGGGATGATGGAGACACCGGCCCCGTCCGGGGTGGCGGTCTCCAGACCCTGCTCGAACCGCACGTCGTCGTCATTTACGTACACATTGACGAACCGGCGCAGCTTGCCCTGGTCGTCGAGAACGCGCGCGGCGATCCCGGTGTGGTTCTTCTCCAGGTCGGAGATGACCTCGCCGAGGGTGGTGCCTTCGGCGGCGACTTCGGCCTTACCGCCGGTGTAGGCGCGCAGGATGGTGGGGATGCGAACGGTGACGCTCACGTTTTTACCTCCGGTCTGGGCAAGGCCCTATTTCTCGGGGGACTCAGGCGAGCCCGGCCTCACGGAAAGACTCCAGATTCGGGCGAATGGTCGCGGTGAGCCCGGTACCCGCGACCGCGTCCAGCGTCTTCAGTCCATCACCGGTGTTGAGTACAACAACCGACTTCGCCGGATCGATCAACCCATTCTCAATGAGCTTCTTGGTGACTCCAACCGTCACCCCGCCGGCGGTTTCCGCGAAGATTCCCTCGGTCCGCGCGAGCAGCTTGATCGCGTCGACGACCTGCTCGTCGGTGACGTCCTCCACCGCGCCGCCGGTGCGCCGCGCGATGTCGAGGACGTACGGGCCGTCGGCCGGGTTGCCGATGGCGAGGGACTTGGCGATGGTGTTCGGCTTCTGCGGGCGGACCACGTCGTGGCCCTCCTTGTAGGCCACCGACACCGGCGAGCACCCCTCGGCCTGGGCACCGAAGATCTTGTACGGCTTGTCCTCGACGAGCCCGAGCTTGATCAGCTCCTGCAGACCCTTGTCGATCTTCGTGAGCTGCGAGCCGGAGGCGATCGGGATGACCAGCTGGTCCGGGATCTGCCAGCCGAGCTGCTCGCAGATCTCGTACGCCAGGGTCTTGGAGCCCTCCGCGTAGTACGGCCGCAGGTTGACGTTGACGAAGCCCCAGCCCTCGCCGGCCGAGTCGCCGATCAGCTCGGAGCAGAAACGGTTCACGTCGTCGTAGTTGCCCTCGATGCCGACGAGCTCGCCGCCGTAGATCGCGGCCATGACGACCTTGCCCTGCTCCAGGTCGTGCGGAATGAACACGCAGGAGCGGAAGCCGGCCCGGGCGGCGGCGGCACCGACCGCGCCGGCCAGGTTGCCGGTGGAGGAGCAGGAGAGAGTGGTGTAGCCGAAGGCGCGGGCGGCCTCGACGGCCTGGGCGACGACGCGGTCCTTGAAGGAGTGCGTCGGGTTGCCGGAGTCGTCCTTCACGTACAGGCCGCCGGTCACCCCGAGCTCACGAGCCAGGTTGTCGGCCTTGACGAGCTTGGTCCAGCCGGGGTTGATGTTCGGCTTGGTCGCCACGTCCGCGGGGACGGGCAGCAGCGGCGCGTAGCGCCAGATGTTCGCGGGACCCGCTTCGATCTGCTTGCGGAGCTCCTCGGTGTCGTAGGCCGAGAAGTCGTACGCGATCTCCAGCGGGCCGAAACACTCCTCGCAGGCGAACAGCGGGCCGAGCGGAACGCGGTGACCGCACTCGCGGCAGCTCAGGGCGGCGGCGGGACCAAGGTCTACGGTGGAATCGGTGGCGCTTGCAACAGTCTGCACAGCCATGTGAGGCGAGGCCCTTTCTCCTCATCTTCCTCACGACGCATCTCGCCGTGAGACGGATTTGGCACCTTCCCTAGCCGGGAGCCTCGCGATGATCGACAGTGATCTACGAGTACCGACTGGAGGGTTGCCGGGGCTTCAACGGGCCGTTTCCCTCTGCCCCTCTGGATGAGCGGTATGTGGTTGTCAACGCCGGGTGACCCCAGGACATGCGATGGTCATCGGCGTTGTTCAAGACTGTAACCGAAGGCCAGGACAGTTGAGTGAGTCGTCCGAACCGCGAGATGGATCACACCTCGCCGTGTGACCGTGACAGTGAGGAGCCGCTGACCGTGCTGGAAGAAGTCGAGCGCTGGCTGGCCACCCGCTCCTGGTCCGTAACCGATCGCCCTCTGCACCGGATCATGGCCGCGAAACGGTCCTCCGGGCAGACGGTCAGCGTCGTGCTGCCCGCGCTCAACGAGGAGGAGACCGTCGGCGACATCGTCGCGATCATCCGTCACGACCTCATGCAGCAGGTGCCGCTCGTCGACGAGATCGTGGTCGTCGACTCCGGCTCCACCGACCGCACGGCGGCCGTCGCCGCGGCGGCCGGCGCGCGCGTCGTGCACCGCGACTCGATCCTGCCCCGCATCCCCGCCGTCCCCGGCAAGGGCGAGGTGCTCTGGCGCTCTCTCCTGGTCACCTCCGGGGACATCGTCTGCTTCATCGACGCCGACCTGCGGGACTTCTCCTCCGACTTCGTCACCGGGATCGTCGGCCCGCTGCTGACCGACCCGGACGTGGACCTGGTCAAGGCGATGTACGACCGCCCGCTCGGCGGCGCCGCCGGACAGGGCGGCCGGGTCACCGAGCTGATGGCCCGCCCGCTGCTGAACATGCACTGGCCCCAGCTGGCCGGCTTCGTCCAGCCGCTCGGCGGCGAGTACGCGGCCCGCCGCTCGCTCCTCGAACAGCTCCCCTTCCCGGTCGGCTACGGCGTGGAGCTGGGCATGCTGGTCGACGCCCTGCACCTGGTGGGGCTCAGTGCGCTGGCGCAGGTCGACGTGGGCGTCCGCAAGCACCGCCACCAGGACGGCCAGGCCCTCGGCCGGATGTCCGCCGCGATCTACCGCACGGCCCAGCTGCGGCTGGCCCGCGGCCACCTGATCCGCCCCTCCCTCACCCAGTTCGAACGGGGCGAGGACGGCTTCGAGCCGCGCACCTACTCGGTGGACACGGAGGAACGGCCGCCGATGGCGGAGATCGCGGAGTACGCCGAGCGCAAGGTGGCGTGACTTCGTCGTACGGCCGTATACGGCGGCGCGTCGGGGGTGGCCGTACGTTTGAGCGTTTACGGGCCGGGCTAGGTTGACGCGTATGGCTTCCCCCATGGCTTCCACCGGCGGTGCCGAGGTGCTGGTCGCCTCGAACCGCGGCCCGGTCTCGTACGACCTGCGCGAAGACGGTTCGCTGCACGCCAGGAGGGGCGGCGGCGGGCTGGTCTCGGGGCTGTCGGCCATCGGGCCGGACGCGAACGCGGTGTGGGTGTGCGCGGCGCTGAGCGACGGCGACCGGGAGGCGGTACGGCGGGCCGAGGGCGGCCGGCTGCCGGCCGGGGACACCGGTGGGCAGCAGGTCCGGATGCTCGACATCGACGCGGACGTGTTCGCCGACGCGTACAACGGCATCGCGAACTCGGTCCTCTGGTTCGTCCACCACATGCTCTACCAGACCCCGCTGGAGCCCGTCTTCGACGCGGAGTTCCGGCGGCAGTGGGGGTCGTACCAGGCCTACAACCGGGCGTTCGCGGAGGCACTGGCGCAGGAGGCGGCGGAGGGTGCGGTGGTGGTCATCCAGGACTACCACCTGGCACTGGCCCCGCGGATGCTGCGCCGGCTCCGCCCCGACCTGCGGATCGGCCACTTCTCCCACACCCCCTGGGCACCGCCGGACTACTTCCGCCTCCTCCCCGACGACATCGCGGCGGAGCTGCTGGGCGGGATCCTGGGCGCCGATCACGCGGCGTTCCTGACGCGGCGGTGGGCGGACGCGTTCGTCGACTGCTGTCACACGGTGCTGGGCCCTGGGATCCCGGCCGCCGATCCGGCCTCCGGCGGGACCCGGATCGGGGTGCACGGGCTGGGGGCCGACGCGGACTTCCTGCGGAAGCGGTCGCACGAGCCGGACGTGGACGAGCGGATGCGGGCGCTGCGCGAGGAGATCGGCGGCGAGGGGCGGAAGACGATCGTCCGCGTCGACCGAACGGAGCTGTCGAAGAACATCGTGCGGGGGCTGCTGGCGTACCGGCAGCTGCTCGACGACCACCCCGAGTGGCGGGAACGGGTGGTCCATGTCGCGTTCGCGTACCCGTCACGGCAGGACCTGTCCGTGTACCGCGACTACACGGCGGAAGTGCGGCGAGTGGCGGACGAGATCAACGCCGCTTACGGAACGGCGGTTTGGACGCCGGTGGTGCTGCACGTCAAGGACGACTTCGCACGGTCGCTGGCGGCGTACCGGCTGGCCGACGTGGCGCTGGTGAACCCGATCCGGGACGGCATGAACCTGGTGGCGAAAGAGATCCCCGTGGTGTCGGACGAGGGGTGTGTGCTGGTGCTGTCGCGGGAGGCGGGGGCGTACGAGGAGCTGGGCGAGGACGCGGTCGTCGTGAACCCGTACGACATCGGGGGGACGGCCGATGCGTTGGCGCTGGCGCTGGCTGTGCCGGTGGAGGAGCGGGCGGAGCGCTGCAAGAGGTTGGCCGAGGCGGCTACGGCGTTGCCTCCGGCGCGGTGGTTTCTTGAGCAGCTTGAGGCGTTGGGCGGGTAGATCGGGTAGATCGGGTAGGGGTTCGGCTGCGGGCCGGTGGGGGCTGGTCGCGCAGTTCCCCGCGCCCCTAAAGGGGCGCGCTACGGCTACGGGGCGCTCAGGGCAGCCAGGCTTCTGAGCAGTCGTACTACTCCTTCCGGGCCGTCCGTCACCACGTCTGCTCGGTCTGCGAGCTCTGTTACTTCTGTGCTGCCGCTGCATACCAGGAGGCCGGGGACGCCTTCCGTGCGGAGTTTCTCCACGGCGGCGAAGGCGGGGATGTCGCCCAGGTCGTCGCCTGCGTAGAGGACTGCGCCTGCGGCGATGTGCCTTGCGTACTCGCCGAGTGCGACGCCCTTGTCCATGCCCGGGGGGCGGAGTTCCAGGACCAGGCGGCCCGGTTCGACGATCAGGGCGTGCCGGGTGGCCAGGTCGGTGAGGGGGGCGCGGAGGGATTCGAAGGTGGCCTGGGGGTCGGCGGCGCGGCGGGTGTGGACCGCGATCGCCCGGCCCTTCTCCTCGATCCAGGTGCCTTGCGAGGCTCCGGCGCGGTCGAGGAGGGCGGGGAGTTCGGCGCGGACGGCGGCGATGCCGGGGTGCGGGGGCGGTGCGGTGATCTCGCCGGTCGCCGCGTCCCAGCGTTCGGTGCCGTAGTGGCCGAGGACGACGAGGTGTTCCAGGCCGGGCACGCCGGCGAAGCCGCCGTAGCGGACGGCCACCTCGGCCGGGCGGCCGGTGACGACGGCGACGGCGGCCACCTTCGGGGCGAGGGCGGCCAGGACCGGTACGGCGTCCGGGTGGGCCCGGGCCTGCTCGGGGTCGGCGACGATCGGCGCGAGGGTGCCGTCGAAGTCGAGGCCGACGAGGGCGGAGCGGGGCTGCGCGAGGAGAGCGGCGAGGCCGTCGCGACCGGCCTGGGTGCGCGGCGTCGGGAGGGGTTCCGTGATGTGGGTTCCCATGAGCCGACAGTATCCGAGCAGCGCCCCGATAGGGGCGCGGGGAACTGCGCGCCAAGCCCCCACCGGCCCGCAGATCGAGTCAACGCTCCCCCCGCCGCGCCTCCCGCACCCTCCGCAGCCTGTTCACCGTCACCGGGTCGTGGGCCAGGGCCCGCTCGTCGTCCAGCAGGGCGTTCAGGAGCTGGTAGTAGCGCACCGGAGCCAGGTCCAGTTCCTCGCGTATCGCGCGTTCCTTCGCGCCGGGGCTGGGGAAGCCCCGGCGTTCGAGGGCGAGGATGGCCTGCTCGCGCTCGCCCAGTTCTTGCCGGTCCATGGCAAGAACGGTAGCGCTCAGCCGGTCCCGGTCGTACGGCTGTCGGCCGTCGCCGCCTCGGCCTGGATCCGGGTGAGGACGCTGGTCGGGTTGCCGCTCGGGCTCACCGCCGTACCGATCTGCTTCTTGATGTCGGCGCTGATGGCGGCCCAGGAGGTCTTGCCCGCGGGGTAGAGCTCCGATGTGGGCAGCTGCTCCAGGAAGGGGCGCAGCTGCTTGTCCTGGGCCTGCGTGGAGTCGGTCATCGTCTGGGAGGCGGACGTGGTGACGGGCAGCAGGCCGTACTCGCGGGAGAAGGCGAGGACGTTCTTCTCGCTGTAGACGTAGTCGAGGAAGTCGCCCACCTGGTCGGCGTGGCCGTTCTGCTTGAACGCCGCCATCCAGTCGGCGACACCCATGGACGCGGTGGTGGTGCTCTGGCCGGCGCGGGCGGGCATCGGGACCGTGCCGAACTTCACGCCCTTCTTCTCGGCCTGCTCGATGAGCGTGGGGTGGCCGTTGACCATGCCGACCTGGCCGTCGGCGAAGGCGGCGAACGCGGTCGCGCGGTTCAGCTTGCCGGGGGCCACCGGGCCGGTCAGGCCCTTGCCGACGAGCTCGTCCTTGAGCCAGGTGAGGGTGTCGACGTTCTGCGAGGAGTCGATCGTGTACGTGCCGGTGTCGTCGGTGTAGCCGCTGCCGCCGCTGAGCAGCCACTGCATGGTCTCCGCCTGCGCCTCCTCGGGGCCGAGCGGCAGCGCGTACGGGTACTTCACGCCGTCCGCCTTGAGCGCCTTCGCGTCGGCCGCGAGTTCGCTCCAGGTGGTGGGCGGGGTGGTGATGCCGGCCTCGGAGAAGAGGGTCTTGTTGTAGAAGAGGACGCGCGTAGACGCGGCGAAAGGCATGCCGTACTGCGCGTGGTTCCACTGGCCCGCCTCGGCGAGCTGGGACGGGAAGTCGGCCTGGACCGGGATGGAGAGCAGGTCACCGGCCTCGTACAGCTTGCCGGCGGCCGCGTAGTCGGCGTACGAGCCGATCTGCGCCAGGTCGGGGGCCTGGCCGGCCGCGACCATGTCCCTGACCTTGCGGTCGACGTCGTTCCACGAGTAGACGGTGACGTCGACCTTCACCCCGGAGTGCTGGGCCTCGTAGGCCTTGACCAGCTTGTCCCAGTACTTCTGGGAGCTGTTGGCGGCGGAGTCTCCGTAGTCGGCGGCGACGAGTCTGAGGGTGACGTCCGAGGATCCCGTCGTCCCACACCCACCGAGAACCGCTGTCATGCCCGTTGCGGACACCACCGCGATCATTCCTGCCCTACGCCGCCGCACGTCTACTGCCCCTGTCCAACTGTCTCGCCGTTCAATATGTCTGACCTATAAGGTCTACACCACGCAAGTGGACTAGACCTCTTGCGGGTAGACGGGCCACACTGTTCCCGTGAGACATGTCATCGCCCTGGACGTGGGCGGCACCGGAATGAAGGCCGCGCTGGTCGGCCCGGACGGCAAGCTGCTCCACCAGGACCGCCGCGCGACCGGCCGGGGCCGCGGCCCCGACGCGGTCGTCACCGCCGTCCTCGACTTCGCGGCCGAGCTGCGGTCGTACGGCGAGCAGCACTTCGGCGAGCCGGCGTCGGCGGCCGGTCTCGCGGTCCCGGGCATCGTGGACGAGCGCGCCGGCATCGCGGTCTACGCGGCCAACCTCGGCTGGCGCGACGTCCCGCTGCGCGCCCTGCTCGCCGACCGTCTCGGCATCCCGGCCGCCCTCGGCCACGACGTGCGCACCGGCGCTCTGGCCGAGGGCCGGCTGGGCGCGGGCCGGGGCGCGGACCGCTTCTTCTTCGTGGCCCTCGGCACCGGGATCGCGGGCGGCTTCGGCCTGGACGGCCGGGTGGAGTCGGGCGCGCACGGCTTCGCGGGCGAGATCGGCCACATCGTCGTACGACCGCAGGGCGCCCCCTGCCCGTGCGGGCAGCGCGGCTGTCTGGAGCGGTACGCGTCGGCGGCCGCGGTGAGCGAGGCCTGGGCGAAGGCGGGCGGCGACCCGGACGCGGACGCCGCGGACTGCGCCAAGGCGGTCACGTCCGGCGACCCGAACGCCGTCCGGGTGTGGGGGGAGGCGGTGGCCGCACTGGCCGACGGCCTGGTCACGGCCCTCACCCTGCTGGACCCGCGGGTCCTGATCATCGGAGGCGGCCTTGCGGAGGCGGGAGACGTGCTGTTCGACCCGCTCAAGGAGGCCGTGCAGAGCCGGGTGACCTTCCAGAAACTCCCGGCGATCGTCCCGGCCGCACTGGGAGACACGGCCGGCTGTTTGGGGGCGGGCCTACTCGCCCAGGACCTACTAACGACGACCACTCCGGAGGTAAAGCCCTGATGGCTGCGAACGAGCCGCACAACAGCGCCCCGCAAGGGGCGCGGGGAACTGCGCGACCAGCCCCCACGGACCCGCAGCCCGCAACCCACGGACTGATCCTCTCCGGTGCCCGGGCAGTCCTCCCCACCGGAGTCGTCCAAGATGCCCGGATCTCGGTCGAGGGCACCCAAATCACCGCCACCCCCTCCGAGAACGCCCAGGTCATCGACCTCACCGGCCACTGGCTCCTCCCAGGATTCGTCGACATCCACAACCACGGCGGCGGCGGAGCCTCCTTCAGTTCCGGCACCGCGGACCAGGTCCTCACCGGTGTCCACATGCACCGCGTGCACGGCACCACCACCCTGGTCGTCTCCACCGTCACCGACGAGATGGACGTCCTCGCCCGCCAGGCCGGTCTCCTCTCCGAGCTCGCCGAGCAGGGCGAGATCGCCGGCATTCACTTCGAGGGCCCCTTCATCTCCCCGTGCCGCAAGGGCGCCCACTCCGAGGCGCTGCTGCGGGACCCGGACCCCGCGGAGGTCCGCAAGCTGGTCGACGCGGCGCGCGGGCACGCGAAGATGGTCACCCTCGCCACCGAGCTCCCCGGCGGCATCGAGTCGGTACGGCTCCTCGCGGAGCACGGCGTGATCGCCGCCGTCGGCCACACGGACGCGACGTACGAGCAGACGGTGGCGGCGATCGACGCGGGCGCCACGGTCGCCACCCACCTCTACAACGCGATGCCGCAGATCGGCCACCGTGCCCCCGGCCCGATCACCGCCCTGCTGGAGGACGAGCGGGTCACGGTCGAGCTCATCAACGACGGCACCCATCTCCACCCCGCCGCGCTCCAGCTGGCCTTCCATCACGCGGGCCCGGACCGGGTCGCGTTCATCACGGACGCGATGGACGCGGCCGGCTTCGGCGACGGCCGCTATCTGCTGGGCCCACTGGAGGTGGAGGTCACCGACGGAGTCGCCCGGCTCGCGGACAGCGGTGCCATCGCCGGCTCCACGCTGACGCTGGACCGCGCGCTGCGGCGGGCGGTGACCGTCGACAGGCTCCCCGTCGAGCACGCCGTCGCCGCCCTGTCCGCCAACCCGGCCCGGCTGCTGGGCCTCTACGACCGGGTCGGCTCCCTGGAGCCCGGCAAGGACGCCGACCTGCTGGTCCTGGACGCGGACTTCACGCTGAAGGGCGTGATGCGGCAGGGCACTTGGGTGGTCGCACCCGAACTGTCCTGATCCCTCCCCCTGTTGAGAGACGGCGACCCTAGGCCGGTCGCCGTCTCTTTGGCATGATCGAGGCCCCCAGCCGACGGCACGGGCACGACACATGCGAGGGAGGTCGCCCGATGATCCTCACGGTCACGCTGAACACCGCCCTGGACATCACCTACCAGGTCGGCGCCCTGCGCCCGCACACCTCGCACCGCGTCTCGGACGTGACGGAACGCCCGGGCGGCAAGGGCGTGAACGTGGCCCGGGTGCTGGCCGCGCTCGGACACGAGACGACGGTGACCGGTTTCGCGGGCGGCACGACCGGGCGGGCGGTACGGGAGCGGCTCGCGGACACCCCGGGCGTGCGGGACGCACTGCTCCCGGTCGCCGGGCCGACCCGCCGCACGATCGCCGTCGTGGACGGACTGACGGGTGACACGACCCAGTTGAACGAACCCGGTCCGCAGATAGCGCCCGCCGAGTGGGGTGCCTTCCTCGACCACTACGAGGAACTGCTCACCGGTGCCTCGGCGGTGGCGCTGTGCGGCAGCCTGCCGCCGGGGGTGCCGGTGGGCGCGTACGCGGGGCTGATAAAGACCGCGCGGGCCGCCGGTGTCCCCGTGCTCCTCGACACCAGCGGGGAGCCGCTGCGGCGCGGGGTGGCCGCCCGGCCGGACCTGGTGAAGCCGAACGCCGACGAACTGGCCGAACTCACCGGCTCCCACGAGCCGCTACGCGCCACCCAGGACGCCCGCCGACGCGGAGCGCGAACGGTGGTCGCCTCACTCGGCGCACGGGGCCTGCTGGCGCTCACCCCGGAGGGCCGCTGGCATGCCGCCCCGCCCGCCCGCGAGCACGGCAACCCGACCGGCGCGGGCGACTCGGTGGTGGCCGGTCTGCTGTCCGGCCTGGTCGAACAACTCCCCTGGCCGGACCGCCTGTCCCGCGCGGTGGCCTTGTCGGCGGCGACGGTACGGGCCCCGGCGGCCGGGGAGTTCGACCGCACGACCTACGAGAAGCTGCTCGGCCAGGTCACGGTGACCGGTGGGCCTGCGGCCGCTTAGTCCTTGTTCGTGTGCTTGCCCTGCCTCAGCCACATCTGGTCCAGCAGGACGTCGCAACTGTCGCCGCTCTGGCAGGACAGGGAGATGACGTTGGTGCCCTTGCTGAGGGTGGGGTACGTGAAGCTGGTCGTCCAGGCCTTGGTCGGGTCGCTCTGGCCCGTGTAGTTGTTCAGGGGGAACTTGCTGCCGAACGTCTTGCCGTTGATGGACAGCGTCATGCTCTCGTCCTGTACGGCGCTGTAGTGCGCGTAGACGGTGTAGAGACCGTCCGACGGGATGCCGTTGACCGTCCAGGTGACACCGGCGCCGGTCTGGCTGAAGTTGGTGACGTAGATGCCGCCGTCGGACTTCGCGCCCTTGACGTCCGAGGCCGTGCTCGCGCCGCCGTCCAGGTGGAAGGTCTTCGCGTCGACCGGCGCGATATCGCCGGACGCCGACACCGAGCTGGTGCTCGACGGGGACGGGGAGGCGCTCTGGGACGCGGACACGGAAGGGGAGGAGTCGCCGCTCGCCTTGTTGTCGTCCGAGTTGCCGTTCATCATCGCGACGCTGATACCGATGACGACGGCGGCGACGACCGCGACGGCGCCGATGAGGAGGCCCTTGGTGTTCGGGCCCCGGCCGCGGCCGGAGTTCTGCGGGGCCTGGCGGGTGGTCGGCGCGCCGCCCGGGAAGGTCTCCGGGGCCTGGTAGGCCGCGCTCGGCGGCTGGCCGTAGCCGCCCGGCTGCTGCTGGGGGATGGTCTGGCCGCCGTACTGCTGCGCCTGCGGTGCCTGCTGCGGGCCGCCGTACGTGCGCTCGCCGACCGGGCGCACTCTGCTGACGGCGTTCGGGTAGCCGTAACCACCGGAGCCGGACGGCGGCTGGGCCCCTCTGGCCTGACCGTCGGCGTACAGGTAGCCGAACGGGTCGTCGTCCTCGGGCGTGCTCGCGCCGTTGTCGCCGGGCGTCATCCCTTGGTACTCCTCAACAGGTGCGGGCGGATGCAATACAGGTATTGAGTGTCGAGCCTACCCGGTCTGACTGAGCCAAACGGGTGACTCGGATCGCATCAGCGCGATGACCTGCGGATCATCCGGCACGGCGATGTGCTTTGGGACGAGATCGTTTCTCTACGTACATGCGCTCGTCGGCGGATTTCAGGACTTCGTCCGCCGTCATGCCGCAGTGTGCCCATCCGATGCCGAAGCTGGCACCCACCCGCACGGCCCGGCCCTCGGCGCGGATCGGCTGGATGATCTCGTTGCGCAGGCGTACGGCGAGGTCCTGGGCGTCGGCCTTGCCGAGCCCGTCGGCGAGGATCACGAACTCGTCGCCGCCGAGGCGGGCCACCGTGTCGCCGTCGCGCACGGCTCTGCCGAGGCGCCGGGCGACCTCGATGAGGACCGCGTCGCCCGCGTTGTGCCCGAACCGGTCGTTGATGGACTTGAAGCCGTCGAGGTCGCAGAAGAGCACCGCGAGCCCCTTGGCGCCGTCGTCGCGGCCCTCCTCGGGGGCGACGGTGTGCACGTGGTGGTCGTAGCCGTCGTACGACGATGATCCGCCCGCCGTGCCCGCGAAGTCGAAGCCGTGGCCGTTGGCGTCGTAGGCGGGGTGGCCGTAGGCCGCGTCCAGGGATTCCAGGCCGCCGCCGGTTTCGGCGCGCCGGCAGAGCCGGGAGGAGAGGCGGGAGCGCAGCTCGGCCGAGTTCGGGAGGCCGGTGAGGGAGTCGTGGGAGGCGCGGTGGGCGAGCTGGAGCTCGCGGCGCTTGCGTTCCTCTATGTCCTCGACGTGGGTGAGGAGGAAGCGGGGGCCGTCGGCGGCGTCCGCGACGACGGAGTTGCGGAGGGACACCCAGACGTAGGTGCCGTCTCGGCGGCCCAGGCGGAGTTCCGCGCGGCCGCCCTCCGCCGAGGTGCGGAGCAGGGTGCCGATGTCCTCGGGGTGGACCAGGTCGGAGAAGGAGTAGCGGCGCATCGCGGAGGCGGGGCGGCCCAGGAGGCGACAGAGGGCGTCGTTGGTGCGCAGTATTCGGCCGTGCTGGTCGCCGCCCATCTCGGCGATCGCCATGCCGGAGGGGGCGTACTCGAAGGCCTGCCGGAAGCTCTCCTCGCTGGCGCGCAGGGCCTGCTGCTCGCGCTCCAGGCGGACCAGGGCGCGCTGCATGTTGGCGCGCAGCCGGGCGTTGCTGATCGCGATCGCGGCCTGGAAGGCGTACATCTGCAGGGCCTCGCGGCCCCAGGCGCCCGGGTGCCGGCCGTTGCGCGGGCGGTCGACGGAGATCACGCCGAGGAGTTCGCCGCAGGAGCTGCCCGATATGCCGGGCGTGTACATCGGGGCGAAGAGCCGGTCGGAGGGGTGCCACTCGTCCTCGAAGCGGGGCGCGGGGCCGTCCGTGTACCACTGCGGGACGTCGTCGTCGTCGAGGACCCAGCCCTCGGTGTGCGGTATGAAGACGAGGTCGCCCCACTTCTCGCCCATGTTCAGCCGCCGGTCCCAGGATTCTCTGGAGCCGACCCGCCCTGTGATCAGGGCCTCGGCGGCGGAGTTGCCGGAGAAGGCGGCGACGACCAGGTCGCCCTCGGCGGGGCGTACGAGGTTGACGCACGCCATCTCGTAGCCGAGGGCGGTGATCACGCCGTCGGCGACGGTCTGCAGTGTGTCCGCCAGGCTGCGGGCCGTGTTCATGTCGGCCATTACCTGGTGCAGCTGTCGCAGGGACGCAAGACGGACGTAGGGCTCCGACTCGGTCTCCATGCTCGCCCTCCCCCCGAGACCTCGCAGCGAATCAAGGGTCTGCTTCGGCGCTACTTTTCCCCGCCACTGAATCACAGCGCGCTGCCCACTCGGTACACAGGGTCAACAATTCACCCCCCTTGTGACTCAAGTCACAGGAGAACGTGAACAATTGAGTGGAGTTTCTGCGTTTTACCTGTGTGCTTACTGAACACAGCCTTTGCGGGCGTGTGCACATGATGCACGTTACGGCCTTTCACCCGCCCTTGGTCCTAGGACCCGGCTCGGGCCGATGGCCGATGCGGTGGTGCCGGGTCCGACACTAGCGTTTCCTGCGTGCTGAAGACTTCCTCCCCCGCCGCCGCAGAAGCCACCGGGCATGCTGTGGGGGTGAGCAACGAAGCGTTCAAGGCCGCGCTGTCCCGGCTGGCCGCCGGCGTGGTCCTGGTGACCGCGCAGGAGCCGTCGCTGGACCCGGACGACCCGCTGGCGCCGACCGGCGAGGACGTCGGCATGACCGCCACCGCGTTCATGTCGGTGTCGCTCGACCCGCCGTTGGTGCTGGTCAGCCTGCGTGAGGGCTCCCGGATGGACGACCTGCTCGACGAACAGCCGCGGTGGGCGGTCTCCGTGCTCACCGAGAGCCAGCGCCACATCGCCGGCCGCTTCGCGATGAAGGGCCGCATCAGCGACCGCCTGCTCTTCGAGGACATCCCGTACGTCCGGGGCCAGGCCAGCGGCGCCCCGCTGGTCGGCGGTGCCCTCGCGACCCTGGAGTGCAGCACCGAACAGCGGGTGCCGGCCGGCGACCACACCCTCGTCATCGGCCGCGTCCTCACCGCCGAACTGCCGAGCACGGAAGGCGGCCCGCTGATGTATTTCCGGGGGCGCTACCGACAGCTGGGATGAAACCGCACGGTCCGTTTCCCGAATTCCGCGGGCCGTTACTGAACGGCCGTTCCGGAGCCGGCGAAGAAGTCACCGAAACCACCGCCGGAACCACGGCCGGAAGCACAGCGGGAACCACCGCCGCCAATTCGCCGATCGGCCAATCCGCCGACTCCCCGGAACAGCGCATTCCCTAACCGGGTTCCGGCCCCGGATCCAGGTCCAGTTCCGCGAGCCGCGCCGGGTCGGTCACGATGTCCAGCACGGCGATGCGATCGCGAACGACCGTGAAGACCAAGGCCCGTTCCGGACGGCCGTCGGCGAGTACGACGGCACCGGGGGCGCCGTCGACCAGAGCCGCGACCGCGGCGCCGGCGAACCGCGCGTACGTCGTCGCGCCGGTGGCGACCGCGGCGGCTCCCGTGGTCACGCCCAGCTCGCTGCGGGCCACCACATCGGGGTCGAGCACCTTGAGCAGCCCGTCGAAGTCGCCGGCCCGCGCGGCCGCCAGGAAGGCGTCGACGAGTGCCCGCTGCCGGGCCGGATCGGCGCCCGGGACGCCGTGCGGGCCGCGCACCCGGCGCCGGGCCCGGCTGGCCAGCTGGCGTGCGGCGGCGGGGTTGCGGCCGAGAATCCCGGCGATCTCCTCGAAGGGCACGGCGAACAGGTCGTGCAGCACGAAGGCGAGCCGCTCGGCGGGGGTGAGCGTGTCCAGGACGACCAGGAGGGCGACGCCGACGGTGTCGGCGAGGAGGGCGTCCTGTTCGGGGTCGGCCGGATCGGCGAGACCGGCGAGACCTGTGGGGCCGGGGTGGCCGGTGCGGCCGGGGCGTTCCGTCGGGCCGTCGTCGGCTTCCAGCGGCTCCTCGGCCCGCGACTTCCGGGACCGCAGCATGTCCAGGCAGACCCTGCCGACGACGGTGGTGAGCCAGCCGCCCAGGTTCTCCACCCGCCCGCTGCCGGCGGCCCGGCTCAGCCGGAACCAGGCCTCCTGCACCGCGTCGTCGGCCTCCGCGACCGAACCGAGCATGCGGTGCGCGACGGCGCGCAGCCGGGGCCGGTGCGCCTCGAAGCGCTCGGCGAGGAAGTCGTCGTCGGTTCTGCTCATGCCGGTACCACCCGTGGCCGTAGTCCCTCCGCCTGCGGCGGCTCTCGGTGGACTGACGGAACGGGCGGCGGGGATGTGACAGAGAGGCGGCTACGACCAGTCGCGGCCGGTCCGCCCCCGCTTGGTGTCCGAGCGCTGCTTCTTCTCCCGCAGCCGGCGTTCGTTGATCCCGCGCGGGATGCGGGTCGGCCGGCGCGGCTTGGGCGGGGGCGCGGTGGCCTCCGCGAGGAGCGCGGCGAGGCGTACGGCGGCGGTCTCACGGTTGCGCCACTGCGAGCGGTGCTCGGACGCCCGTACGGCGATCACCCCGTCGACGAGCCGTCCCGCCAGCCGCTCCAGCGCCCGCTCCTTCCACACCGGCGGCAGCGCCCCGGTGTTCGCGAGGTCGAAGCGGAGCTCCACCTGTGAGTCACTGGTGTTGACGTGCTGCCCGCCGGGCCCTGACGAGCGGGAGAAACGCCAGAGGAGCTCGGCCTCGGGGAGCGAGACGGAGCCGCGGATGACGTAAGGACCGGACATGCCCCTATGGTCGCGCGGCTGACCGGCACACGTCACGCGATTATGTTCACCAAGAGTTCGGTAAAGAAGGTAAAGCGAGATGGAACCTTCGGTACCCCTCGTGGCGTTCATACGGGTAGATGTAGCTTCAAGCCCGTACGCCGCACGGCCGTACGCAGACAAGGGAAAGGACTCCCGACCATGGCTGTAAGCCTGTCCAAGGGTGGCAACGTCTCGCTCACCAAGGAGGCACCGGGCCTGACCGCCGTCACCGTGGGCCTCGGCTGGGACGTCCGCACCACCACCGGCACGGACTTCGACCTGGACGCCTCGGCCATCGCGGTCAACACGCAGGGCAAGGTGTACTCGGACGCCCACTTCGTCTTCTTCAACAACAAGCAGACGCCGGACAACACGATCGTCCACACCGGTGACAACCGCACGGGCGAGGGCGCCGGCGACGACGAGGCGATCAACGTCAACCTGGCCGGCCTGCCGGCCGACATCGACAAGATCGTCTTCCCGGTCTCGATCTACGACGCGGAGACCCGCTCGCAGAACTTCGGCCAGGTCCGCAACGCCTACATCCGCATCGTCAACCAGGCCGGCGGCGCCGAGATCGCCCGCTACGACCTCTCCGAGGACGCGGCGACGGAGACGGCGATGGTCTTCGGCGAGCTGTACCGCAACGGCGCCGAGTGGAAGTTCCGCGCGGTCGGCCAGGGCTACGCGTCCGGCCTGGTGGGCATCGCCCAGGACTTCGGCGTCAACGTCTGACCGACGCTGCGCTGTGCGGGAGCCCCTGGCCGTGTGGTTGCGGCCGGGGGCTCCGGCGTCAGCTCAGCTCGCGGACGCGTACGGCAGGAAGGCCGCCCAGGCGGAGGGGGCGAGGGCGAGCCGGGGGCCGGGGGTGGCGGGCGTGTGCGTGTGCTTGGAGTCGCGGATGTGGATGGTGGTGGGGGTGGGGGCTATTTCGAGGCAGGATTCGCCGCTGTTGCCGCCGCTGTAGCTGCTCTTGAACCACGCCAGGGCGACTTCGACGCAGGACTCACCGTTATTGCCGTCGCTGTAGCTGCTCTTGAACCACGCCAGTTCGGAGGCGTCCCCGGAGGGGGCCTTGCGAATCATGTTTCTCCCAGCAGTTGCTTGATCAGGGCCAGCGACTCCCCTGGTGAGAGAGCCTGTGCCCGGATGGTGCCATATTGCAGCTCAAGGACGCGGAGCTCTTTCGGGTCCGATGTCGGACGGCCGTTGAAGGCGCCGTCGGAGCGTCCTACCGCCGTACCATCCGGGAACTTCAGCAGCTCGATCCGTCCGTCCAGACCGGAGTGGACTTCGGAGTTCAACGGCATCACCTGAAGCATGACGTTGTGCAGCCGAGCCACCTCCAACAGATGTTCTAGCTGCCGTCGCCACACCATTGTGCCTCCGATGGGACGGCGCAGCGGTGCCTCTTCCAGCACGAAGTGGATGGACGGAGCCGGGTTTCGTTCGAAGACCGACTGCCGAGCCAGACGGGCCGTCACCATGCGCTCCACGTCGTCCGGTGAATAGGGCGGCTGGGCAGCCGAGATCACGGCTCGCGCGTGCTCAGGCGTCTGCAACAGCCCACTGATGCTGTGGCACACATACACCCCGATCTCCACCGCCTGCCCCTCCAACTTGGCCAACTCCCGCACCTTCTTCGGATACCGGACCCTCTTCACGTCCTCCCAGGTCGCCGAGATCAGCCCACCTGCCTCCAGGACCTCGTCCGCCCGATTCAGGTACTCCTGCCGAGGAATCCGCTTCCCGCCCTCCACCTTGTAGACCATGTCCTCGCCGTAGCCGACCGCCTCCCCGAACTCGGCGGCCCGCATCCCCACCGCCTCCCGCCGCAGCTTCAGCTGACGGCCCACCGTCGCGATGACCGCCACGCCCCAGTCGTCGTCCGGGTCGACCTCCCAGCCCGGCTCGGTCACCTCGCCGCCGTCCACGCCCATCCCACGCCCCCTTGTGCCGTACGCCCGTACCCGCGACCCCGCCCCTACCCGTACGAACGCGTCCGACAGCCAGGACAGCACCGGACAAGCACCGGACAGTCACCGTACGCAAGGGCTTCGTCACTGTTCACGGTATGCATGCCCGGCCACGCTGAGTGACGTGAACGATGAAATCTCCACCCCCGTCCGCAACATGAGCCTGCGGCTCTCGTCCACGCCGCGCGGGGCTCGCCTGGCCCGTCTGCTGGCCGCCGAGCAACTGCGCGTCTGGGGGCTGCCGTTGGATCCGGCGAGGCAGATCGTGGCCGAGCTGGCGGCGAACGCGGCGACGCACGGGCGGGTGCCGGGGCGCGACTTCGGCCTTCTCCTCTACGTCGTGGGGGACACGCTGCGGATCGAGGTCACGGACACCCGCGGTGACCGCCTGCCGCACACCCCGCCGCTCGCACCGGACGCCGAGTCGGGCCGGGGCCTGGTCCTCGTGGAGGCGCTCGCCGACAAGTGGGGCGTGGCACCGGGGCTGTCGCCGCGCAAGACGGTGTGGGCCGAGATCGAGGTGTCGCCGTAGCCCGGGAACGCGGGCTTCGGTCCCGAGGGACGTCACCATCCAAGGAACGAAACGGGGAGAAAGAACCCCACCAAGCCCCACCCCTCCCGCCCGTCGCGCAGAGTCACTCCCGCGAGTGAATATGCCCAACTGGGCTGGATTTGAGGCGGGTTGCCTGCCCTACGCTCAGCGCAACAACCGCAGAAAAACTTCGGCCCTCGCCGGGACGGGCAATCCCAGTGCGAGGGCCTGACCACCATGGAAGAGACGCTTCCCGATGGATACGAAAAACCCTAGCGCGCCCTCGTGCGCCGAGTCCCGTGTTGCCGCCAAGAAGCACCCGAACCGGGGGTCCGGCGGGCTCATGCACGACAACGCCCGTCACACCTCCCACTTCGTGGTGATCGGCAACCACCTCGCCCAGCACCCGACCCTCTCGGCGCTCTCGATCGGGCTCGGCGTGCACATCCAGTCGCTCCCCAAGGGCGCCCAGGTCGACATCAAGAGCCTGGCGATCCGCTTCCCGGAGGGCAGGGACCGTATCGGCGCCGCGCTGCGCGAGCTGGAGGAACACGGCTATCTGCGGCGCGAACGCGAACGCGTCCCCGACGGCCGGATCATCACCCGCACGGTCTCCTGCAACCAGCCCGGCCACCGCAACCGCCGCCGTCAACCCGAAGCCGCAGCACGGCCGAAGGCACCACAGAAGCCCGCCCGCAAGGCCCTCCCACCCGTACCACGCCCGGCCTGCCCCTCCCCCGCGCTCCTCCAGAAGGCCCTGGACCTGCTCACGGACCTCCGCCGCCACGACTCCCGGCTGCTGCTGTCGGCCGTCGACGCCGACCATCTGGCCCCGGGCGTCGCCGCCTGGCTGGAGCGCGACGCCGCCCCCAGCGCCGTACGGCACGCCCTGACCGCAGACCTGCCGGCCGAACCGCTCCACAGGCCCGCCGCCCTCCTGGCCCACCGCCTGACGGACCGGCTGCCCGCGCCACCGCCCTTCCGCGCACCGGCTCCGCCACCAGCCGCGCCCACCCGGATCCACAACTGCGACGGCTGCGACCGAGGCTTCCGCTCCCCGGCACCTGGACTCTGCCGTGACTGCCGAACCGATCTCGCGGAGGAGACCTAGCATGAAAGCGACGATCCTTGCCCCTGGGCACAGACGAGGAGCGAGCGCCATGACCATCGCACCCGACAACGCGCAGCAGGGCGCCTCCCACCGGTACCGGGCCATGCGGGATTTCATCCGGTCCACGGACGACACGGTGCCAGGCAAATTCGAAGTCACCAAGGAAGGGATCGTTCACGACATGATGGCGCCCGTCGGCCCACACGAGCTGACCACAGCGCATCTCCGTAAACGCCTCGAAAGGGTGATGCCGGAGGAGCTCCTGGCCCACACGGGCGAGCCCGATGTCGAGGACGAGTCCGAGGGCATCATGCGTCGCCCCGACCTGATGGTGATCGCTTGGGATGACATGGATGTGCCAGGCTCCTTCGACCCGCACACCCTCATCGCCGCCATTGAGGTTGTCTCCCGTTCCAACCCCGAGAACGACTGGGTCACCAAGATCCGCGACTATCCCCTGATCGGCATCCCGATCTACGCGATCTTCGACCCCCGCACCGGCACCGGCGCCGTCCTCACCGACATCCACCCCACCCCCGACGGCCCCCGCTACGCCACCCGCAAGGACTTCGTCTACGGCGAGGACGTCACCATCGGCGACTGGACCATCTCGACCGATAACCTGCCGCGCTACAGAGACAGGACCGGCGAGCAGCACTGAGCGGATGCAACTGTGACCGGCGACAGCTGGCGTGTGATCAGAGCGTCCGGAAGGCACGATGAACGCCGAGGTCGGCCCCGGGGGCGAACTGATCCCCCGCCCCGAACAGACCCCTGAAGCCCTGCGCTCGGCTCTCGCCGTCGTGGCGCCGGGCCTGCTGGAAGAAATGCAGACCACGAAGGACGAGGCTTTCGCCACAGCCGTCGAGTGGCAGTCTCTCAGCCCGGTGCAGAGCTGGGTGCTGATCTGGGCCAAAGAGATCGAGATCGCTCGTCGGCGAGACCTGTCCGCTCGCCATGCTCAGGCGGAGCAGGATCTGGAACACGACGATCCGATCGTCGCCCAAGAGGCCCTTCGCGAGACGAGCGCGATCACCGAAGAGGCGCTGAGGGCAGTGCGCACGTGAGCTGGAGATGGAAGTACGCCTTCGGAGCCGAAGAGGCCGCCCGCGCTACGCGACCCGCAAGGACTTCGCTACGAATCCCCCGGCCCCCAGGAACCCGGCGGCGAGCGCCGCTCCGGCTGACGGCCGGATAGGTTGCCCGCATGATCCTCGCCCCCGTCCCCCTCACCCCCGATCGCGACATCCCGGCGCCGGTCCTCTCCGAGCTCACCGCGCTGTACGCCTCCAACCGGGAGTTCCAGGCGCTCAGCGGCGACTTTCCGGACCCGGACGACATCCGGCCGGAGCAGGTGGCCGCCGAGCTGGCGGACGAGTTGGCCCATCCGGATGCGGAGGTGCTGCTCGCGCGGGCCGAGGGGCGGCTGGTCGGGGTGGTCGTCACGCTGGCCCGGCACCCGGATCCGGCCGACCCGGATCCGTGGATCGGGCTGCTGATGGTGGACGCGGGGGCGCAGGGGAAGGGGTACGGGCGGCGGATCGCGGAGGAGATCGAGCGGCGGTTCCGGGCGGCGGGGCGGGACGCCGTGCGGCTCGCCATGCTGGAGGGCAACCCGAAGGGGCTCGCCTTCTGGACCGCTCTCGGGTACGAGGTGATCGACCGTCGCCCGGACCGCGAACGCGGCCGTCCGTGTGCCGTGCTGCGCAAGGAGCTGGGCACGGGCGCCCAGGGCAGGCTCTAGGGCCGGGCCGGCTTTCCGTCGCCGTACAGCCAGTCCTTCCAGATGGCGGAGAAGTCCTTCCCCGGCGCTGTCTTCTCCACGTACTCCGTGAACTCGGCCGTGTCCGCGTTGCCGTGGCGGTGGGCGGCGGCCCAGCCCTGGATGATGTCGTAGAAGGTGTCGTCGCCGACCTTCTGGCGGATCTTCTGCAGGACCATCGCGCCGCGGTCGTACACCGGCCGGTCGGAGATGTGCGCGGCGCTCGACGGCTCGGCGGGCGGGAACGCCCACAGGTCGCTGTCCGCGGGGGTGGCGTAGAACTTGTCGAAGGTCTGCTGGGCGGTCCTGCCGCCGTGGTCCTCGGACCAGAGCCACTCGGCGTAGGTCGCGAAGCCCTCGTTGAGCCACATGTCCCGCCAGGTCCTCGGGGTGACGGAGTCGCCGTACCACTGGTGGGCGAGTTCGTGGACGAGGGTGGCGGTGTCCGGGGCGCCGGGGAAGACGGGCCGGGTCTGGGTCTCCAGGGCGTACCCGGAGTCCGCGGGGCGGTCGACGATCGCGCCGGTGGAGGGGAAGGGGTAGGGGCCGAAGTTGTAGTCCTCCCACTCCATGATCTCGGGCAGCTGCGCCAGCACCGCGCGGCTCGCCTTCTCCTGGGTGGGGTCCACGGCCGTGTACACCGGGAGGCCGTCGGGGAGGGTGGACCGGGTGATCGTGTAGCGGCCGACGGCGACCGTGGCGACGTAACTCGCCATCGGCTCGGCGCTGTGCCAGGCGAAGGTCGTACGGCCGTTCTTCGTCGTCTCGCTCTTCAGCTCCCCGTTGGAGACGGCCTGGAGGCCCTCCGGGACGGTGACCGTGATGTCGTACGACGCCTTGTCAAAGGGGTGGTCGTTGCCGGGGAACCAGGCCATGGAGCCGACCGGTTCGCCGAGGCCGAGGGCGCCGTCGTCGGTGCGCAGCCAGCCCTCCTCGGAGCCGTCGGGGTCGGTGAGCGTCTCCGGGCGGCCCGAGTAGCGCACGGTCGTGCTGAAGGTCTCGCCCTTCTTCAGGTCGTCGTGCGGGCGGACGGTCAGTTCCTGGCCGGCGCGGTTCCAGCGGGCCTGTCTGCCCTCGACGGTGACCGTGTCGACGTCCAGCCCCTTCAGGTCGAGGTCGAAGGCGGTCAGATCCTGGGTGGCACGGGCGGTGATGACGGCGGTGCCGGTGAGGCGGCCGCCGTCCGGGTCGTAGGCGAGGGTGAGGCCGTAGTGGCCGACGTCGTAGCCGCCGTTCCCCGCCTTCGGGAAGTACGGGTCGCGGACGCCCGCGCCGCCCGGGGTGCCGTGGACTCCGCCGTCGCACGCGGCCAGCACGAGGCAGAGCAGCGCGGACGGGAGGAGGAGCGGGGACCGGGGCACGCTCGTGATCGTAGGACGCCGTGACACCATCGGCATGTGCTCGACATCGGCTACGCCCTCTCCAACCGCTTCCCGGACCCGCCCCAGACGGACTACCGGCGGGTGGACGTCCACACCCTGCGTCACGACCTGTTCTGCGGTGACGTCTACCTCGCGGACACCAAGGCGGACCGGGAACTGTCCACAGCCTGGGGATGGGTGCCGGTGCTCGACTTCGCGTGGGCGCTGTGCGACATCGCGGAACGGCTGGACAGGGATCCGGCGGGGTCCCGGGCCGCCCGCCCGCAGCACGCGGAACTCGACTTCACCGAGTCCACCGACCGCATGCTCTTCGAGCGCCGCTTCGGCTGGGTGGACATCGAGGCGGACTGGATGCCGGCCGAGGAGCCGCCTCTCACCTTCTCCCACACCGATCTGCGCCGGGAGGCACGGGACTTCCTGCACGACCTGGTCGCCGACCTCACCGACATGCACGAGGGGCTGGCCGACAATCCGGCGATCTGGACGCTCCAGGCCCGTTTCCCGAGGGTGTCATAGCCCTACCGGCCCCTGCCGGAAGGTTGAACGACCCACGGGTGTACGGAAGTTGACCGTACGCCGAGGCGGGAGTGACAAGTGGGGCGGGAGTCGGCGGAAGCCGTTCCGCCTGTCCCGGCCGCCCCTACGTTGACTCCGTGCGGACGCAGCAGCGACAGGCAGGCGACAGCGGGAAAGACGCCTCTTCCGAGGTCTCCCCGGCACCGGTCACCGCCAGGCCCACCGGCAGCACCAGGCCCGCCGGGCCCGCGGAACACGCTCTGCTCGCCCTCCAGGGGACCGCGGGGAACGCGGCCACCACGCAGGCGCTGCGGGAGGCGAAGGGGAAGGGCGTCGCACGGCCGCCGGCGGTACGGAGCCGGCCGGTGGCGCCTGTGGCCCCCATCGCCGAGGAACACACCGATCCCGGCCTGGTACTGCCGCCGTACCTGATGGACTTCCAGGCCGCCGGGCTGTCCACGGCGTACGGGCTGACAGGGCACGAGTTCGTACGGAACGCGGTGGCCGCCGTCGTCGGACACGGCGACGGCACGGTCGCCGACATCGGCGCCGAACTCGCCGGACGCCCCGAGTCGTACTACGGCCAGGGCCGCGCCTTCGCGGTCCGGGGCAGGGACGGCAAGGACTGGTACGACGTCACCGTCACCGTCTCCCGGGCCCCCGACGACCGGCCGCCGGTCTTCCACCCCAAGGACCTGCTCGCCAACACCGTGCCCGACCCGGACGGGGCGCCGCTCGCCGCGGTGGACGACGCCGAGGGCAAGGACACCAAGGTCGACGTCCAGCACAACACCGCCGCCACCGTCGCGACCACCGCGAGCGGCGGGTCGAGCAAGGGCGTCGGCGGCATGGCCTTCGGGCTCGCGCCCGTCGCACCGGGGCTGTGGCTGGGCGGCGCGGGCCTGGTGAACGCGCAGCCCTGGCAGTCCGCACGGGAGTCCCGCAGCCAGCGCAACGTGGCCGAACCGCGGGTGCTGCGCAGTGAGAAGGGCTCGGTCGAGGCGCCCCGCAAGGTGCGGTACGGCGTACGGATCAAGAAGCAGGGCACCCAGCACGCGGCACAGCACGCACAGACCTTCCACGGCTCGGGCACCCTCACCCAGCGCGTGCCCACCGAACACCTGGTCCCGGCCGGCACCCGGACACCCGCCGCTCCGGAGGCCGTCGGCCCGGACACCGCCCGGCGCGTCTCGCTCGCCGACTCCCTGGCCCCGGTCGCCGTCACCGACACCGCGGCCCCGCACCAGGGCGGCGGCGGACTCTTCGACGCGGTCGCCTCCGTCCTGCACCCCTCGCTGACCGCCGCCGGGGCACCCGGCCGCGCCCGGCTCTACGAGGCGACCTCCACGGCGACCGTCCTGGAGGACCTGCCCCGGCTGCTGCGCGACGGCGTCACCGGCGAGGACCTGGCGGCCAAGGACGGCAGCAGCGTGGGCAGCTACCGCCTGCACGCCGAGATCACCGGCATGTCGTCCGCCTGGGGCACCGGCGGGACCCAGCTGCGCACCCATCAGCAGACCCAGCACACGGTCACCGAGAGCGCGGGCAAGGGGCGCGCCGTCACCGGCGGCCTGGGCCCGGCCATCGGCGTCGGAGCGGTCGGGAACGCCGCCGTGCTGCGGGGCACGGCCATGCCGGTCGCGGCGGCCCGCAAGGCGCGGTTCACGGTGGCCGAGCAGACCGTGTCCAGCCGCCAGGGCGCGGAGGTCCGCGGCGACAAGGTGCTCTACCTCGCGACCGTGCTGTTCACCGCGGAGGGCACGGGGCCGCGCTCGGCCGAGATGATCCTGCGCCCCGGGACCCGGGTCGCCCGGCACTCGATGCGGGTGTGGATGAGCCTGCGGGCCGACGAGGCGCGGTCGCTCGGGCTGCCGCTGCCACCGGACGCCGAGGCCAAGGAGGCCAAGAAGACCGAGAAGGCCAAGGGGTTCATCGAGAAACCGAAGCGGACCGACGAGAACGGCGACGAGGTCGACGTCGAACGGCACCTCCCCTTCGGCGCCATGGGCTCCAGCGTCACCCTCAGCCAGCTCGACACCAAACCCATGGTGCGGGCCGTGCGGGAGCTGTTCGCCACCGATCCCCGGCTGGCCGGCTATCTGCCCGCCTTCGGCAGGGATGCGGTGGCCTCGACCCCGAGCAAGGAGGAGGCCGCCCTCCAGCGGCGCAACCACCGCGAGCTGATGGCCGCCCTGTCCGAGACCAACCTGCGGGTCAACAAGGACCAGCTGACCACGACCGGCATCCGGGTGCGGCTGCGCCGCAAGACCACCCTGCACTCCCACGACGTGCAGATCCGCGTCCGAGGGCAGCTCCGCGAGACCGGCTACCTCGGCGACACCGACGACTGGCTGGTGCGCAGCCACTCCGGTGTCACCGGCAACGCACAGAGCGGACGCGGAAGTTCGCGCTCGATCGGCGGACTGGTGCTCGGCCAGGCCCGCCTCGTCCCCGGCATCCTGACCGGCTCGGCCCGCTACGAGAGGCACAGCTCCGGCACCCGCCGCAACCAGGCCGGCCCCACCACCCGCACGGACGTCCTCACCAACGGCTCCGAGAAGGCCAGCACCTTCGGGGCGGCCCTGCGCCTCGACGTCGACGTCACCATGACCTCCCGGCAGCGCAAGCTCGGCCGCGCCCTCACCCCCGGCTCCCTGGGCCAGGACGCGCCCGAGGCCAGGCGGCTGGCGGGACTGCACCTGGACGAGCAGGACGTACGGCTGGTCACGCCGACGGAGTTCACCCTCGACGAGGAGGGCAAGCGGCGGCAGGACGCGGTGGGCGACCGGCGCCGGGCACAGGCCCCGCGGCCCGAGCACGCCGTCACCGCCGAGGGGATCGGCGACCTGGCCACGCTCGTGCCCCGGCCGTCGGCCGGACAGGCGCTGCGGGACTGGCAGCTGGTGGAGACGGTCGGCGACGGGCAGGCCGTCCGGGACCTCGCCTTCCAGCTGCTGTCCCGGGCCGCCTCCCGCAACAAGGGCGTCCGCGAGGATCCCGCGCTGCAGACGGAGGGGCTCGCGCCGCGGCTGGCCATCGAGGAGCGGTTCGGGCCGCAGGCCATCACGGCGTCGCTGCGGCAGGCCGCGTCCTCCGGGTGGGTGGTGAAGAACCTGCGCTATCCGCGCCGGCTCGCCGCGCTGAACGGGGCCGTGGGCACCCGGCTGACGCTGGCCAACCCGAAGTTCCTGCACCGGGGCGCGGGGCCCGGCACCGAGACCTTCGTGCTCGGCGGCCACCAGGCGGCCGGTCAGGAGGGGCAGGGCACCACCAGCACCTGGCAGTTCGGCGCCACCGGCTCGGAGAACGGCGCCGAGTGGCGTCTGGGCCAGGGCCTCTCCGGGAGCCGCACCGCCAGCGAGGGCGACACCCGGTCCGCGGCCCTGTCCGGCACGGTCGAGCGCAACGCCCACACCCCGAAGAAGGCGCCGCTCTACCTGGTCCAGTGCGACCTGCTCGTCACCATGGTCGCCGAGGTCAAGGTCACCGGCGGCGGCCCCTACGTGGCGACGGCCGCGCGCACCCTGCCGGCCGAGGCGGCGGTGTGGCTGACGGAGGCGCAGCTGCCGGCGCCGATCCGGCGACAGCTGAAGCTCGACCCGGAACCGGCCCTGATGTCGTCGACCCGGCAGCCGGGGCGGCGACCGGCGGAGAGCTCCCGGGCGGGCGAGAGCTCACGGGCGGGCGCCGAGCGCGAGGCCCGGGAAGGGGCGCGGGGAGGGGCCCGTGCCACGGACACGGCAAACACGGCCGGGTCGACCACCTCCGCACCGCCGCGCACCGGCGGCCCGTCCTTCGCCCGCGGGCTGTCCCTCGGCTTCGGCATGGTCGAGAACCTGCCGAACTTCGTGCCGCTGCTGGCCCGGCTCCGCACCCGCCTCGCGGAGAGCGGGCAACAGGGCCTCGCCGACGACCTGCTCCCCCGCCGGCAGCTGGCGGACCGCAACGACAACGTGCAACGGCTGCTGCGCGTCCTGGACCGCGACGGCAGCGCGGGACTGCTGTCGGGCGCGATGGACGGCGGGGTCACCGTCGAGCTGTTCGACGGCCGCAGGACCCCGTACTGGGCGGTGTTCAAGGTCAACCGGCTGGGCGACGGCGCCTACGACGGTGCGGCGGACGACGGCCGCGACATGGAGTACATCACCGCGGCCGTCGCCCAGCAGGCCGCCTCCCACGACGAGGGCGTGACGACCGGCGTGGAGGGGATCCTCGCCGGCTCCGGCAAACCGGACGGCGGGACCGGGCAGCTGAAGAGCACGGGCGGTGCGGCGGGCCTCGGCGTCGGCTCGGGCGGCTCGCGGCGCTCCGGGACGGCGAGCCGCGGCCAGCTCGGCATGAAGACGGTCGCGGAGGCGAAGACCGCGAAGTCGTCGAAGATGCGGGTGCCGATCGAGGCGACCCTGGAACTGCACCGGGGCGACCGCCGGCTCGCGCTGGTCTCGCTGGGCCGCCAGGCACTGACCCACCGCGTCCTGGACCAGGACCTGGCCGCCCTCGCCCGGCTGACCGCGCCCCGCCACCGGCCGGTGGCTCCGGCTCCCGGCCCGGGGGACGGCCGCCCGGCTCCGCTCGGCAGCTGGCGCTCCGGGGGTGTGCGGCTGCCGATGGAGGCGCAGGTGAACGGCTTCCAAGGGGCCCCGCAGGTACGGGAGCTGGTTACCTCGGCGGTCCGGGAGGCAGGCGGCGGCGACCGCTTCCGGAGCAAGGGCCAGGCCGCCGCGTACACCCTGAACGAGGCCGTCTCCACCGAGTGGCTGATCGCGGCGCTGCCGCTGCTGACCTCGGCGGGGGCGGAGCTGCCGCCGGTGCACGCCACCGGGGTGGAGGGCCAGGACCTGCAGACGTCCCTGCACGCACGGCTGCGGGACGGACGGGTGCTGGGCGTCGGCGACAAGATGACCTTCGAGACGGTGGGGCAGAGCCACCTGGACGCGCCCCGGCCCACCCAGACGGACGGCCTGAGCTCCGCCGACCACGGCAGGTCGGCACGCGGGCTGGCAGGCGCGGGGCTGCTCAACGCCGACGAGTTCCGCCTCAACCAGCTGATGGGCAACGCCGGTGGCGCGGGCGGCGCGGCCGACGCGGCGGTGAACGCGTCGGGCTCGATGCCGCTGCACAAGCCCAAGTCCGCGTCGGTCCTGGTGCAGTTCACGCTGGACGTGCGGGTGGTGGCGAGGGTGACCAACCGCGTGCGGACCGGCCGTACCGGCACCGCCGTGCGGGAGCTGACCCTGCCCCGGCCGGTGGTGATCCGCATGCCGGAGCCGGTGGTCCGCCGCATGCTTGCTGCGCAGCAGGACCGGCTTCAGGATCCGGACGACCACTTGGGCTTACGGAAGAAGGCCGCGCCCCAGGAATGAGTGCTTCGGCCGGTTCGCGGCTGCGGGTGGGTGGGGGTTGCTCGCGCAGTTCCCCGCGCCCCTTCGGGGCGCGCTGATCCCGAGGTCGCTCACCCCTCCACGCGGATCCCCAGCTGTGCCGCCAGCACCGGTGCCAGATCCAGCAGTTGGGACGTGCTGATCACCGCTCCCGCCAGTCGCTCCACCCCGGTCGCGATCTCCAGGGACGCGGCGCCCCGCAGATCGACGTCCTTCATGGTGACCCCTCTGAAGTCCGCCGCCTTCAGGGTGCAGCCGGTGAACTCGACCCGCTCCAGGACCGCGTCACCGAAGTCCGGTTCGACCAGCACACAGCCCTCGAAGACCACGTCTCTCAGCCTGGCCGTGCGCAGGTTGAGGTAGTCGATCTTGCCGCCGCGGATCACCACACGCTCCAGGACGGCACCGTGCAGCTGGGTGCCGCCCAGCCGGGCGTCGACCAGCTCGACATCGCGCAGGGTCGCCTCGGCCAGGTCGGTGCCGACCCCTCTCGCCCCGGTGAGGACCGTGTCCAGCACGCGCGCGTGCCGCAGACCCGTCTCGTCGAAGGCGCAGTCCCTCAGCGCGCAGTCCATGAACCGGGCGCCCGCTCCGTCCTGCCCGACGAAGTCCGCCTCCCGGAACTCCAGCCCGTCGTAGTCCCCGTCCGGCTCCAGCTCGCCACCGCCCCAGGGCTCCAACTCGGGCAGCCGCACCTCCGGCCGCCGCGCGCCCTTCACCCTGCCTCCGCCGGCCCCACCGGCCGCTGTCCTCGCCATGCCCCCATAGTGCAGGCCCCCACTGACAATCCCCGCGACCGGCGAAAACGGAGAGAGCGCAGAGAACGGCCCGCCCTTGACCTCAACCGTGCTTCCCGCCGGCCGAGGCGGCGGCCGCGCACCGCGCCCTGGAGACCAGGGCGACCATCGGAAAGGCGGTCCTGGAACCGTGACCGGTTCGCTGCAGGGTGCGGGTCGTAGTGGGTTGCTCGCGCAGTTCCCCGCGCCCCTGAAAGCAACGACGCGCAGGCCGGCCTAAAGGGGCGCGGGGAACTGCGCGACCAGCCACAGCGGCGCCGCAGCCGCCAGACCGCACGGCCCCCCGAGCTCTTGGGCGATCGGCTCATCCGGAATGTCAATCACACACCCGGCGTTACGATCGTGCGTGAATCGCCTCATGGGATTTTTCCGGGGGCTCGGCGGCAAGGTGTGGGTGTACGTCCGCAGCGCCCCCGGCACGTACATCTGGCTGGCGATTCTCTTCGTGACGACCGTCGCGCTGCACCACATGTCGCCGGAGTTCGAGCAGCAGTTCCTGCGGCAGCGCTCCACCAACATCAGTGAGCTGTCGGACAACCCGGTGCGGGTGCTGGTCGCCAGCGCGATGTGGATCGACGGCGGGCACTGGGTGCCGTACGCCTTCCTCTACACCGTCTTCCACGCGCCGGCGGAGCGCTGGCTGGGGACGGTCCGCTGGCTGGCGGTGTGCGTGGTCGCGCACGTCCTGGCCACCCTGATCAGCGAGGGCGCGCTGCTGAAGGGGATCCACGACGGCATCGCCCCGCACTCCGCGGTCAACACCCTGGACATCGGGGTGAGTTACGCGCTGGCCGGGGTGATCGCGGTGCTCGCGTACCGGATCGTGGCGCCCTGGCGGTATCCGTACCTCGCGGCCGTCCTCCTCGTCTACGGGCTGCCGCTGACCGAGTCGCCGGCCTTCACCGACCTGGGCCACTTCGTCGCCGCGCTGATCGGTCTCGGCTGCTATCCGCTGGTCAGGGGGCGCGGAAAAGCATGGAATCCGAAGGAGACATTCGCCGCTCTCAAGGGTTAACGTCCGGCCATGAGCAGCTCGGCAAGCAGGTCGGCAAGCGCTGCCGTCAACGGCGGCATCTCCTTCTGGTACGCGGACGACGGCCTCCCGGCGGTGCGGGAGCCGCTGGACGGTGACGCGTCGGCGGACGTCGTGATCGTCGGCGGCGGGTACACGGGGCTGTGGACCGCCTACTACCTGAAGAAGGCCGCCCCCTTCCTCCGGGTCACCGTCCTGGAGCAGAAGTTCTGCGGCTACGGCGCCTCCGGCCGCAACGGCGGCTGGCTCTACAACGGCATCGCCGGCCGCGACCGGTACGCCGCGCTGCACGGCCACGAGGCCGCCGTACGCCTGCAGAAGGCCATGGACGAGACCGTCGACGAGGTCGTGACGGTCACCGCGGCCGAGGAGATCGACGCCGACCTGCACAAGGGCGGAGTGCTGGAGGTCGCCACCACCCCTGCCCAGCTGGCCCGTCTGAAGGCCTTCCACGAGCACGAGCTGTCGTACGGCGAGAAGGACCGCGAGCTGTACGGCGCCGGGGAGACCCGGGAGCGGATCCGGGTCGCCGACGCGGTGGGCGGCACCTGGACCCCGCACGGCGCCCGGCTGCACCCCGTGAAGCTGGTGAAGGGTCTGGTGGCGGCGGTGGAGGCGCTGGGGGTGGAGATCCACGAGTCCACGCCGGTGACCGAGATCCGGCCCCGGCACGCCGTCACCCCGTACGGCACGGTCCGCGCCCCGTACATCCTGCGCTGCACCGAGGGCTTCACCGCGAACCTCAAGGGCCAGAAGCGCACCTGGCTGCCGATGAACTCCTCGATGATCGCCACCGAGCCGCTCACGGCGGAGCAGTGGGCGTCGGTGGGGTGGGACGGCCGGGAGACCCTGGGCGACATGGCGCACGCGTACATGTACGCGCAGCGCACGGCCGACGGGCGGATCGCGCTCGGCGGGCGCGGGGTGCCGTACCGGTTCGGGTCGCGGACGGACAACGACGGGCGGACGCAGGAGGCGACGGTCGAGGCGCTGCGCGAGATCCTCGTGCGGTTCTTCCCGTCCCTGGCGGGTGTCGCGGTCGAGCACGCCTGGTCCGGGGTGCTCGGGGTGCCGCGGGACTGGTGCGCGACCGTCACCCTGGACCGTACGACGGGGCTCGGCTGGGCGGGCGGCTACGTCGGCTCCGGGGTCGCCACCACCAACCTCGCGGCCCGGACGCTCCGGGACCTCGTGCAACTCGACTCCGGGCAGGGCGGCCGCACCGAGCTGACCGCACTGCCGTGGGTGAACCACAAGGTCCGCAAGTGGGAGCCGGAGCCCTTCCGCTGGCTCGGCGTCCAGGGCATGTACGCCACCTACCGCGCCGCCGACCAGCGCGAACGCCTCCACCCGAGCACCGAGTCGTCCCGGCTGGCCCGGGTCGCGGACCGGGTGGCGGGGCGGCACTGAGGCGCCGCCGGCCCCTCGGCCCCGTCAGTCCTTGTAGTCGGGGGCGATGCGCTCGACCAGCCTGAGCAGTGCCGACCAGGCGAGGTCGTACGCCTTGTCGTCCTGGAGGTCGGAGTCGTGCTCCTCCCCGGCCAGTTGGCGGGCGGTGAGTTCGCGGACCTCGGGGTCGGGGAGGACGAGCTTGGCGCCCCCGGCCGCGGCCGTGGTCTGGATCTCGCAGGCCTTGTCCAGGTAGTACATGCGCAGGAACGCCTGGGCGGGGGTCTCGCCGACGGTCAGCAGTCCGTGGTTGCGCAGGATCATCGCCGGGTGGCCGCCGAGGTCGGCGACCAGCCGCCGCTGCTCGGCGAGGTTGAGGGCGACACCCTCGTAGGAGTGGTAGCCGAGCCTGCCGTAGAACTCCATGGAGATCTGGTTGAGCGGGAGCAGGCCCTCCTCCTGTGCGGCGACCGCGCAGCCCGCCCTGGTGTGGGTGTGCAGGACGCAGTGGGCGTCGGAGCGGGCGGCGTGGATCGCGCTGTGGATGACGAAACCGGCCGGGTTGACGGGGTGGGGGGTCTCCTCGACGGGGTTGCCGTCGAGGTCGATCTTCACCAGGTTCGAGGCGGTGATCTCCTCGAAGAGCAGCCCGTAGGGGTTGATCAGGAAGTGGTGTTCCGGGCCGGGCAACCGCACCGAGATGTGCGTGAAGATCAGGTCGGTCATCCGGAAGTGGGCCACCAGGCGGTAGACGGCGGCGAGTTCGCGGCGCAGACGGAGTTCTTCCGCGGAGGGGGTGGACATCGGGGGCCTTTCAGCTTTCAGCGGGGTACGGGCACGTGCGGGTGCGGGCGGGTGCGGGCGGGTTCCGGTGGTCGGGGTTCAGGCCGCGCTGAGCTCCGGGCTCGTGGCGGCCGCGGCCGGGGCCGGTTCGCCCGCCAGGCGGCGGCGCCACGCCTCCAGGAGCGTCTCGTCGGTCGGCCTGGTCGCGAGGCTCACGGCGACGTAGGCGAGGAGACTGGCGAGGAGGCCGTAGTAGATCGGCTCGTTGGCGAGCAGGCCGTCGGTCACCATGAGGGTGATCACCGTCGTACCGCCCGCGATCATCGCGGTCAGCGCGCCCGGAAGGTTGCCGCGCCGCCAGAGCAGACCGCCGAGGATCGGTACCAGCAGCCCGCCCACGAGCAGGTTGTAGGCGACGGTCAGTGCCGAGAGGACGTCCCCGAGGACGCAGGCGATCCCCATGGCGACCGCGCCGAGGACGGCGATGGCGAGCCGGTTGGAGGCGATCTCGTCCTGGTCCCCGGGCGTCGCACGGCGGCGCAGCCGGGCCCAGATGTCGTTGTTGGCGACGGTCGCGGAGGCGATCAGGGCGCCACTGGCGGTGGACATCATCGCGGACAGCGCGGCGGCCAGCACCAGGCCGCGGACGCCGGTGGGCAGGGCGTGCTTGACGATGGTGGCGAAGGCCTGGTCGGCGTCGGCCAGGTTCGGGTAGAGGGTCTTCGTCGCCATGCCGATGAACGCGCCGGCCAGCGCGTACGCCAGACAGTAGACACCGGCGACGGTGCCGCCCCAGGAGGCGACCTTGTCGCTGCGGGCGGTGAAGACGCGCTGCCAGATGTCCTGCCCGATCAGCATGCCGAAGGTGTAGATCAGCACGAAGGTGAAGATGGTCTGCCCGCCGATGGAGGTGGGCGAGAAGTAGCCCTGCGGAAGCCGGTCGGCCATGGCGCCGAAGCCGCCCGCCTTGACGACCGCGATCGGCAGCAGCAGGACGAGCACGCCGATGCTCTTCACCACGAACTGCACCATGTCGGTGAGGGTGATCGACCACATGCCGCCGAGCGCCGAGTAGCCGACGACGATCGTGCCGCCGACGACCACCGCGACCCAGCGCGGCACGTCGAAGAGGACGTCGAAGACACTGGCGTACGCGATCGTCGAGGTCACCGCCAGCATCAGCGTGTAGACCCACATGACGACGCCGGAGATCACGCTGGCCGCGTCGCCGTAGCGCAGCGAGAGCATCTCGGCGACCGTGTACACCCGCAGCCGGGCGATCCGGGCGGAGAAGAAGGCGCTCAGCGCCAGCAGGCCGAGACCGATGGCGCCGACCATCGTGGCGCCGGAGACGCCGTAGGTGTAGCCGAGACGGACACCGCCGATGGTGGAGGCGCCGCCGAGGACGACGGCTGCCATCGTGCCGGTGTACATCAGGGGTCCGAGGCGTCTGCCGGCGACCAGGAAGTCGCTCTTGGAGGCGGCGCGGCGTTTGCCCCACCAGCCGACGCCGATGATGCCGATCAGGTATACGGCCATGACGAGGTAGTCGACGGTCATGGAATCCTCCGGGGACGGGGGAGAGCGGGGTCGGGTGGGGGGAGTGACATGACCGTAGCCACGGGGTGTACTGGAGCTGAAGTGCCGCTTCTGTCCAATATGGAGATGCTCATTGGATGAATCCGCCACCGCGGGCCCCGGCTCGGGCCCCGACGGCGACGCCGGCACCGAGCAGCCGTCCGTGCGCCTCGGTGTGCTGCTCGCCGCCCCGGGCCTCGGCCTCACCCAGGTCGCCGGACCGCCGGCCGAGGACCGTCCGGTCGGCACGGTCGGCACCACGGAGATCGAGGACCCGACGCCGTACCTGGTCGGGGGCGAACTGCTGCTGACCGCCGGGGTCCGGCTCCCCGGCGACCCGGACGGCATCGACACCTACGTCCGCCGGGTCGTCGCCGCCGGAGTGGCCGCCCTCGGCTTCGGCGTGGCCCCCGTGCACCCCGAGGTCCCGCCGGAACTCGTCCGGGCCTGCGACCGGCACGGCCTGCCGTTGCTGCGGCTCCCGCCCGCCACCCCGTTCGTCGCCGTCGGACAGGCCACGTACGCGGCGATCGCCGAGGCCCGCAACCGCGAGCTGCGGGAGGTCTCCCGGGCCCAGTCGGCGCTGGCCTCGGCCGCCGCCCGCCCGGACGCCCTGCGTGCCGTCCTCGGCCAGCTGGCCGCCCGCACCGGGGCCTGGTCGGTCCTGTACGACACCCAGGGCACCGAACTCTTCGCGGCGGGCCCCCGCCCCGCGTCCCCGCACCTGCTGCGCGATCTCGCCCTGCGCACCCTGCGGCAGGACGGCGGTCCCAGGGCGGCCGCGGCGCACGACCAGGGTGTCCATCTGACCGTCCACGCCCTGCCGGCCGGCGCGGACCGCACGGCCGGCGCGGCGCTCGCCCTGGGCCAGGCCGCGACCACGCCCCCGACCGCCGTACACCGCCAGGTGACCGGCACCGCGGCGGTTCTGCTGGCCCTGCTCACCAGCCCGCGGCACGCCCTGAGCACCGACACCCACAGCGTCGGCGCACTGGTACGGCTGATGCTCGGGGCCACGCCCGCCGAGGTCGCGCCCGCGCTCACGCCGGCCGGGGCGGGCCACGACCACTGGACGGTGGTGCACGGCCGGCACCTGCCCGACGGCTCGTCCGTTGACGTAGCTCCAGCCCAACTGGCCGCTCTGTCCGCCCTGTTGGGCACTCCCTACGTGCACATGGACAGCGCCGGCCTCAAGGCGCTGGTGCCCTGCGCCCCCGACGCCCGGCCGAACGTGCCCGCCCAGGCGGCCGGCCTCGGCTGGGTCCTCGGTTACAGCGCACCCGTGGCCGCGCCCGACCTGCCGCGCGCCGACGCCCAGGCCGAACGTGCCCTACGGCGCGCCGTCGCCGCCGGCACACCCGCCGTCGTCCACACCGCCGACCCCCTCACCCTGCAGGCGCTCGTCTCCCCCGCCGAAGCCCATGCCCTCGCCCGCAGCCGCTTCGCGCCCCTGGACCGGGCCGGCGCACCGGGCGCCGAGGTCCTCCTCGACACCCTGCGGACCTGGCTGGCACTGCACGGCAGCTGGGACGGCACCGCGGCGGCCCTGCGGGTGCACCGCAACACCGTGCGCCACCGCCTGGCCCGCCTCGCCGACCTCCTCGACGTGGACCTGCAGGACCCCGGCGTCCGCATGGAGCTGTGGTTCGCCCTGCAATGGCATTCGCCCTGACAGGCGGCCCGCCGTGGATGTAGTCCGTGGAGCCCCCTGACGGATTCGAACCGACGACCTTCGCTTTACAAGTCCGGGCAGGATCTTGCTGGGTAGTTCCGGACTCTGACTCGGCGTCCGGAACCACCAGGTCAGGACAGGTTTGTTGTGGGGCCCGGTCCACGTCAGGACGGCTCCTGCCGCACCGTCCGCTCACGCATCGCTCACGCAAAAGGGGCTGCTGAACATTGAATTCGCTCCTCCTCGCACTCTTCTGCCCTCCGAGGCCGTACACCCACTGAAGGCTTTCAGCTGGTTGATTGCTCGTTCGCCGATCACACGGGACCAGGTCGGGCACTCCGTCAGACACGTAGTTCAACGACTGCGAGCGCTTCGGCCATGACAGCCGGCCATGCCGCCCGCCTACCGTCGGACCGTGATCAGAGACAGCTGTCTCGACGATGCCCGCGAGGCATACCGGACCGCATGGCGCGGCTTCGCAGGGAACGCCTCATTGAGAGGTGCCCATGGAGATGGTCCACAGCATCGACCTCAGGAGCGCCTGCTGGGCGGCCGGGATGGTCGCCAGCCGTCGTTGAATCGCCTCGTCGCGCGCTACGGCCACCTTGTCGTGCAGGGCGAGCCCGGCGGCCGTCGCCTCCGGGATGCGGACCCGGCGATCACGTGCGGAGAAGGTGCGGATGATCAGCCCCTCCCGCTCAAGTCGGTCCAACAGGGAGACCAGCGTCGTCTTGTCGATGCCGAGCTGCGCACCGATCTCCGACTGCGTGCGCTGTCCCCCTTCGCCCACCAGCGCGAGGACGAGCCAGTCCCGCATATCGGCGAGGCCCGCCTCCCGGCACACCGCGTCGAAGACGTCTCCGAGGGCGGCAGCGGCCCGGTGTGTGAGCCAGGTGAGATCCGCGGTCGAGGGGTCGTCGGTGAGCGCGCACATCTCATGCGGCACTGTCCGCCGATCGCTGGGGGCCACGCGTCACCATCCTGGATTCCCTGGGTCGTCCATCCACCATAATACGATCCGGACCAAAACCTTCCCTCATCAGATCATCTTGCTTCGGACGATCCTGAGTCGTATGTTTGGCGCGCAAGACGTCCACCAGGCACACCTCACGCAAGGAACGACCGACCATGACTTCCGACCTCGAATTCCGTATCCGCCGCCTCGAAGACCGCGCCGCGATCAGTGACACCGTCATCCGGTACGCCGTCGCGATCGACCGCGCGGACTGGGACCTGTACGCCACCTGCTTCACCGACCCGGTGCACATCGACTTCTCCGACGCGGGCATGCCCGCGAACGACTTCGCCCGCGACGACTTCGTCCACTTCGCCCGCGGCGGCCTCTCCGGATTCACCGCCCGCCAGCACCTGAGCCCGAACCACGTCATCGAGTTCGACGAGAACGATCCCGACCGGGCCGTCTGCCACTCGTACATGTACGCCCAGCACTACCTGGAGGGCGCCGAGGGTGGGGACTTCTTCCTCATGCGGGGCACGTACACGAACCACATGCGCCGTACCGCGCAGGGCTGGCGCATCGAGCGCCTCGTCCAGGGCATCGGCTGGACCGAAGGCAATCTGAACGCCCCCGCCGAGGCAGCCGCCCGTTTCAAGGCGGCCGACGCGAGCGCGGCCTGAACGCCGGTGGAAGAAGCCGCCCTCCGACTCCAGGACAGAAAGACAGACGGATGACAGCGCACAGCTCCCCGGTCGCCGCTCCACCGCCCGAAGGCCCGGTATCGGGCATGGACGGCTTCTTCCACCGTTACTCCGACGTCAACGGCATACGCCTGCACCACGTCGTCGGCGGCGAGGGGCCACCGGTCGTCCTGCTTCACGGCTGGCCGTACACCTGGGCGGTGTGGCGCCGTCTGATGCCGCTCCTCGCCGCAGCCGGTTTCACCGTTGTCGCCCCCGACCTGCGCGGTACCGGCGATTCCGGCAAGCCCGACAGCGGGTACGCCAAGAGCGACGTCGCCGAGGACATCTGGCAGATCGTGAAGAACCTCGACCCTGCCGGCACCAGTGACACCGGCGTCAACCTCGTCGGCATGGACATCGGCGCCATGGTCGCGCACGCCTACGCCACCGCCCACCCCCGCGAAGTCCGCCGGCTCGTCCTCTCCGAGTCGGTGCTACCAGGCTTCGGGCTCGAAGAACTCATGAACCCGGCCACCGGCGGCTACTGGCATTTCGGCTTCCACATGCAAGTCGACATCGCCGAACTCCTCACCGCGGGCAAGGAAGCCGACTACCTCGCTCCCGCCTGGGCCATCGGCTCCCCCGCCGGCGGTCTCACCGACGCCGACCGCGCCGAATTCCTCCGGCACTACGCCGCCCCCGGCGGCATGCGCGGCGGATTCCAGCACTACGCCACCCTGCTGGAGGACGGACGGGCCATCCGCGCGGCCGGCACCACCAAACTGCCCATGCCCGTCCTCGTCCTCAACGCCGTCCTGGGCCTGCCCCAAGCACCGCTCCTCGAAGGCGTCCGCCGGATCGCCGACGACGTCCAGGCCGACCTCGTCCCCGACAGCGGCCACGCGTACGCCGCGGACAACCCCGCCTGGACCGCGCAGAGACTCGCCGCCTTCTTCGCCACCCCCGCGGCCTGAGCGCCGACCACGTTCTATCCGGGCATGGTGATGTCACACTCGCCCTATGCCCATCCGTCCAGCGACACCTGGGGCCCACGGGTGAGATACCGGTGGAGCGCGCTCGCGGTGGTGTCCACGAACTCCTCAGGGATGGCATCGGCATCAACCCAGCAGACCTGGGCGTGCTTGCGTGGCTCACGGTTCTCTGGTTCGCCGGTCCACTCGTAGGCGGCGAAGACCACGGTGAGAAAGCCGCTTGGGGCTTCGACGCCCCAGGCACCATGGATGACATGGGCGACCGTCAGGGCCTCAGGCTTTACCGTCAGACCGGTCTCCTCGTACAGCTCGCGCACTGCAGTTGCCGTGATGGGCTCGCCGGGTTCGCTCTTACCGACGGGAAGATCCCACATGCCCTGGGCGAACTTGGCGTTCTCGCTGCGCTGGAGGAGGACGACACGGTTGGTGGCCTGGTCGTGGACGATGACGGCGGCGACCAGCAGGGTCATGGATTCGAGGGCGGGCGGTAGGGCCTTGGGCTGGTCGTCGCGTGTCGGCTGAGCCACGACTGGTCTCCCTTCGTCACTCGCAGCCTAGTTACGAGGCGTGGTCCGTCTCAGAACGGCTGCCCAGCCCCTTCATCATCGCCATCGCCAGCTCCTTTGAGCCTCCAGCGGATATATCCCACGTCCGCCGGATACCGATCGACGGATCGTCTTCTACCGGCGACGGTCGCCGGAAATCAGGGAGGCCAACCATCCGGCCAGCCTCAACGTCTGCTCCGTTCGGAGCCAATGCGAGGCCGAAGCCTGTAAGGGATCTTGGACACGCCCTGGTGTTCACTCCATAGCCGAGTGCCTGACCGCGTCAGTGTCCAGCCGCTGCCCTCGTAGGGCATGAGCTCGCCAACACTCAGTTGGCCGATGAGATGGGTCAGCTCCTTGGCCATCCGCAGATCATGTTCGCGTTCGCGGGCTTCAGCGTTCGCGTAACCATCAGCGAGTGCCGTGAACTCCTCGTAGGTCAGCTCGCCAAGGCGGCGCCTGTGCGCGAGCATCGCCTCGCTCTCGACGTACGCGTCGGAGTACTCCTTGCCGAAACGGCGACCGTACTCCCGCACCCGCTGACGTTCCTCTTCCAACGTCTCGGGACTGATCTGCTGCTGACGGGCATTGGCAATCTTGTCGGCGCGAGACAGAAGCCAGCTCAGAGGGGACGGGCACAGGAAGACCCCCAGCCTGCCGTATCTCTCCCATTGGCAGTGCGTGTATCCGGCTGCCTGCGCGACCCATCCGTAACGCTCACCAGTACTCGTGTTCGGAGCAGGGTTCTTGAACTCGATGCCGAAGGCTGGGGCCTCATCGTGCCAACCGGCCGGCTCACGGGGCCTCAGCACGGCATCTATACGAGTCTCTTCGCCGGTCCAGTAACGCCCTGGCACTTGCTCTTCAACATGGAACCACTGGTCCATCTTGTCGAGGACGAAGTCAGCGAGAGCTTTCTCATCGGGGAATGTCCCAGGTTGTGGCAGCAACGCCTTCTGTCCGTAGCGCACTTGGTCGACTGTACGGTGCGAGCGGAAGCCATCGAACGACGCTTTCGGTCAAGCGGCTGACCCGTTCAGGACACTGGTTGCGGGCGACGTCGACGGCGCCGAGCATGGCGGGGGTGTCGTCGATGACGGTGCGCGGGCCGTCTCCGCAGACGTTGACTTCAGTGCATAGCTGGCGCTACGGGCGTCGACCGCGCGGCCACGCAGTCAGGGCATCCTTGGGTGGATGCCGCTGTAGCCATTTACGCGCGGCCTCTTCCCCGAAGCCGTGCAGTCGGAGGACTTCAAGGGCTGCTGTTCGCGCTCTCCGCGCCTCGTCTACACGATCCAGGTGATCCTTCATCCGCGCCACGACATCGTCGTAGTCGTAGTCGTAGCGGCCGTTGACCTTATGCACGAACAACGGCAGGAGTTTGTAGTACCGGCGTTCGCTGACCCCAACCCGCGTCCAGGGATACCGATCCGGTGCCTCGCCTTTCCGGTATTGCATTACCGCAATGCTTGCCTTCCGGCGCACGTACCGACGGGTCGCCTCCGCCCCCTGTCCTGGGTCGAATCCAGGGCGGATCAGCTGTTCAAGCAGCGTCGCGGCTGCCGAATCCGTATTCGGGGCCCGGGTCTCACGCTCAATGCGAGCGACCTGCCGCGGATACGCCCGCGCGATTACCTTTGCCAGGGCCGGTTCATCGCCCTTGATGTAGCCGTGCCAGTAGCCTTTCAAGACCACCTGACAGGCGATTTCGTAAGGACTTGAGACAGGGTCGAGGGTGATGGTCGGTATGCCGTGGCCGTGGATAGCCCTCGCGAACCTGCTCCACTGCCGATCGGTGGGCCGTTGCACCTGCTCGGTCCAGATGCGCGCGGTGAATGCCCAGCCTGCGGGTTGCTGTGTCATGGGAGCCGCGATCAGGATCGCTTCGGCGGCTACAAGCGGTGGGATCTTGTCACCGGCCGTCTGATCCATGAGCGGTTCGAAAAGACGCCCTTCGTCCTCGGTCTCGTTTGTCATCCAGAGAAGTCGACGGGCGATCTGGAACCACCATCCGTCGACAGAGACCGCGAGGATGGGGACATGAAATCGAACCTCAGGGTTCATGACACGACGAAAGAGTTCCACTCGCTGCTCGGGCGAGAAAAATGAACCTAGCCATCCAAGGACATACTCACCTGACAGTTGCCCTCTCTGCGACGCTACGGCGACGAGCTGGCCGGCAATCCAGAGTGCGTCTGCAATAGACGCGGCCTTAGGGACAGGGGCAGCCAGGGGCGTGACCTGCAGGACGGTTGCCATCTGGGGGTTCACCGGGTCAGGGACCTCCCAAACCATCGACTCTGGTTCCATCGAGCCGACCTGCAAGTCGGGAATGTCCACAAAAGGCAGACCATTGGGCTCGAAGACCGCGGTCGCTCGGCGCATCGGCTGGAAGCTACGGCCTGACAGAACCTCAATCTCGCGGCCAGCCTGAGCGAGCTTGTCCTTCAGTAGACGGCGGTCGGGGCTGCCTCCGACCATCCGCGCGACTTCGTCGACAAGACCCTCGGACCAATGTCCCATCTGGGCAGTATACGAGGGCATGAAGAACCAAGACCCTGGTCACGAGCGGGCGCGATCGTACAAACCTGAGCACGAGAGCATTCGCGTGCCTGAGAACGCATCCGACTTGACGCCCCGCTTCAAGCTGATCTTCTCTACAGTCGCCGCGCTGACAGCACTAGCTCTGATCTTGAACGTGCTGCTGGCTGCGTTCGGCGGCGATTCTGAGCAGGTGAAAGGTGCCGTAGAGGCATGCTCCACCACGTACATGATGGGCTTCGGGGCGATTGTTGGACTCATCGGCGGCAAGGTGGCGTAGCTCTTCCTTCTGAGGGTTGAGCGAGTACGCCGCCGCTCGTGCGGATGGAGACCTCAACCTTCGCGTAACTACCTGCAGTTGGAATCTCCTACGAGCTGGCGGCGTAGGTCGGGCCGCTGTCTCAGCCGAAGGCGAGTTCGCGGAAGGCGTTGCGAATCTCGGTGAGGGGCTGGCGGTCGCGGGTGTAGTAGAGCTTGTTGGTCAGCAGTGCGGCCCAGCGCCCCTGGTCTGGTGAGATCCACATGCCGGTTCCGGTGAAGCCGTAGTGCACCCAAACATCCTGGGTCGGTTGGGTACCGGGAGCTGGGTGCCAGAACAGGCCGCGTACGGGCTCCAGTTCACCGGTCTGGATCGTCAGCGACTCAGTCGCCCAGGTCGTCCCGAAGCCGGCCTGCTCCGATGCAGAGGTGCCGCCCAGCATGTACCGCAGGAATGCGGCGAGATCGTCGAGGATGGTGAAGGCACCGGCGATGCCGCACACGCCGCCCAGGAGTCGTGCAGAGAAGTCGTGGGCGACGCCTTTGAGGTGAGTGCCGGTGTCCTGGTCGAGCTCGGTCGGCGCACACCGTGCGGCGATCTCCGAGGGCAGCGGCCCGAACCGGGTGGTGTTCATACCGAGCGGCTGCCAGATCCGCTCCGTGGCGAGTTGGTCAAGGCGCTGGCCCGAGAGATGTTCGGCGAGGTAGCCGAGGATGAGGGCGGCACGGTCGGTGTACTCGACGGCCTCTCCGGGCTGGCGGTGCAGTGCTTCCCTCAGTACGCCGTCGCGGATGTCCTGCGGGTCGGTGCCGTAGAGGTTTTTGAGCTGGGCCCGCAGGGGGACGCCGGCCGTGTGAGTCAGCAACTGGCGGGCGGTTACCGATCCGAGCGCGTGGCCTTCGACCTCGGGCCAGATGGTGCCCAGGGGAGAATCGAGGTCGAGCTTGCCTTCTTCCCAGAGGGAGCCGATGGAGGACCACACGGCGAGGATCTTGGTGAGGCTGGCAGCGTCGAAGACGGTGTCGGGCCGCATCGGCACGTCCGGTTGCTCGGGGTCGAGGACCCCTGTGGTGCCGTGCACATGAGTTCCGGCGGCGTCTCCGACGGCCCATACAGCGCCGGGGTAGACCTTGTCGCGGACGCCTTCGCTCAGGAGCTGTTCGATGCGGTCGGTGCGGTACGTCATGGTCTCCCTGTTCGCAGTGGGCATCCCGTCGGTCAGCGTAGTGACGCGGGTGGGACGAGTGGAGGAACGGCGTACTGAGCTGCCCTCATGGCAGGCCGGTTATCTTCTGTGCCGAACGACCCGGTTTCTGAACCTCCTCAGGAGAGTTGGTGGCCGAGGTCGGTGAGGGCTTGCGCGGTAGCCGAGAGCGGGTATCGGGTGGCGTTCACGTAGCCCGCCTGCCGCAGCGCGGAGAGCAGACCGGGAGAGGTTCGAAGCCGATCCAGATCGCGGGCGAGGGCGGCCGACTTGGTGAAATCGGTGGCTACGCCAGTCGCGGCGAGGGCCTCGCTCAGGCCCGGTACAGGTTGGTAGAGGACTGGCAGTCCACAGGCTTGGGCCTCCAGCGCGACCAAGCCCATGGCCTCCAGGGTGGTGGACGGCATGACCAGTACGTCGTGCTCGGCGAACGCCTTCCACAGTTGTGGACGGCGTAGCCACCCGAGGTAGTGGGCCCTCACGCCGGCCTGTTGCAACAGCGGGGCCAAGGCGTGGAATTGGGCCCGGGGCGCGGCGATGCTCAGCTCGACACCTGGCACAGGGGCCAGGCTCCTGATCAGGGCCGCCACGCCCTTCTCGGCGGTCAGCCGTCCTGCGTACAGCAGTCGTAGGTGGCTGGTGGAAGCGCGGGTTGGTCGGGTCGGTGGAGCGGTGAGCAGGTGGTCGGGGATGCCCCAGGGGATGTGGGTGATCTTCCTGCGGTCGATCTGCGGGGCGAGCTTGAGCAGGCGGTCGGCCATTGCCACCGTCGGCACGACGATCGCGTCTGCGGCTCTCGCGGTCTCGCGCAGGACGCGGAGTTGATCGCGGTGGGCCTCGGCGAAGATCAGGTCGGTGCCGTGGACCAGGGCGATGCGGGGATGCAGAGGCAGGGCTCGGATCAGGGCTGGGGTGGCGCCGAATGTCAGGTGCTGGAGGTGCAGGACGCCGATCTGGTTTGGGTCGATCGCGGCTGTGAGGGCCCTGCGTAGGACTGTGACGTAGCTGCCGAAGGCCGGGCCTTCCAGACACTTGCCGGCCACGGGCAGCAGGTCGAGCCCAGCGGGGAGAAGACGCCTCGGGTTGGACGGGCCGAGCATGAACGCCCGTGCGGGGATGAGGGGGCACTCGCCCGTGTAGAGGTCGAGGAAGAGTTCGACGCTGCCGCCCGGACTTCCGGCGGGCAGGTCCAGCAGGGTGGCGGCCAGTGGCCCGGCGGCTGGGTGGGGACTCACAGGACTCCTCCGGGGATCTCCTCGTAGAGGCGGGAGATGTCGATGCCGTCCGTATCCGCGTACTTGGAAAGCTGCTGCTGGTAGCTGGTCGGCGTGCCGTAGGCGGTGAGGAAGACGAGCTTGCCGAAGGTCATCCCGGGATAGACCCGGACGGGTTTGGCGGCGCGGATCTCCAACGTCCAGCGGATGGCGTGGCCTTGGTGGCCGAGCGGGGCGGAGACATGGACCCAGATGCCGAGTGCGCCGATGGTTCGGTCGCCGTTGAGCATCTGCGCGTAAGTCTCCGAACCGGTCTTCTCCAGCGTGACGCCGAGGTAGAGCACACCCGGCTTCAGCACCAAGCCTGTTACGGGGATGGTCTGTTCGATGAACACGGTGGGAGCGGCGGCGTCCAGTTCACCGGCGCAGACGCGAAGAGTGTCGCCGAGCCGCCAGTCGTAGGCGTTCGGGGAGAGACGGGCGGGATCGTACGGCTCGATCGTGATCTCGCCAGCCTGAAGGGCGGCTCTGATCGCGGGGCGGGTCAGGATCACGAGGTGACCGCCTTCACCGGAGCGACGTCCCGCCAGTACCTCGACGGCTGCGGACCTGCGGCGTCCTGGTACTTGCCTTGGTAGGGGTCTATTTCACCGGTAGAGACGAAGAACATGATCTGTGCGATCTTCATGCCGGCGTACACCCGTAGCGGACGGACTGGCGAGAGCATCAGCGTCCACTGGCCGTGGAAGCCGATGTCGCCGATGGGGGCGGTGATTTCGACGAAGAGGCCGAGCCTGCCGACCGAAGAGCGGCCGAACAGCAGCGGTACGAAGGAGTTGGAGCCGACCTTTTCGAGGGTGTGCCCGAGGTACAACTCGCCAGGCTGGAGCACGTGTCCGTCCGTCCCGATTTCCATCTCACGCGTGAGGTTGGGGCGGTAGGAGTCGATCTCGGTGTCGGCGTAGGTCAGCAGGGTGGGGCCGAGGCGGACGTTGTAGCTGTTGGGGTTGACCTGTTCCAGCTCGAAGGGGTCGATGGTCAGGCGACCGTCGCGGGCAGCCGCGGTGATCTCGGGGCCGGTGAGGATCACTGCTCGCCTCCCTCGGTGGCGCCGCCGGGCAAGGTGGTGGCCAGGACGCGGCGTACGGCTTGGCTGAGCCGGAGTCCGGCTTGATGTGTTCGGCCGCCCAGATGGCTGTCGGCGAGGTAGCCCGTCGTCAGCACGCTGCTCGTCGCCGAAGGAAGAGGCGTGGGAGCGATGACCAACGGGCCCACGTATTCAGCGAGTTGCGTGAGCAGCTTGTCGTGGTCTTGGGCGTGCTCGTCAGGAAGGACGGCGTGGACGAGTTGGTTGTCGAAAGGCTCGATGGCCAACAGGTTCCCGAGGGTGAGCACTTCGCCGAGGGATACGGAACGGAGCGCGGTCTCGTTGAGGATCACCGCGTCTACGCCGAGGCCGGAGTGGAGTCGGCCGGCGATCTCTCGCAGCAGACGGCTGCGGTCCAACTCCCCATTGCGATAAGGCTCAATCACGGTTCCGAGCGGACTCGCCAGCTTGCGGCCGATGAAGGAGACCTTCTCCTGCACCGTGGCAAGGTCTTCGGGAACTACGGCTGCGTTGGGAAAGTTACATGTGCGCGCAGCCCATCCTCTGCCGACCGGCTCTGCGGTGGCGTAGCCGATGCCGAGTTCGCGTCCCTTGACGACCAGCGTGTCGCCGATGCGCACGGGGCCGTAGGTGTCGCTGTGGCAGTGGCCGGCGAAGATGACGTCCGCGAACGGGCAGGCGGCGGCCAGCTTCAGGTCCTCCTCGAAGCCGGAGTGGGACAACACGATCCAGGCGTTGGCTCGGTGGTGGTTCTCCAGCATCACCTCGCGCAGTGCATGGGCCGGGTTGGTGACGTGGTGGCCATTGCGGTCGTGGGTGGGGATCGTGTTGAACGCCTGGGGGCCGATCACCGCGGTGATGGCGACCCGTTGGCCGCCGATCCGCTTGATGCGTACCCGGTCGAAGAGCGGTTTGCCGTTGGTGTCGGAGGCGTTGGCGCACACGGTCATCTCGTGCAGCCCTGGTTCGAAGTAGTGCGGCCAGCCGTGATTTCCGGGCGCGAGCAGGTCGTACAGGCTGGTGAGGATCTCCCGCTCGATCTGACCCTTGCCGAAGCGGTAGTAGCCGCTCCCTTCGAAGAAGTCGCCGCAGTCCACGATCAGGCTCTCGGCCCTGGCGTTGTAGAGGTGGGTGAGCATCGGCATGCCCGCGTCGAAGGCCGAGTGGACGTCGGTCGTAGCGATGATCTTCCGTAAGCGTCGGCTCATGGGGTGACCTCGCAGATGTCGGCGCCGAGGGCGTGCAGTTTGGTGGGCAAGTCCGCGTGTCCGCGCCGGAGTTGGTCGAGACCGCCCAGCGTGGTGACACCGCGTGCAGTGAGGCCGACGATGAGCAGGGCGGAGCCCGTGCGGATGTCGGTGGCCTCCACTCCGGTCCCGGTCAACTGCTGCGGGCCGGTGAGACGGCACTTGGTGGGCGACAGGTCGTGGATCTCGGCGCCGAGGCGGGCGAGTTGGGGCAGTAGGTTGCCGTGGCGGCCGGGGTTGATGGCGTCGGAGAAGAGATGAGTGCCGGGGCGGGTGAGGGCCAAAGCCATCAGGGGCGGTTCGAAGTCGGCGTCCAGGCCGCCAGGGGCGAGGGAGGCGACGGCTCGTAGCGGCCGACTGGTGGGGCGGGTGTCTTGGGCATGGATGGTCAGAACGTCGTCCTCGGTGCTCGCGGGCACACCGAGCTGTCGTAGAGCGCTGACCAGGGGAACGACGTCATCACCGCGTACGCCGCAGATACGCGCCTCGCCGCCCGTCACTGCGACGGCACAGGCCAGCGTGCCTGCCTCGATCTTGTCGCCGGGCACCTTCCAGGCGATGGTCTCCGTGGGAGCGGACGGGGGCGGCGCGAGCGAAAGAAGAGACTCGCCGGCCCGGCACTGCCATCCAGCCAGCCGTAGCGCCTCTACGACGCTGAGCACTTCCGGCGACAGGTTGGGCCCGCCCAGCCGCAGTGGCCGTCCGGCCACGACCGCGCGCAGGACCGCGGCGATGGTCGCACCTCGGGAGCGGAAGGGCAGCGTGATCGAGACCGTTCCGGTCCGTGCGGCGGCGGCTGCTTCCACGAGGTAGCCCCGGTCGTCGACAGTCGTACGGTCACCGAAGTGCTCGTAGACCGCGAAGTGCTGTTCCATGCCGCGTTCCCCGATCCGGCATCCGCCTGGCCAGGGGAGACGGGCCCGTCCGTAGGCACCGAGCAGCGCGGGGACGAGGTAGTACGAGGCTCGGATGCGTGCGGCGGTCTCGGGGGCGGGCCCCGGTTGTGGCCTGTCGCTGGGCAGGATGACCGTGGTGTGGGGATCGGTGACGGGGCGGGCCGTGTGCCAGCCGGACTGCTGGAGCAGGGTGAGCATCGTTTCGACGTCGGTGTTCGCCGGGACGTTGCCCAGGTGTACCGGGCGGTGCAGGGCCGCGGCGGCGGCCAGGAGGGGCAGGGCCGCGTTCTTGGACCCGTCGACTGTCACGGACCCGGTGAGAGAGGTGCCGGGCCGGATGGCCACCACTTCGGCGGCGACCGGGGGAATCCTTACGGCTGTCAACCGTCAACTCCTTTGCAGGGGAAGGCATCGTGAGGGCTGGTGGTCAGGGCCGCTGACCTTGAACTCGGCCCAGCACCGCTTGCCGGACGGCAGTGGTTCGATCCCGTGGCGGTCCGCGAGGGCGGCGACGATGAACAGGCCGCGCCCGCCTTCCTCTTCCGCGTCAGGCAGTCCGACCTGCGGGGCCTTGGAGCTGGCATCGGTCACTTCGATCAGCAGGCGTTCGTCGTTCAGTCGGGCGCCGGCCGAGATGGGGCCGTGGCCCGCGTGCCGTACCGCGTTGGCGAGCAACTCGGCGGCGACCAACTCCGCTGTTTCCAGGAGTTCCTGATCGAGGGAGGCGTCCCAGGCCCGTATCCCGATGGCGAGTTGCCGGCGCGCGGAGCTGGCGGCAGCAGGTGTGCCGTGAACGGGGAAATGGATCTGATGCGCTTCCATGAGCGGCCTCCTGGATCGGTGTGGCAACTCCACGCAACCGCTTCGGAGGCAGGCGGGGCCACGCCGTGTGCCGGCGCCGCATGACTTATGCAGGAGCTGCGTCGCGGTCAATTGCCGCTCGGTTACGCTCGGTTGAGCAGGCAGGATCGGCGACGGCAGAAGGGGCCGTGGCACAGATGGCCGAGGCACAGAGTGAAGCGAGACGGATCGGCGAAGTGATCCGTCAGGCCCGCGTGTTACAGCGGCGTTCGCAGACGGAGGTTGCCGCCGCCCTGGGGTACCACCAGTCGAAGGTGAGCCGTCTGGAGAGCGGCAGGGGCACCGAGGACGTGCGCACGCTGCGCGAGATCGCGCAGGTGCTGGACATTCCGCTGGACCGTCTCGGTCTCGCCGCCTCCTCCGACACCAGCCCCGCCGACCCCGGAACAGAGGACATGCACCGCCGTACCTTCCTGGCCGCGAGCGTCGCAGCTCTCGCGGCTCCGCCGTCGTCCACCGCAGCACATTTCGACCTGGTACAGGTCCTGCTGCCAAGCACGAGCCCTGCTGCCACCGGGCAAGCCCTGGACATCGACGAGCTACGGGACCGGACACGGGACGTACGCCGGATGTTCTGCACGTGCGACTACACGGATCTGGAACGGACGCTGCCGGGCCTGATCACCGACCTGCGCCATGCCGCCGGAGGCTTATCCGGCTCGGCGGAGGCGTCCGGGTTGCTCGCCACCGCGTACCAGACGTCGGTGAGTCTGCTGCTGAAGCGAGCCGATCAGGGCAACGCCTGGCTCGCGGCCGGTCGGGCCATGGCCGAGGCGGAGCGGTCGGGGGATCCCATCGTCATCGCCGCCAGTGTCCGCGTTCACGCCCACGTCCTCGTGCGCGAGAAGCACACGGCCCAGGCCGTGAACATGGTCCGCCACACTGCCGACCAGCTCACCGGTTCCTACGACCAGCGCTCGCCCCGGTATCTGGCAGCGGTCGGCCTGCTGTTGCTCCGCGGGGCGACCGCCGCCAGCAGAAACGGCGATCGCGCCACCACCCAGGACTTCCTCACCGAGGCCAAAGAGGTGGCGCGCTACGTCTCCTTCGACCGGCCCGACGCCTGGGCGAACTTCAGCCCCACCAACGTGGCTCTGCATGAGATCAGCGCGGCCGTCTCCTTCGGCGACGCCGGCATCGCGCTGGAAACCGCGCGGCCACTCATGCGGCGGCACATTCCCGTCCCCGAGCGCCGGGCCGCACTCTGGCTGGAGACCGCCCGCGCCTACAGTCAGCAGGGCAGACTCGCCGACGGCTACCAGGCCCTGCGCATCGCCGAGAGCTGTGCGGCCCAGGACATCCGCCGCCCGGCCGTACGCGAACTGGTCGCCGACATGGCAGCCCGCGACCGCCGCCGGGCACTGCCCGAGCTGCACCACTTCAGCCGCCAACTGGGAGTGCCCGCGTGAGTGACCAGCCCGACAAGCCGTTCCTCCAGATCGTCGTCTGCGCGGCCGGAGTCGCCACCGACGTCGGCAAACTGATCACCGCAGCGCACGAGCGGAACTGGGACGTCGGCGTCGTCGCCACCCCGCAAGGGCTCGGCTTCCTCGACGTCGAGGCGGTCGAGGCGCAGACCGGTCTCCCCATCCGCTCGGCCTGGCGGACACCGGACCAACCGCGCCCGACCCGACCCGCGGACGCGATCGCGGTCGCCCCGGCCAGCTTCAACACCGTCAACAAGTGGGCCGCCGGGATCTCCGACAACCTCGCCCTGGGCATCCTGTGCGAAGCACCCGCGATGGGCGTACCGATCGCCCTGCTGCCGTATCTGAACTCCGCCCAGGCCGCCCACCCCGCGTACCGGCAAAGTCTGGAGCGGCTGCGCGAGATGGGCGTACTGATCGGGTCGTACGAGCCTCATCGGCCGAAGGCCGGCGGCGGCGCGGACCGCTTCCGCTGGGAGGAAGTCTTGGACCTGCTGGAGTCCCGGCTCGCTCGGTAGCCGCAGCCAGGGGCCGTCAGGATCCAGGCAGTAGTGCCATGACGGTGGATTGGACGAGTTGGGCTGCGGCCAAGAGGTTGGGGAATCCGCCGCAGCGCTCGACGAGGTTCTGGAGCATGTAGCGCAGGGTGCCGGGGTCGCGGTCGGGTTCGTCCAGGCGCGGGGTGATCATGGCTAGGTCGCGCAGGGCGGCGTCCACCTCGGGGTACTGGCCGCGTAGTTCTTCCAGGCGCCGTCGGAGATCATCGATGCTGTCGCGGGCTTTGTCGACTGCTTCGTTGGTGATGTTGTTGGTCTGACTGACGTTCTGGGAGAACGCTGCTGCTTGCGCGGGTCCGGTCATGTTGCCGGTGTTGATGATGCCGAAGTTGGGTCCGTTGGGGGCTGGGTCGGGCTGGCGGCGAATGGCCATGTGAGGCTCCTGGTGAGGGCGCGGGTCAGTTCCCCCCAGCGACGCACCGGCCATGGAACTGACTCGCCCGCCTGCTCGGCATGGTCCATGGCTGGTTCGTCCAGTACGGCAACGTGCACCGGTGTTGCCGTCACGAAGTGCCGTCAGACCACGGGGCTCGGGGCTGCGGTTTCCTCGGCAAGGGAGAGGCCCAGCGGGCTCGAAGTGAGCACCTTCGCTGTAGCTGCCGCCAGGAACCTAGGCGACGTCGATGCCCAGCTCGGTGTCTGGCCGGCAGTGCTCGCACGCCGTGAAGAAGCGCGGGTCGTTCGCGAGTGCCTTGCGGGCGACCTCGATCCCGGCGGGACGTGCGTCATGCGGCGCCCTGTCACAGCCGGCGGCATGGATGACGGCCCCCGCGGTGGCGTCGCGCGGGTTGTTCCGTTCGACGACGTATCCGGTCGACGGCTGGCCGCTGGTCTCGCGACGAGCCCCCGTGGGCCGCTTGGGCGCCGATATGACGGGCTTCGGGATGGCCCGGCGCTCGGCGCGGGAGAGCGCGGCCTGGACGGCATCGTGCTGGAGCCGCAGGTAGGTGCCGACGGTCTCGTGGTCGGCCATCTGCTTGTCGAGGTGCGCGAGGATCACGCGCAGGCGCGCGGGGTCCGGTGGCAGCAACTCGCTCATGTGTTCGATTCTAGGGTTTGAGTCCCGCACCAGCACCCGTGACGCGTACGTCCTGTGCCACTGAACCTTGACCGTGCCCGTCGGAGTTTGATCAAGGGCGAGTTTGTGTCACCGGTCTTTGACCGGCCTGGTCGGGAGGGCGTCACCTGATGGGGTCAAGCTCGGAGGCGGTCGGTTTCTCACGTGTGTCGCGGGGGGTCTCCCTAACCTGCTAGCCCCGAGATGATCAACCGGAACTGGAGATTCGCATGTCCAAGATCGCCCTGTTCGGCGCCACCGGAACCATTGGATCGCGGGTCCTGGACGAGGCGCTCGATCGCGGTCACGAGGTGAGGGCCGTCGTACGCAACCCGGCCAAGCTCACCAAAGGCGCCCCGGGCCTGACCGTGGTCACCGGCGACGTCCTGGACCCCGAGTCCGTCGCCGAGGCCGCCAAGGGGCAGGACGTCGTGATCAGTGCGGTCGGCGGAGGCGACGGGCCGGGCCACATCGCCACCATCAAGCCCAGCGCCGAGGCCCTGGTCGCCGGCCTGCGCACGCTGGGGGCCGCAGCACCCCGGCTCGTCTTTGTCGGCGGCGCGGGCTCCCTGCGCAAGCCGGACGGCACGCAGGTCTGGGACGCAGAGGGCCTGCCGGAGTTTCTACTCCAGATCATGCACGCCCACGGGGACGCCCTGGACTTCTGCCGCACGGTCAGCGATGTGAAGTGGACCTGCCTCAGCCCCGCCGCGACGATCGCGCCGGGCGAGCGCACAGGCACCTACCGCACCGCCACGGACGATCTCATCGTCGACGCAAGCGGCAACAGCCGCATCTCCACCGAGGACTTTGCGGTCGCCCTGCTCGATGAGATCGAACAGCCACAGCACATCGGCGAGCGCTTCACCGTCGGCGACTGACCCCGAGCCCCGGCGTCGCCGCTCAACCTTCGGTGACACTCGCTCAAGGCTCGATGGCACAGGACAGTAGCGATAGTTGGCCATGTGCAGAGCTACTCGGCCACCGGCCAGGTAGACAAGGCGTATCGATGTTGTCGCGAGCGATACAGTTACAGGTCGCGGTTGCCCCGTAGCTCCGAGCTGTTCAGTGCGCGACTGATGGCCTGATTCAGCTCGACCCGGTATGGCCTGACAGCGTCCTCCCAGTAGCGGGCTCGCGAGTCCGGCGAGTCCGGGTCGAGCGAAAGGCGCATGTCAGCCATGGTGCCGCACATTCCCTTAAGCCTGATCGCGATGCCGTACACCTCCTCGGGCCCTACTTGCCCGATCGCATACAGGGCTTCGTGGAGCTCATGTAGGGCGTCCCCCCACTCCTCGCGGTCAATCTCCTGAGCAAGGTAACTGCGACGACACCGGGCCACAGCGCCCTGGAAGAGTCGGTACTGCGTGCTCCGCGCCTCAAGCAGCCACCGCTCACGCTCCACATCGGCTTGCTCGCGCACGACTTCCAAAGCGTTGCGATGGTTCGCCTCGGCCACCTCCAAGGCATTGCGGTAGTTCGACTCGGCGATCACGAGCGCAGCGCGGCTCGCCTCCTCTGCCTGTCGCAAGGTACTGCGCATCTGCCAACGGGCGATCAGAACACTTGCAGGGATGCCGAGGAGGGCGAGGATCGCAGCCACACCGGAAAGGTCCATGACAGATCATGGTGGCCGGGGATGGGGGCAGGCCGCTGGGAAACTAGGGTTATCACACTCTTTGGGTGGGACGTCGGCGGCGATCTCGGCCTGGTCGCCGCTGGGGAGTAGCGCGCGGGCGGTGACGAGCCCGGTGGTCATGTGCGGTGATCCTTCGCGAGTAGGCGATGCCGCCGAGTCAGGCTTTGATCGCCGCAACTGACCGAGGCCCCGCCTGGCCAACTATCGCTGAGCACAGGGGCCATCAGCGTTTGAGTGCAATTCCGCGACCTGCGTCCGCGCCCGTCCCCGCCCCGTTCCTCACCGGCCCGCAGGGCGCGGGAAAGTCCACCGGCGGACGGATGCTCGTACGGATCATCGAGGGCATGACCGGTGACCTGCGCCGCGCCCCGAAGGACGAAGAGAACCTCCTCTCCGCCGTGGCCGCCGGCTGGGTCACCGCCCTGGACAACCTCTCCCACATGAGCCCAGACCTGTCCGACGCGATGTGCTGCATCATCACCGGAGCCGAGAACGTCAAGCGCGCTCTGTTCACCGACGGGGACGTCTTCCGCGTCGGCTACCGCCGCCCCCCTGCTCCTGACCGGCATCGACGTCGGAGTCATCCGCCCCGACCTCGCCGAACGGCCCCTGCCGCTACGCCTGGAACGGCCCCGGGTACGGCGCACCGAAGACGAGCTGTGGACCGAGTACGCGGAAGCGCTGCCCATCGTCCTCGGCTCGCTCCTCGACCTCACGGTCAAGGTCCGCGCGGTCGACGCGGAGACCCCCACCGACCTGCGCATGGCGGACTTCGCCCACCTGTGCGCGCAGCTCGACGCGGCCAACGGCCTCGGAGCTCTCGCCGCCTACCGGGCCAGCCTGGACGACCTCAACGACGACGTCATCGAAGGCGACCTCCTCGCACAGACGGCCGATGTCTGCGTCACGCCGCGTCACCTGCGTCACGCGTGACGGAGAGCCTGCGTCACCGGTGACGCAGACCCGACGCTCTGCGTCATCAAAAACCCGCAGGTCAGAAGCCTGAATGACGCAGGTGACGCGGTGACGCAGAAATCCGCACCTCGGACACACGCGGGCTCCTGAGAAGCCTCCGAAACCACCCCCACCCCCACCCCCACTCGCAGGCCCCGCCCTCTCCCGGAGGTCTCAACGTGCTGATCGTCGTCCCGAGCGACCCCCAAGCACTCACTGTCCCGGAGGTCATGACCGCTCTGAGGCTGAGCCGCAGCAAGGTCTACGACCTGATCCGCTCCAAGCAGCTCCCGAGCCACACATCCGGCCGCGCCCGCCGCATCCCGATCGACGCCGTACGCCACTACATGCACGACCGACTGGAGGAGAACGCAGCCTGATGGCATCCCGAAAGAGGAACCCCGAACGGCGCCGGCAGCATCTGGCGGCGCAAGGACGGACGCTTCGAGGCGCGCGTCTACGTCCCCCAGCCTGACGGCACCCGCAAGCGCAAGACCGTCTACGGCTCCACCTGGGAGGAGTGCGACGAGAAGCGTCAGGAACTCGTCCGCCGCGACCGCCAGGGAATCCCGACGCCGTCCCGGTCGGCGAAGCTCTCCGAGTGGCTGCCGTACTGGCTGGAGGAGCACACCAAGCCCCACCGGAAGCGCACCACGTTCATCAAGTACGAGATGCACGTTCGGCTCTACCTCGTGCCCCTGCTCGGCAGTCGCCGCCTGAAGTCACTGACCACCGCGAACGTCCGCCGGATGGTCTCGGAGGTGACCGGGAAGGCGTCAGCGGCAACCGCGAAGGAGTCGCATCGTGTGTTGCGGACCACCCTCACCGCCGCCTGTCGAGAGGAACTGATCAGTCGCAACGTCGTGCAGTTGGTGCCCGCTCCCCGAGTCGAGCCCCGCGAACTTCGTCCCTGGACGCCGGACGAGACCCTGACGTTCGTGGAGGCCGCCCGCACCGACCCGCTCTACACGGCGTTCGTTCTCGCCGTGGCACTCGGTGTACCTGGACACGGCCAAGAACCGGCGGACGCGGATGATCCCCATTCCGCAGATGTGTGTGGCGCCACTCAGGTGGCAGCGCCTGCGGCAGGCAGACCGCCGCGCGGCTGCCGGGGCAGCGTGGCATGACAGCGATCTCGTGTTCACCGCACGGAGCGGTCGACCGATCGAGCCTCGGAATCTGTACCGGTCGTTCCTGCGGATCTCTTCGGCTGCCAAGCTGCCGCAGGTCCGGTTGCACGACACCCGCCACGGTTGCGCGTCGCTGTTGTTCGCCGCCGGCGTCGCTCCTCGAACCGTGATGGAGACCGACGGGAGGCGATGGGGCACATGGACCGTCTCCTCAAACGGCGCCGTTAGAGCCGACTGCCGTCAAGAACTACCGTCAACGCCCCCGTGATCATGGATCGCGGGGGCGTTGTCCCAGGTGGTGAAAGAGCCCCCTGTCGGATTCGAACCGACGACCTTCGCTTTACAAGAGCGGCGCTCTGACCAGCTGAGCTAAGGAGGCATGTGCACACCCCGGGGGTGTGCCTCGTGCAGTGTACCCACGTCCCGGGCGGGGCCCGTCGAAAATTTCCGCGAAGTTCACAGGGCTCCAGGTACTGACATACGGGGTGAACGCCAGGTACCGTCCTGAGCCAGTTCACCCTCGTGGACTACACCAACCACCTTCCTACAACGGATCGTCCGGCACGTTCCTGCCGGTAGAAGGGGGCCTCTGAGCCATGGCCACTGTCACGTTCGACAAGGCGACCCGGATCTACCCGGGTTCCACCAAGCCCGCCGTCGACGGCCTCGACATCGCGATCGAGGACGGCGAGTTCCTCGTCCTGGTCGGCCCGTCGGGTTGCGGCAAGTCCACCTCGCTCCGGATGCTCGCGGGGCTCGAGGACGTCAACGGCGGCGCCATCCGCATCGGCGACCGCGACGTCACGCACCTGCCGCCGAAGGACCGGGACATCGCCATGGTGTTCCAGAACTACGCCCTCTACCCGCACATGACGGTCGCCGACAACATGGGCTTCGCGCTCAAGATCGCCGGCGTCAACAAGGCGGAGATCCGGCAGAAGGTCGAGGAGGCCGCGAAGATCCTCGACCTCACCGAGTACCTGGACCGCAAGCCGAAGGCGCTCTCCGGCGGTCAGCGCCAGCGTGTCGCGATGGGCCGCGCCATCGTGCGTGAGCCGCAGGTCTTCCTCATGGACGAGCCGCTGTCCAACCTGGACGCCAAGCTCCGTGTCTCGACCCGTACGCAGATCGCGTCGCTGCAGCGCCGCCTCGGCATCACCACCGTCTACGTCACCCACGACCAGGTCGAGGCCATGACGATGGGCGACCGTGTGGCGGTCCTCAAGGACGGTCTGCTCCAGCAGGTCGACTCCCCGCGCAACATGTACGACCGCCCCGCCAACCTCTTCGTCGCCGGCTTCATCGGCTCCCCCGCCATGAACCTGGTCGAGGTCCCGATCACCGACGGCGGCGTGAAGTTCGGCAACAGCGTGGTGCCGGTGAACCGTGAGGCGATCCAGGCCGCCGCCGACAAGGGCGACCGCACGGTCACCGTCGGCGTCCGCCCCGAGCACTTCGACATCGTCGAGCACAACGGCGAGGCCGCGTCCTCCCTCTCCAAGGACACCGAGGACGCCCCGGCCGGCCTCGCGGTCTCCGTGAACGTCGTCGAGGAGCTCGGCGCCGACGGCTACGTCTACGGCAGCGCCAAGGTCGGCGACGAGCTCAAGGACCTGGTCGTCCGCGTCAGCGGCCGCGCGGTCCCGGAGAAGGGCGCCACGCTGCACGTCGTGCCGCGGCCGGGCGAGATCCACGTGTTCTCGACCTCCACGGGCGAGCGTCTCTCCGACTGACCCACGACCGGCACCCGCCGGGAGCGCGTCACGGAAACAAACCTCTGACCAGGGTGAATTCACCCAGGTTGACGGAAAGGGCCCCGCAGCCTGCTGCGGGGCCCTTTCCGTTGCCCCGTTTTACCCCGGCAAGCGGGTGGTTTTCGAGCAGTGTGCGTCAACCCAGTACCCGAAACACGGCACTTCTCCATCCCCCGAACCGGTGACTAAATGTCGCCAAATCATTACCGCACGCTACCCTCACACGCGTGAAGCACTCCACCACCCCTCAGACGCGACGCGGCCACCGGGGCGGCCCTGCCCGCCGGATCGGCCGCACCCTCGCCCTTGTCCTGCCCGTCGTCCTGGTGCTCTCCGGGACCCTCGCGGTCACCCGCGTCAACTGGACCGGATCCCCGCGGAGCTCGGTGCTCACCGCGACCGACGTGACCGACGCCAACGTCTCCTCCAAGGCCCTCTCCCAGGCCCCGCAGGACGCCCTGCGCGACCAGCTGATGACCGAGCTCCAGGACAAGAACCCGGACCAGGTCCTCACCCACCTCCAACAGGCGGTCAACGGCCACCCGTCGCTGGCCCAGCACTGCACCTCCATCGCCCGCGCGCTGGGCCGGGCCGCGGTGCGGATCTACGGCGCCTCACGCGCCCAGTCGTACGCCCGCCCGGTCTGCGACACGTCCTTCGCCTCCGGCGTTCTGGCCGCGCACAGCTAGACAGGCCCTAACGCCGGTTGGGAAGTGGGTAACGGCTCCTTAAGGGGCCGCCCGCGGCGGGAAGCCGACCCATGGGCGCGTCGTACAGTTCGGGCATGACCCATCCGAACGCCGCGCTGCGCCCCACTCAAGCCGTGGTCCTGGCCGGTGGCCAGGGCTCACGGCTTCGTCCGTACACCGACGACCGGCCCAAGCCGATGGTCGAGATCCCGGGTACGGGCACGCCGATCATCGGCCACCAGCTGACCTGGCTCGCCGAGGAGGGCGTCACGGACGTGGTGGTCTCCTGCGGCCACCTCGCCGAGGTCCTGCAGAAGTGGCTGGCGACGGCCGACCTGCCGCTCTCCGTCACCACGGTGGTGGAGGCCGAGCCGCTGGGCCGGGGCGGCGGCCTCAGGTACGCGGCCGCGCATCTCCCCCACACCGACCGGCCCTGGTACGCCACGAACGGCGACATCTGGACGCGGTTCTCGCTGCGCGACATGGCCGACTTCCACACGGAGCGGGACGCGGTGGCGACGCTGGCGCTGGCGCGTCCGCGGATCCCCTGGGGCGCCGTGCAGACCGACGGCTTCGGCCACATCACGGACTTCATCGAGTCGCCGCCGTCGACGTTCGAGATCAACGCGGGTGTCTACGTCTTCTCTCCGGCGTTCGCCGACATGCTGCCGGAGCGGGGGGACCACGAGCGGACCACGTTCCCGCACCTGGCACGGAGCCGGCAGCTGGCCGGGTTCCCGATTCCGCAGGGTGCGTACTGGCGGGCGATCGACACGGCGAAGGACCTGACGGAGGCGGCGAAGGAGCTGGCCTCGCTGGGGCGCTAGCCGAAGAGGGGGTGCGACCGGCGGTTCGTCACCTGCAGGTGAGTGGGGGCTTGTCGCGCCCCGCGGCGGAGCCGCAAATCGATTCAGCCCCGCGCCCCTTCGGGGGCGGTGCGCTGTGGCCCCGTAAGGGGCGCGGGGAACTGCGCGACAAGCCACGACGGCGCCGCAGTCGGCAGACGGACACATCGCGCCCCTTGGGTACGCCTGGTACGCCGCAGCCCCGCGCCTTTGGAGCGCGGGGCTGCGTCAGCATGAGGTGGGCTGTCAGCCGAGGAGGCCGCCTACCAGGCCCGGCTGGCCCGAGGAGGATGCGCCGCCGGTGCTTCCCGTGTTGCTGCCTGTGCCGCCGCCCGTCGAGGACGTACCGCCGGTTGCGGCGCCGCCCGAGGTCGGGCCGGCCGTGGTCGGCGCGGGCGCCGTGTGCTGGGGCGGGGCCTGCCCGGTGGTGCCCTGGGTCTCGCTGGGGGTCGTGGTGGTGGCGCCGCTCGTGGTGCGGTCGGCACCCGGGGTGGTCGCCGCCTGCGAGGGGCTCGCCGTGGCGCCCCCGGAGGGAGCCGTGGAGGCCGACGGAGTCCGCTGCCGGGGCTTGGACGACTCGCCGGGCAGCGCGGAGCCGGGGAGGTTGTTGCGGGGGGCCTCGCCGGGCCCGGGGACGACCACGCGGCTGGAGTCGCGGACCGCGCCGCCCAGGAGCGAGCCGACGAGCAGGGTGAGGCCGACGGTGATGGCCGTGACCAGGGCGCCGCGGCGCAGTACGTGGGCGCGCAGGTCCCAGATGTCGGAGTGGGGGCCGAGGCGTCGCCAGGCGCCGCCCGCGAGCCGGCCGTCCACGGAGTAGACAGGGGCGCCGGCGATGATCAGCGGGGACCAGGCGGCGAGATAGATGATGTCGGGGGCGTCGTACGCGGGGACGGTCTTCCAGCTGACGGTGACGATGAGCGCGGCGGAGAGCAGCGCGCCGACGACCGCGGCGACCCGCTGCCAGCAGCCGAGGACGGTCAGCACGCCGACGATCACCTGGAGGAAGGCGATCACCAGGCCGGAGCCGACCGGGTGCTGGAGGGCGAACTGGCGCAGCGGCTCGGCGACCTCCCAGGGGTGCAGCGTGTTGAGCCAGGTGACCATGGAGCCGCGCTTGCCGCCGTCGAAGTAGACGGGGTCGCACAGCTTGCCCATGCCGGCGTAGATGGAGATGAAGCCGAGGAAGATCCGGAGGGGGAGGAGAACCACCCCGAGGTTCATCCGGCGGCCGGGGTAGTAGGCGTGCCGGGCCGGGTCGCCGTCGCCGGCCCGCCGGGCCGACCGCGGCTCCTCGAAGTCCTCGAACTCGTCGTCGGCGTAGGACGGTTGGCCGTACGCCGATTCGTCGTACGCCGATTCGTCGTAGGCGCTGCCGACCGACGGCATGTTCGGGATGAGCCGGTTCTCGCCGGAGGCCGGGGAGCGCGGGTGGCCGACCATCGGGGTCTCGACGGTCTGATCTAGGCCGCCGTAGCCCTCGCCGACGCGCGGGATGACCCGGGTCGCGCCGGCCGGTCCGGCGGGCTCCTCGACATGCCGGACGCTGCCGCCCCGGACGGCCTGGAGCAGCCGGTGGGCGCCGGTGTCGTCGGGCGCGGACTTGCCGCTCCAGACGACCGGGCGGCGACGGCCGGGTGCCGCCCCCGCTCTGCCCGCCGTGCCGACGACCGGGATGCGCGCGGTGTCCTCGGTGGCGCTCAAGTGCCGTGCGACCCGGGGAGATTGGGTACGCCGTGTCGATACGCCCAGCTGCACGCGGAAGCTCGCGTGGTTGACGATGACCTGCGCCGGATCGCTCGGCACCTTCACCATGCTCAGCGCGGGAGCGTCGTCGGGCCCGGAAGCGAATCCGGAGCGGAATCCCGACGAGCGGTCCCCCGTGGGTGTGCGGGGTGTTCTGGTGTCCACACTCATGTAACCGAGTGACGTGGAGTTAGGACACTGCTTTGACCGGCCGGATGTGTCCGGACCGCGTCAAGGATGTCCGGGACGCCGGAATTACCCCGCACGGGTCAGGCTACGGGCACGTGTTCACACGCGGCGGCGCGCCGCCTCGTACAGCACGATCCCCGCCGCCACACCGGCGTTGAGCGACTCGGCACCACCCGGCATCGGGATCCGGACCCGATAGTCGCAGGTCTCGCCGACCAGGCGGGACAGGCCCTTGCCCTCGCTGCCGACGACGATGACGACCGGGCCGCCCAGCGCCGCCAGGTCGCCGATCTCGTGCTCGCCGTCGGCGGCGAGGCCGACGACCACGATGCCGGCCTTCTTGTACGCCTCCAGGGCCCGGGTCAGGTTGGTGGCGCGGGCGACGGGGGTGCGGGCGGCCGTACCGGCCGACGTCTTCCAGGCTCCGGCGGTCATCCCGGCCGCGCGGCGCTCGGGGACGACCACGCCGTGGCCGCCGAAGGCGGAGACCGAGCGGACGACCGCACCGAGGTTGCGCGGGTCCGTCACGCCGTCGAGGGCGACGATGAAGGGGTCCTCGCCCTCGTCGTACGCGGCGTTCGCCAGGTCCTCGGGGTGCGCGTACTCGTACGGCGGGACCTGGAGGACCAGGCCCTGGTGGTTGAGGCCGTTCGTCATGCGGTCCAGCTCGGGACGCGGGGCCTCCATGAGGTTGATGCCGCCGCGCTCGGCCGCGAGCTGGAGGGCCTCGCGGACCCGCTCGTCGTTGTCGATGAACTGCTGGACGTAGAGGGTCGACGCCGGCACGCCCTCGCGCAGCGCCTCGACCACCGGGTTACGGCCGACGACCATCTCGGACGTGCCCTTGCCGCCCCGGCCGCGCGCCACCGGACGGCGCTGGACCTGCTTGGCCTTGGAGGTGGCGATGCGGTTCTTCTTGTGCCCCTTGCGCATCTCGGCGGGCGGGGTCGGCCCCTTGCCCTCCAGGCCCCGGCGCCGCTGGCCGCCACTGCCGACCTGCGCGCCCTTCTTGCCGGACATGCGGCGGTTGTTGGCTGCCATGAGTTACCCGTCTCCGTGAGCTTCGCTTCGTACGTACGTCTTATGCAGTGTGCCGCCCGGGGGGCCGGACGGCACAGTCGATCTTCAGCAGACCAGTGGTACAGACCCGTGGTCAGGACTTGAGGGTCCAGCGTGGGCCCGAGGGGCTGTCCTCGATCGCGAGACCGGACTGGCCCAGCTGGTCGCGGATGGCGTCGGCGGTCGCCCAGTCCTTGCGGGCGCGGGCGGACTCGCGCTGGTCGAGGACGAGGCGTACGAGGGTGTCGACGACCCCGTGCAGGTCCTCGCCCTTCTCGGCCCCGCCGGACCAGTGCGCGTCCAGCGGGTCCAGGCCGAGGACGCCGAGCATGGCGCGGACCTCGGCGAGGCGGGCGACGGCGGCTTCCTTGTCGTCGGCGGCGAGGGCGGAGTTGCCCTGCCGGACGGTGGTGTGCACGACCGCGAGGGCCTGCGGGACGCCCAGGTCGTCGTCCATCGCCTCGGCGAACGCGGGCGGGACCTCGGGCGAGGGCTCGACGGCTCCCCCGGCCAGCTCCACCACGCGCTGCACGAACCCGTCGATCCGCGCGAACGCCTGCTCGGCCTCGCGCAGCGACTCCTCGCTGTACTCGATCATCGAGCGGTAGTGCGGGGTGCCGAGGTAGTAGCGCAGCACGATCGGACGCCAGTGCTTGACCATCTCCGAGACGAGCACCGAGTTCCCGAGGGACTTCGACATCTTCTCGCCGCTCATGGTGACCCACGCGTTGTGCACCCAGTACTGGGCGAAGTCGTCGCCGAACGCCTTGGCCTGGGCGATCTCGTTCTCGTGGTGCGGGAAGATCAGGTCGAGTCCGCCGCCGTGGATGTCGAAGGCCTCGCCGAGGTACTTGTGGGCCATCGCCGAGCACTCCAGGTGCCAGCCGGGCCGGCCGCGCCCCCACGGCGTCTCCCAGCTGGGCTCGCCCGGCTTGACGGCCTTCCAGAGCGCGAAGTCACGCTGGTCCCGCTTGCCGGTCTCGCCCTCGCCGCTGGGCTGGCGCAGGCTGTCCAGGTCCTGGTTGGAGAGCTGGAGGTAGTCCGGGTAGGAGCGCACGTCGAAGTAGACGTTGCCGTCGGCCTCGTAGGCGTGCCCGCGCTCGATCAGCCCGCGCATCATCTCGATCATCTCCGGTACGTGCCCGGTCGCCCGGGGCTCGTACGTCGGCGGGAGGCAGCCGAGCGCGGTGTAGCCGTCGTTGAACGCGCGCTCGTTCTCGTAGCCGATCGCCCACCAGGGGCGGCCCTGGTCGGCGGACTTGGCGATGATCTTGTCGTCGATGTCCGTGACGTTGCGGATGAACGTCACGTCGTAGCCGCGGTATTCGAACCAGCGGCGCATGATGTCGAAGTTCAGGCCGGAGCGGACGTGCCCGATGTGGGGCGCCGCCTGCACGGTGGCACCACAGAGGTAGATCGAGACACAGCCCGGGGCGAGCGGGGTGAAGTCACGGATCTGCCGGGCGTTGGTGTCGTACAGGCGAATAGTCACGGGACCTAGGGTAGTGGGCCGACAGCAGTGCCGGGGACCGTTGTCATGTGCGGGTTCGTGGGGGTTGATCGCGCAGTTCCCCGCGCCCCTAAAAGAAGGTCGGTCCATTCACGTTGCTTTGACGACCAACGCCGTTGCCACCGCCATAAGGCCTTCTCCGCGGCCCGGGAAACCCAAGCCGTCCGTCGTAGCCCCCGAAACGGAAACCGGAGCGCCCGCCGCGTCGGAAAGGATCTTCTCGGCCTCGTCCCGCCGCTTTCCGATCTTCGGGCGTGGGCCCACGACCTGTACGGCGACGTTTCCGATGGTGAAACCGGCGGCGCGGACGATCCGTGCGGCCTCCGTCAGGAGGGTCACGCCCGACGCGCCCGACCACTGCGGCCGCCCCGTGCCGAAGTGCTGCCCCAGGTCGCCCAGTCCCGCCGCCGAGAACAGCGCGTTGCAGGCGGCGTGTGCGACGACGTCCGCGTCGGAGTGGCCGGCCAGGCCCGGGCCCTCGCCCTCCCACTTCAGACCGGCGCACCACAGCTCGCGGCCCTCCTCGAAGGCGTGGATGTCGGTGCCGATGCCGACCCGTGGCAGTACGACCTCAGAAGCCATCGTTCAGCCTCCTGCGGGCCAGGACCGCCTCCGCGAGGACCAGGTCGAGGGGGCGGGTGACCTTGAAGGCCTCCTCGTGGCCGGGGACGACCACGACCCGTTCGCCGAGCTGCTCGACCATGCTGGCGTCGTCGGTGACGTTGTCGGTGACCGTCTCGTGGGCGCGGACCAGCGCCGCACGGTCGAAGCCCTGGGGGGTCTGCACGGCGCGCAGGCGAGCCCGCTCGGGGGTCGCGAGCACCGGCTCCGGGTCGCCGGGGGTGGTGGCCGGCTCGACCTCCTTGACCGTGTCGGCGAGCGGGAGGGCCGGGACCACGGCCGGGGCACCGTCGCGGACCGCCTGGATCACCGCGTCGACCGTGTCGACGGGGACGAGGGGGCGGGCGGCATCGTGGACCAGGACGATGTCGTAGTCGGGGGGCAGCGCGTCCAGGCCGAGCTTGACCGACTCCTGGCGGGACTCGCCGCCGGGGACGACGAGGAAGTCGGTGCGGTCGGGGAGCGCGTGGGCGTCCAGGAGGGACTTGACCTCGGACGCGCCGTCGGGCGGGGCCACGACCACGACCAGGGAGACCGCGCGGGAGGCGGCGAGGGCGCGCACGGCGTGGATGAGCATGGGCGTGCCGTTCAGCGCGCGTAGCGCCTTGGGAGCGCCCGGACCGAGCCGTACGCCCCGGCCGGCGGCGGGAATCACGGCTGCCGTGCGCAGTTCCGTACGCGAAGGACGCGAATCGTCAGACATCGGTTCCTGTCAGGTTTGTGTGCGGGCCTGGCGTGGGTATGGCCTGGGAAGTGCCGGGCGCGACGCCTTGACCGGACCCTTCCGTGACACTGGTCGAGCCAGCAGCCCGGGCCCGGCACGCCTAGTATCGGGGGTTTCCACCGGGGCGGGTGCCGGGTCGCCGGGTACGAGCGTCCCCGAAGAGAAGTGTTCCCGGTGAGTTCCGGGTGTGTTCCGGACACGGACATGCCGCAGCGCCCGGCGACAGTTGTCGTGTCATCGGGCACCGCGGCATTTCGGGTGTGCGGAGTTCAGTGTGCCGAGCTGGACTGCGTCAGGACGCGAGGACCTCGTCGAGCAGGGCCTCGGCCTTGTCCTCGTTCGTGTTCTCCGCGAGGGCGAGCTCGCTCACCAGGATCTGGCGAGCCTTGGCGAGCATCCGCTTCTCACCGGCGGAGAGTCCGCGCTCGCGCTCACGACGCCACAGGTCACGCACGACTTCCGCGACCTTGATGACATCGCCGGAGGCGAGCTTCTCCAGGTTTGCCTTGTAGCGACGGGACCAGTTCGTGGGCTCCTCGGCGTACGGCGCGCGCAGCACCTCGAAGACCCGGTCCAGCCCGTCCTGACCGACCACATCACGCACGCCGACGAACTCCGCATTGTCCGCTGGCACACGTACCGTCAGGTCACCCTGGGCGACCTTCAGCACCAAGTAGGTCTTGTCCACGCCTTTGATCTGGCGAGTTTCGATGGCCTCGATCAGCGCGGCCCCGTGATGGGGATAGACCACGGTGTCGCCAACCTTGAACGTCATGTGACAGGTACCCCTTCCGTGGCTATCCAGGGTAACACGGAAACCGGCGGTTCTGAATGGCGTTTTCGCAGGTCAGGGCATATCTCGGGGCTTGACAACAGCAACAGGAACGTGCTTCGCAGGCCGTCCGGAAGCAGGTATTCGCAGGTCGGAGCGGCTCTTCGGGCGAGGTGAAACGCGCACGTTACACACATCCGGACGCTCGCCCACGCAGCCTAACGTCCCCATATGTCCGCTTCCAAGCGTACGACTTCCGCTACTCCGTTCGGTTGCCCGAGCTGGATCCCGGACGTTTCCGGAATTGATCACGGAGTCCGACCGAACGGTACGTGAAGACGCACGTGAAGGGGCACGCGAAGCAGTGAGTGATCAATTTTCCCGGTGGTCGCGCATTCCTTCACGGAAGTTTTGCGCGCGGTGTTGCGGGCGGGTTATGTGAATGCCTGACGAGCGCTGCTGCAAAGTGACCGAAGAGTCACTTGTGGAGCCCGGGGTACCCCCTGCTTGAGGGAAGCCTTGAGGGAAGCGGGGGGCTTGGGGAGGGTCGGGTGCGGCCACGCGGGAACGGCTCGGTAACCTAAGGCCGCTGACAGACACTTAGGGCGGCTTTATAGAGGGCCGCCCGTGCGTTCAAGGAGATGCCGCCGCCGTGAGCAGCAGCCTTCGACGCGGCGCCCTCGCCGCCTCCGCCATCGCCTTCTCCGTCGCCTCGCTCGCCGCGTGCGGCGCCGGCAACAACTCGCAGACGCTGGAGGTCAAGCCGGACAACGCGGCGGCGAGTGTCGGCGACATCAAGGTCCAGAACGCGACCGTGATCACCCAGCCCGACCTCACGTCGACCGGGCCGGCCGTGGTCTCCGCGACCATCTTCAACACCGGCACCGAGCCGGAGACGCTCCAGTCGATCGTCGTCGCCGGCACCGGCAAGACCGCCGAGCTGCACGCCACCAAGTCCCAGCCGCTGACCATCCAGGGCGGCGGCCGGCTGATCCTGGGCGGCACGGGCAACGCCTCCGCGGTGCTGGCCAGCAGCCGTGAGGCGGTGGTGGACGGCAACGCCCAGAAGATCACGTTCACCTTCAGCAAGACGGGTGACGTGAGCCTGCGCGCGTTCGTCGTGCCGGCCGAGAGCTTCTTCACGGGCTGGGGCCCGAGCGCGGTGCCGTCGGCTTCCGCCTCGCCGTCCACCTCCGCCACCCCGCTCGCGGGCGCCACGGCGAGCGAGAGCGCCAAGGCGGGCAAGAAGAGCAAGGAGTCCGAGAGCGCCTCGGCCACCCCGAGCGACTCGGCCTCGGAGTCGACGAACGCGGGCTGACCGGCCGTACCGGAAACCCGAGAAGGGCGGCACCCCCGAGGGGGGCCGCCCTTCGCCGTACGCGCCGTCACCGCACCTCGGCGGTCAGCTCAGCGGTCTACGGCTCGAACTTGTAGCCGAGACCGCGCACCGTCACCAGGTACCGCGGCGCGCCCGGGTCGGGCTCGATCTTGGCGCGCAGGCGCTTGACGTGGACGTCGAGGGTCTTGGTGTCACCGACGTAGTCGGCGCCCCAGACGCGGTCGATGAGCTGCATGCGGGTGAGGACGCGGCCGGCGTTGCGCAGGAGCATCTCCAGGAGGTCGAACTCCTTGAGCGGGAGGTCGACCTTGGAGCCGGAGACCGTCACCACGTGGCGGTCGACGTCCATGCGGACCGGGCCCGCTTCGAGGGCGGCCGGCGTCACCTCCTCCGGCTCGCCGCGGCGGCGGAGCACCGCGCGGATGCGGGCGACCAGCTCGCGGGAGGAGAAGGGCTTGGTGACGTAGTCGTCTGCTCCTATTTCCAGCCCGACAACCTTGTCGATCTCGCTGTCCTTGGCCGTCACCATGATGACGGGGACGTTGGAACGGCCGCGCAGCTGGCGGCAGACCTCGGTGCCCGGCAGGCCGGGCAGCATCAGGTCGAGAAGGACGAGGTCGGCGCCGTTGCGCTCGAACTCGTCGAGTCCGTCGGGCCCCGTGGCCGCCACAGCGACCTCGAAGCCCTCCTTGCGGAGCATGTACGACAGGGCGTCGGAGAAGGACTCCTCGTCCTCGACGACAAGCACTCGGGTCACGGAAGGACCTCCGGGGCGGGAAGCGGTTCGTACGGGGATGACTCGGTGTTACCGGCCTCGTCGTCGAGGTCGGGGTCGGGGTGCTGCGACGCGCGGTCACGGGCCGCGCCCGCCTCCGGCAGTCTGAGGGTGAACGTGGAGCCCTGGTTCTCGGCGCTCCACACCGTGACCTCCCCGCCGTGCGAGGCGACCACGTGCTTGACGATGGCGAGGCCGAGACCGGTGCCACCGGTGGCCCGGGAGCGGGCCGGGTCGACGCGGTAGAAGCGCTCGAAGATGCGCTCCTTGTCCTTGTCGGTGATGCCGATGCCCTGGTCGGTCACGGCGAGCTCGATCATGTCACCGCCGGGCGCACTGACCCGGCGCGCGGCTATCCCGACCCGGGTGCGGGCCGGGGAGTAGTTCACGGCGTTCTCGACCAGGTTGCCGAGGGCGGCGGCCAGCTGGCCGCGGTTGCCCCAGACGTGCAGGTCGGCGGTGCCGCCGGCGGCCATGGTGATCTGCTTGGTGCCGGCCTGGTGCCGGCACCGGTCGATCGCCTCGGCGACCAGCTCGTCGACCCGGACGGGCTCGGCATCCTCCAGCGGGTCGTCGTTCTGCACTCTCGACAGATCGATCAGCTCCTGGACCAGGTTGGTCAGGCGCGTGGCCTCGATCTGCATGCGACCGGCGAAGCGCTGCACGGCCTCCGGATCGTCCGAGGCGTCCATGACGGCCTCGGAGAGCAGGGAGAGCGCGCCGACCGGGGTCTTCAGCTCATGGCTGACATTCGCCACGAAGTCCCGGCGTACCGCCTCGATGCGGCGGGCCTCGGTGAGGTCCTCCACGAGGAGCAGGACGAGCCGGGAGCCCAGCGGCGCCACCCGCGCGGATACGGCCAGGGCCTCGCCCCGTCCGGTCCCCCGCCTCGGGAGGTCCAGCTCGACCTGTCGTATCTCGCCGTCGCGCCGGGTGTCCCGGGCCATCCCGAGCATCGGCTCGATGGCGAGTTTGCCGCCGCGCACGAGGCCGAGGGCGTACGCCGCCGAGCTCGCCTTGACAACCGTGTCGGCCTCGTCGAGGACGACCGCGGAGGAGCGCAGCACGCTCAGCACGGTGTCCACGCCCGGGGGCAGTACGGGGTCGGTGTGCAGAGAAGTCCTGGTCGGTCGCTTCTGGTCGCGTTCGCTCCAGCGGAACGCCAGCATGGCGATGACACCGGTAAGCACCCCGGCGATCGCTGCCGCTGCGGCGACCGCCGCGTTCACGTCCATGCAAACAGGTTAAGCAGGGGGTACGACATCCCCACAGTCCGCGAGGTGTCAGCTCGAACACTCGTCGCCCAGAGTTCACCTTGGAGCCAGTATTGGTTCATTTGGGGTGGCAGAAACGGTCGCGTTGAGACCGGAACGTGGAAGCGTGGGGTTCGCAGCTGGTTTCGGCCACGGGCCCCGGCCCCCGGAGCCCCATGGAACACACACAGGAGAGGTAACCCTGATGCGGGACGCGTACCACGAGGAACTCGACTCGATCGGCGACAGCCTGGTCGACATGGCCCGGCTGGTCGGATCGGCGATCGGGCGCGCCACGACGGCGATCCTCGACGCCGACCTCAAGCTGGCCGAGAGCGTCATCGAGGCCGACCAGAAGGTGGACGAGCTCCACCACGACCTGGAGGCTCGCGCGATAGCCCTGCTGGCCCGCCAGCAGCCGGTGGCGACCGACCTGCGGATCGTCGTCACGTCGCTGCGGATGTCCGCCGACCTGGAGCGCTCCGGCGACCTGGCCCAGCACGTGGCGAAGCTGGCCCGGCTCCGCTACCCGGCGAACGCCATCCCGCACGACCTGCACGCGACCGTCCTGGAGATGGGCCAGCTCGCGCAGCGCCTGATGGCCAAAGCCGCCGAGGTGATCATCACCAAGGACGTCGACCTGGCCCTGCAGCTGGAGCAGGACGACGACGAGATGGACCTGCTGCACCGCACGATCTTCCAGCACCTGCTGGACGACCGCTGGCAGCACGGCATCGAGACCGCCGTCGACGTGACCCTCCTCGGCCGGTACTACGAGCGGTACGCCGACCACGCGGTCGCCGTCGCCAAGCGCGTCGTCTTCCTGGTCACCGGCGAGCACGCGGACGACCTGCAGCCCGACATCCAGCCGGTGACGGGCGCCGAGGGGGCGTAACCCCCGGGTGAGCGGGGCTCGCGGGGGCTCGCGGGATGCGCAACGGGCGCGGGGCACCACCGTGCGCCGCCGTGCGCTGTTGATGCGCCCGGAGAAACGGGCATGGAATGGGCAAGGCCCTACCTCTAGGGCATCTAGGGACCTCTAGGAGGGATCCATGGCCGAATCCCCCAGCACCACGCCCGACCCGACACAGGAGCGCGAGACCGACCAGCCCGCCGAGATCAAGAACCTCCTGCTCATCGGCGCCTGCGGCTGCGGCTCGGGCTGCGGCTGCGGCTGCCAGTCCGGCAGCCCCTGCCAGTGCGGCTGACCCGACGCTCCAGGTACGACGAAGGGCCCCCGACTCCGATCGGGGGCCCTTCGTGCTGGTGAGGGGCGGCGCGCGGGACGGCACGGACGGGCGCAGCATGGAGAGGGATGGAGGGGGACGGAGAGGGAACGGCGCGGGAGGGAAGACAGGAGGTGGCAGCCATGCCGCAGTTCATGGACGTACACCACGGGATGAAGGGCATCACCGCCGACCAGCTCAAGGAGGCCCACGAGGCCGACCTCGCGGTCGAGAAGGAGGAGGGCGTCCACTTCGAACGGGCCTGGGCCGACCCGGACTCCGGCAACGTCTACTGCCTCTCCGACGGCCCCTCGGCGGAAGCGGTCAGGCGCGTCCACGAACGCACGGGGCATCCGGCGGACGAGATCCACCAGGTACCGCTGTCGATCTGGTAGCCGTCACCGACCGCCGGCGACGCTCAGGTGACCTTCAGGCGGCAGGCAGCCCGGCGAGCCAGTCGACGAGCAGCCGGTTGACCTCCTCGGGCCGCTCCTGCTGGATCCAGTGCCCACAGCCGTCGAGGATGTGGGAGGAGACCAGGCCCGGGAGGGTGACCGGGTACGCCTCGATGGCGTCGGCCAGCCAGGTCGTGGAGGCGTCGAGGCCGCCGCCGACGAACAGGGACGGCTGGGTGATCGGGGCGCCGTCGTAGGCCGCGAGGTCCTCCCAGTCCCGGTCCATGTTCCGGTACCGGTTGAGCGCCCCGGTCAGCCCGGTGCGCTCGAACTCGGCCGCGTACACGTCGAGGTCCCGCTCACCGAGCCACCCGGGCAGCCGGCCCGTGGGGAACCGGTCCCTGAGGGTCCCCCCGCTGCCGACGAAGTGCGGGTCGGGAGCGCCGGGTCCGGGCATGGTGTCGGCGGACAGAGCGCCGTAGAACCCCGCGAGCCAGCCCCGCACATCCGGCTCGATCTCGGCCTCGGCACGCCCGGGCTCCTGGAAGTACGAGACGTAGAACTCCTCCTCCCCGCCCCCACCGCCCAGCTGCGCGAAGACGTCACTGGGGCGGGGCCCGCCGCGCGGCGTGTACGGAACACTCAGCAACCCCACGGCCCGGAACACCTCCGGCCACAGCAGCGCGGAGTTCGCGGCGACGGCCGCGCCCCAGTCATGCCCGACGACCACGGCCGACTCCTCGCCGAGGGCCCGCACGACGGCGACGTTGTCCGCCACGAGCTCGACCATGCGGTAGGCGTCGGCCTCGGCCGGCTTCGAGGACCGCCCGTACCCCCGCACGTCGACGGCGACCGCGCGGTACCCCGCCGCGGCGAGCACCGGCAGCTGATGCCGCCAGGAGTACCAGCTCTCCGGGAACCCGTGCACGAGCAGCACGAGGGGCCCGGCCCCCTGCTCGACGAGATGGATCCGCCTTCCGGCCGCGAAAACCAGCCGATGTTGCGCTGCCATACGCCTTCCTCCTTGCTCGGGTTTGCCCTCGTTGTCCTTGAGGACCGCCGGTCTGCCGGCTCTCCACCGATCATGCGAAACCGCGCGCCGAGAGGCCGAGCCCGTTTGCCGGTTCGGCAAAGGCGAACACGCAAAGTGCCCTGGGCCGGCTCGGGAGACCGTGCGAGAGTGGGCGCATGACGGGAGCACCGACAGCACCGACAGCGCCGGAAGCGGTCGACGAGGTCGAGGAACTCGCGTTGGACGGGCTGCGGTGGCTCACCGGGGCGGCGCGGGAGACCCCCGGGGGCGGCCTCGCCTGGACGACCAGGCCCTCGGACGACGAACTCGACCCGATGCTCTACAGCGGTACGGCCGGGAACGTCCCGCTGCTCCTGGAGGCATGGCGGCACTTCGGCGACGACTCCCATGCCGACGCCGCCCTGCGCGCGGCCCGCAGCCTCGCGGACTCCGTCGACGACTTCGACGACGACTCCCTCTGCTTCGGCCGCACCGGAATGGCCCTGGCCCTGCGGGCCGTTCACGAGGAACTCGGCGACACGGCCGCCGGTGCCGCCGCCGACCGCGCGTTGCGCATCGTGCGGTCACGCTTCGACGGCACCCGCTGGGGCGACCTGTTCGAGCTGATGGGCGGCAACGCGGGAATCGGCCTCGGAGCACTTCTGTGCGGTGACGCCGAACTGGCCGTCCTCGCCATGGAGCCCTATCTGCGGACAGCGGAGGAGACCCCGGCCGGCGTCCACTGGGCCCACCGCAGGGGTGTCGACTCCCGTCTGCACCACATTTCGCACGGCACGCTCGGGATCGTCCTCGCGCTTGCCCGGGTCGGCGCGGCGACCGGGCGGGCGGACCTGGTCGAACTGGCCCTGGCCGGTGCCGCCGACGTCGTCGCGCGTGACGAGGCGGGTCCGGAGGGGTTCCTGGTGAGGCACTCCACCCCTCAGTACCGACCCGATCTCGTCGAGCCCGTCAGCTACGGCTGGTGCCACGGCCCTGCCGGGGACGCGCAGGTCTTCCGGCTGCTGAGGGACATCACCGCCGACCCCGCCTGGACCGACCTCGCCGACCGCTGCTGGCACACGGTGACCCGCTCCGGCCTGCCCCGGCGGCTGCGCCCCGGCTTCTGGGACAACAACGGCCGCTGCTGCGGCACCGCGGGCGTCCTCGCCCTGGCCTGCGACCGGATCGCCGACCAAGCGGAAACGGCCGAACTGGCCGAAGCAGCCGAACAGGCCGGACAAGCCGAACTGGCCGAACTGGCCGAACTGGCCGAACTGGCCGAACAGCAGGCTTCGTACGACTTCGCCCGCGTCCTCGTCGCGGATCTCACCGCCCGCGCGATCCGGGACGGCGAAGGTGCCCGCTGGTCCAACTTCGAACACCGGGCCACCCCCGGCGACCTCGAACCGTGCACCGGCTGGGCGATGGGCAACGCGGGCATCGTCCGCGAACTCCTGCGCTTCGTACGCCTGCACCGCGGGACGGACCCCCACTACACCGGGTTTCTCTGAGCACCGGCCGCGATGTTCTCCTCCAGGTGCTTGACGCTGCTGGTGCCCGCGATCACCACCGTGGCGGGAGAACGGGCGAGCAGCCACGCGAGCCGCGCCTGCGCGGCCGTCTGCCCGGGTCCGGCCGGAGGGGTGTCGGCCGCGCCGTAGCCGAGCGGTCCGAACGGCAGATAAGGAATGCCGTTCTCCGTGCAGAACTCCAGTGTCGGTGCGTCCCCTTGCCTGCCGTAGCCGAACATGTTCGACACGCTGGCGACCGGGCCGCGTGCGTGTGCCCGGCGCAGTTGGCCGAGCGTGACGTTCGACAGTCCGACGTGCTCGATCCGGCCCTCCGCCTGCATCGCCAGCATCGTCTCGAACGCGCTGTCGAACGTCACGCCGCCGTACGCGTCGTCCGGACCGAGCCACCTCAGGTGGGTGAGCGGGACGGTGTCCAGGCCGAGCACGGTCCGGTCGCGGTCGTTGCCGGCCCGCAGCTGGCCGGGGCGGTAGTCGGGCTGCGGCGGGTTGCCGCTGTGGTTGGCCCGGGCGCCGGCCTTGGTCGCCAGCACGAGGTCGGCCGGATAGGGGCGCAGCGCTTCGGCGATGAACCGGTTGACCACATCGCTGCCGTAGTACCAGGCGGTGTCGATCACCCGGACACCGAGCTCGACGGCCCTGCTCAGCACGGCCAAGGCGTCCTCGGGCCGGATCGACCCGCGCAGCTGCATCGCCCCGAAGCCCATGCGTGGCACGGTTCGCCCCGCGATGGAGATCACCCCCGCGGCCATTGCGTCTGTCGCCATGATGTGCTCCCGTCCCTTGTTCCTTTGCTTGCTTACGCATGCTTATCAGGAACAAGCCACCCGGCCGGTAGTCTTCCGTCCGGAGGCGAGAATGTTCGACGCGGTGGCGTTCGGCGCCGGTGGTGCCCTCTGGCTGGCTGTCGGCATGTGGTACGTCCGGCGACAACGCCGCCGGCATGCCGGCACTCTCGCGGGGTGGGGCGCACTGGTCTTCGGAGTGGCGCAGCTGATACGCGCGGCAGGCTCCCTGACCGGCGACCGCCAGCCACTCGGCATCATCCTCGCCTCCTGCTTCGCGGTACTCAGCGTGTCCGGCTCCGTCCTTCTCGCCCGTGACGGCAACACGCTCCGCAACGGCCGCACGGCCCGCAAGCGCCGAAAACTGCCGCCGATCCGCTGACACACCGAAGACGGCCGACCCGCTCCCCGGCCGGGTGATGCCTGCCACCGCCGGCCGCGCATCACCCGCCGGAGCCCGTTGGCCCCCCTAACTGGACAGCATGCGCAGCCTGTTGGCGTACTCACCGCGGGCCTCGGCGAATCGCTCCGGTTCGACCGCCTTGACGAGGATCTCGTCCGGTATCTCGCCGGAGCCGAGGATGCCCATGACCTCGTCGAGGAAGTCGTCGAGGGGGATGGCGGTTTCCGAGTCCTCCTGCCCCATCAGGGCCGTGCGCACCGCCGGCGGTATCAGTTCCACGACGTCGATACGGGTGTCCGCCAGCTGGACGCGCAGGCTCTCGGTGAAGGAGTGGACGGCGGCCTTGGTGGCGTTGTAGGTCGGGGCGATGGGCAAGGGGACGAACGCCAGCCCCGACGACACGGTCATGATCGTCGCCTGTGGCCGGGTGGCGAGGTGTTCGGTCAGGGCGGCCACGAGGCGGATGGGCCCGAGGAGGTTGGTGGCCACCGTCGCCTCCGCCGTGGCGAGGAAACCACCGCCGTGCAGATCCTCCGGCAGCATGATGCCGGCCATCGCCACCAGGACGTTGACGTCGGGAAAGCGTCGCAGCAGCTGCGCGGTGGCGTCCTGGACGGAGACCGGGTCGGTGACGTCGAGCACGACGGACTCGACGCCGGGGTTCTCCGAGACGATCCGCGCCAGCCTGTCCTCACGGCGCCCGGAAACGATGACCCGGTTACCCGCCGCGTGCAGCCGCAGCGCGAGGCCGAGGCCGATGCCGGAGGTCGATCCGGCGACGAAGATGGTGTTGCCTGTGGGGTTCAAGGGGTTCTCCGGCTGTAGTCGGTGACGAGGGCCAGCCACTCACCCCGAGACTAATTGCCGACGCAAGCAACCGTCAACGACCGGGCCGGGCCTGATAGTTACTCCCCCTGCAGAAACGGCCCAGCTAAAGGTTCTTCCACGGTGTCGCCAAGGAGTAGTGGGACATGGAAGAGGGGCTCAAGGCGGAAGTGCACCTTCACGTACGGGCCTTCGGGGTTCGTCACGGTGCCCAGGATGCACAGTTCTCCCGCTCAAGCCGCAGATGGGTGACCGAAGACGTCTGCGCAGAGTTGGACGAGGGTTCGTGTGCGCCTGGGCCGACGACAGTCAGCCACGACGGTGGGTGCGCCGACCGATCAGGCGCGCACGCGTCTCGCCCCAGGAGCACCTGGCCGACGATGCCGGGAACCTTGGGCGCACCAGGTTGCTGCTCCGCTCGGAGCGTCCGGCTCCCAAGTCCGCTGTAGGAGCGCTCTGTCCCCTGCGTGAGCCGCAGTGACGCCTCCGTGCGCCCGCGTGGCCTTGCACGGCGCGCAGGTGATCCGGTGAGTCGTAGACCACTGTGGCAGCGTGATCAGAACTCTTCGCATTCTGGTGCCTGTGCTGCTGTCGTTGCTGACGGCCGCGGCGCCCGGGGCAGCTGCCCCGGCCGGACTGCCCGGCGGCAGGACCAACTTCGTCGTCTCCACCGGCTATTTCCAAAACGGCGCTACCCACGACAACTGGGTCCGGCTGGGTACCTACGTGTTCGACCCGACGAGCGGGAAGGTCACGGCGCGGATGCACCGCTGGGACCAGAGACACCCGGTGGGCAGGGAGAAGGTTGGTGTCACCCCGGACAGCGGTTGTGCGCCCGCGGGCAAGTGGGATTCACCGGGTCGGCGCCGCTGCCCCATCCTGACGGCGGAAGGCTTCCGGGGAGCGCCGAACGACGTCCGCACCGGCCGATACCTCCTTCGCGCCGATGAGGGGGGCAGTGCCGGACGTGACGCCGTCTCGATCTCCTGGGGCGGCGGCACCGCCCCGGAGGAGTGGAACATCGTCCCGGGGAACGGTCTGGTCCGGCTGGAGTTCAAGGGCGGGGGCGGCGCGACGAAGGGCTACGGCTACGGCAGCAAGGCGCCGCTCGACCGCGGGCGGGCCATGTCGTCCGTGCGTGAACACCCCGAGACCCCGCCGCTCAAACTGGACACGGTCGGGTGGACCCAGGACAAGGCGGGCCGGTCCACCACCGGTCAGGTCTTCCAGCACCTGAAGTTCTCCCCCTGCGCCGAGACGACCCGGTGCATGACCCTGACCGCGAAGTCCTCGGGGAAGGCATGCCGTGCCGACGGCGGCTGCCCGCGGTACGGCACCGGCGGCAGCGCGACGGGCAAAACCGACAGCACCATCCAGAACTACCTCGCCCGGGTGGGCGCGCAGGACCGCCGTGACACCTTCTGGCACTGGTGCACCTGTCTGGCGATGGAGCACAAGCAGCTGTGCCACCAGGGCAACTCGCATGTGAAGCCGATGCTCCAGATCCTCGACGACGCCGGTGCCTTCCGCGGCTGGGTAGGTGTCGAAGCGTCCTTCTACCCCGGTGCCGAGGCCGATCACGGCCCCCGCTGGCACGACATGCTGGGCGTTTTCCGGATGGCCGACTTCAGGTGAGCGCGGGCCCGGACCCGCCCACGGGGGCGGGTCCGGGCGCCGGTGGCTCACACCACCACGTAGGTCCAGGTGACCGTGGTCCAGTCACCCGTCGGGTCGACGGCCCGCATCGTGATGTCGGCCGTCTTGGGCCGGTTCCCCGCCGAGAACACCGCCTTGTACCCGCCGGCGGCCTTCAGCTCGACGCACACGGCCGAGCACGTGTCGATGGCGGTGTCGTCGTCCGTGGCGTTGACCTCGACCTTCAAGGTCTTCCCGGCCGGCACGGGGATGTGAGACGCGACGGGGTTGCGCTGTCCGGCGCGGATGTTGCTCTTCTGCCGTACGGGCGCGGCCTTCGCGGCGACTGGCACGGCTTCGGCTCGGGACATGGCCCCGGTGGTGGCCGGGATCGCGACCGAGGCAGCGGGCAGGGCCAGCGTCGTGGCCAGAGCGGCCGCAGTGGCCGCGGTGAACAGTCCGGTCCTGATCTTCGTCGTCATGGGACAGCTTCCTTCTGTTCGGGGCGCGTCACCGCACCGCGTGGAGAGTGGGAGTGCGGGCGGCTGTCGGGAATCGTCACTCGATGTGTTGATCCGGCCCGCTGTCACCAACCTGCCCGGCGCCACGGCGGCACGCTAGAAGCGCCGCGTATCCCCTCCGGCCGAGGACCGGAATACGCCGGTTGAACAGGGAGAACGAGATGCGAGAGGAGACGGGGCCGGAGGATTTCGGCACCGCGATGCGTCGTCTGCGGGCCGAACGCGGACTGTCACTGACCGAGTTGGCTACGGCGACGCAATACAGCAAAAGCCATCTGTCGAACATCGAGCACGGCCGCAAGAGCCCGCACAGTGATCTCGCGGAGCGGCTCGACCGCGCGCTGACGGCGGGAGGCGAGCTGCGCCGCCTGTGCGACGTGCCCGCACCCCGTCCGGGTCAGCGGTCGGGACCGTGTCCGTACCGGGGACTGGCGTCGTTCGAGCAGGGTGACGCCCGCTGGTTCTTCGGGCGGGAAAGGGTCACCGGGCTGCTGGCGGAGAGAGTTCGACGAGCGGCACGGGACGGAGGGCCGGTCGTGGTGGTCGGCGCCTCGGGGGCGGGCAAGTCCTCACTGCTGCGGGCCGGGCTGCTGTGCCGAGCGGCGGAGGGAGCTCTGGGCGACGGAGACCGGCAGGGCGTGGTGATCACTCCGGGGCCCCGGCCTGTCGAGGCCCTGGCCCGTGCGCTGGCCACACCTGTGCAGGTCAGGGAGGAGGCGGTCGCCGAGCGGATCCGGACCGGTGAGCCACCGCCGGGCATGGACCGGATCCTGCTGGTCGTGGACCAGCTGGAGGAGGTGTTCAGCCTCTGCGAGGACGTCGCAGAGCGCACCGCCTTCCTCGACACGCTGTGCGCCGTGCCGCTCGCCGTACTCGCGGTGCGCGCCGACTTCGTCGACCACTGCCTCACCCATCCCGGCCTGGTGTCCGCGCTGCAGCGGCCCGTCGCACTCGGCGGCATGAGCCGCAGCGAACTCACCGAGACGATCTGCCGGCCCGCCGAACTCGCCGGGCTCGCTCTGGAACCCGGCCTGGTCGACGTACTCCTGCATGACCTGGATCCCGGCGGCCATGGTTACGATCCCGGCGTTCTCCCCCTGCTCTCCCACGCGCTGCTCACCACCTGGCAGCAGCGCACCGGCAAGCGCCTGACCATCGCCGGGTACCACCGCACCGGCGGCATCCGGGGCGCCGTCGCCGAGACCGCCGAACGCACCTACCTCGACCTTCCCGGCGAGGACCGTGCCGCCGCCCGGCGCCTGATGCTGCGTCTGGTGCAGGTCGGGGACGAAGGCACGGATACCCGCCGCCGGACCGACCGCGGCCACCTGGGCCCGGACGAGGAGCGCGCGCTGGCCGCCTTCACCCGAGCCCGGCTGCTCACCGTGCACGGCACCGTGGTCGAGATCTCCCACGAGGCATTGCTGCGCGCCTGGCCACGACTGGCGGGCTGGATCGACGCCGACCGGGACGGCATCCGCACCCACCAGAGACTGGCCGAGGCCGCCAGGGTCTGGTCGGCGGCCGATCGGGCACCCGAACTCCTGTTGCAGGGCGCCGGGCTGGCCGTCGCCGTGCAGTGGGCAGCCGACCATCCCCGTCAGGCCGAGGACATCGAGAGTGAGTTCCTCGCCACGAGCAGCCGTGAGGCCCGCCGGGGACTGCGCCGGCTGCGTCGCGCCCTCGCCGCCCTCGTCGGCCTGACGGTGCTGCTCGTGGCAGTCGCCACTGTCGCCTTTGACCGAGGGCTTACGGCGGCCGAGCAAGCACGGCGGGCCACCGCCCGGGCCATGGCAGACAGAACCACCGTGCTCCGCACCACCGATCCGGCCCTGGCCGCGGCACTCGCCCTGGCCGCCTATCGCACCGACCCTGGTGAGGAACAGGCACGGCAGGCGCTGCTGAGCAGTTCCGGGGCGCCCTATCCACAAGTGATCGGCGGCAACGGGGCAGCGGTGTCGGCGTTCGCCGCCGGTCGCCAGGGCAGCGCCGCGGAACGCCTTGTCGCGACAGGCTCCCTTGAGGGTCTGGTGCGACTGTGGGGTCTGCACTACGGCGTTCCCCGGCCGAATGCCGAGCTGCGGTTCGGCAAGGACCACCCGGTCTTCGGCCTCGGCTTCACCCGCGACGGACACGGCCTGGTCATCGCGGGCACCCGAGAGGTCCGCATCTGGTGGCTGCGGGGCACGCGACGTCTCCTGCCGGGTCCACGGCTCCACTCCTACGGCGAGGTCCGCGACGCCCGCGTATCGCGTGACGGGCGCCTGTTCGCCGCCGCCTACCAGGACGGCACGTTGCGACTGTGGAACCTCTCCGACCCTCACCACCCCGGACCGGCACAGGTACTGACGGCTGGCCGCAGGCGCCTGGTGGCGGTGTCGTTCAGCGGCGACGCCTCCCGCATCGCCACCGGCGACAGCGACCACGCTGCTGTCATCTGGGCGCGCACCCCGCGTGGCGGCTACCGTGCCGTGGACATCGAGCGGTTCGCCAAATCGGTGAGCGAGGTGGCCTTCGCCCCCGACGGCAGGCGCCTCGCCGTCGGTCTCGCCGACGGAACCCTGTGGCTGTGCGACCTCGACGACCATGGGATCTGCCCCCGGCCGCGCGCCGCCCCGCATGGCGGGAACTACGCCGCCGGGCTCGCCTTCAGTCCGGACGGCTCCCGGCTCGCCGAAGCCGATGCCCTCGGCCCGCTCCGGCTGCGCGACCCGCGCACCGGCCATGTCCAGCTCACTCTCCCCAGCCCGCGCCCCCTCCAGTCCCTGGCCTGGGCGCCCGACCGCCCCGTCCTGTTCACCGGCTCCGGCGACGGCGGCGGCGCCTGTCTCTGGCACTTCCCACTGCCCGTTCTCCTCGGCCACACCGACGAGCTCACGAACATCGCCGTGCGCAGCAAACCCGGACTCGCCGCCACTGCCAGCCACGACCACACCGTACGGCTCTGGTCGATCCGCGACCCCGACCACCCCGTGGCCCGCGGCGTGCTGCCCCACCAAGGCCCAGTGACGGCAGTGGCCCTCTCCCCCGACGGCCGACGCGTGGCCACGGGCACCATGGACGGCGAGGTCCGTCTCTGGGACACCGCCGACCCGGCAGGACCCCTGCATACCGACCACCGGCAGCATGAACGTGTGACGTCCCTGGCCTTCGCCCCGGACGGCCGTCGACTGGCCGCCTCCTCCACCGACGACAGCACCGCGCTGTGGGAGCTGACAGGCCGACAGGATCACCTCACCCGACGGGCCGTCTTCACCGACCCGCGGGTCACGGGGGTCAGCGACGTCACCTTCGCGGCGGCCGGGCGTCTGCTCGTCACGGCGGACAGTGACCAGTCCGCTCGGGTCTGGGACGCACGGGCCAACGGAACCGTGCGCAGACCGCTCCACCGGCTGCCCGGCCACGATTCCCTCGTGACCGCGGTCGCGGCCGAGGGACCACTCCTGGCGACCGGGGCCAGGGACGACACCATCCGGCTATGGCGACTTGACCCGCAGCACCCTTTGCGCCGCCCGGTCCCGGTACCTGCATCCCGCACAATGCACCGCCACACCGCCCACGTTGTCGGCCTCGCCTTCACTGCCGACGGACACACCCTCTTGAGCGCCGCCCAGGACGGCACCGCCATCCTTTGGGACACCACTCAGCCGGATCACCCCCGGGTCCGCAACATCATCTACAGCCCGGGCGAGACCTTCACCGACGCAGCGATCTCCGCCGATGGAGGCCAGGCGTGGACCACCGCCGACTCGACCGGCCGCCGCTGGGTCACGAGCCCGGCGCACCTGGCGCAGACCATGTGCGCGGCGGCCGACACACTGCCTGGTCGAGGTGAATGGGAAAGCCGACTACCGGACTTCGCGTTCAGTCCGCCATGCGGATGACTCTTCCAGCAGAAACTGCCGGGGTGGAGCCATCGTCCTGCACCATGGCCGCTGCCAGGGAGCCCCTCCCCCGTCGACCGGCTCAGTGCCGGTGGCAGCCTCGCAGCTTGAGCAATCCGGAACTCGGGAGGAGCCGCCGCAGTGCCGGCACGAATCCGGCACGCGACAACTGATCACCACGCACATTGCTTCTGCCGCTCATGAGCCCAAACCAGCTGGCCTCTGACCGACGGTCGGGGTGCGTCTGGACGGCTTTCTGATCCATAGCTCTACAGAGATCGGTCATTGGAGGTCATACAGGCTGCGGAGAAGGGCTTGGCGGCCGGTGACGGTCGCTGCCGGTTGCTGAGGTTGCTGTACCTCGTTGCTGTACTACAGTCCGCAACAGCCTGGTTTCCCCTTGGCGGCCCGGGGCTTCCGACTGGCTCCGAGAACACCTCCGAGGACGGCGGCGCCCGTCGCCAGGGAGACGATGTCGGCGGCTTCCCGGGCCGAGGATCACCTTCGACGCGTGCGAGACCAAAGCGAGCGGCACCCGGCTAAGTTCACCGCGTCTGAGGCCGGGGCCGGACAGGCTCGCTACGGTCGTTCCAGGCGTACCGGTGCGCCGGGGCCGCCCGGCGGAGATCCTCATGCCCCGAGGCCTTCCGGGGGCCGATAGTCCGCCCCCAATCCCATACGGGTTACCAGTTCGAGCATCAGTAGTTCGAACATCGGCTCCTGATTGGTGATCAACGGAGGTAGGTGCTCGAACACCTCCAGTGCCACCTGTCCGTACAAGGAGCGCCAGCACGACAGCATGACGACCAGTGCGCCGAGCGGTATTTCCACGCCCGTGGCGGCACGGTACTCGGCGATCTGCCGGCGTATTTGTGGGGCGAGGTCCTCATCGGCGAGGATCGGATAGGGGCGGGCCGCCCACAGCCGCATGTGCTCGGCGCCCCAGACGGCGGCGAGTTCCCGTACCCACCCAGCGGTCACATCGGTGTGAGCCACACCGGCGGCCACGGTGGGCGTGCCGAAGAGCAGGCGGAACTCCTGGCGATGCGCCAGGGCCCAGCGGCGGAACACACGGGACGGGGCGATCAGGCGGGACGCGAAGTCCGTTTCGCGCTCCCCTTCGATCGACTCCCGCAACTGGTCCGTGAGCTCGGCGACGATGTCCCGGGCCGTGTGCCTCACGATGTCCCCGAGATCGTCGAAGTGCCGGTAGAGAGCCGCCGGGGTCACCCCGACCCGGCGGGCGATCTCGGCGAGTGTCAATGCCTCCACACCTTCCCGGGTGATGACCTCCCGCGCCGCCATGCGGACGTCCCTCGACATCTGCCGGCGCAGCCGTTCGCGACGCGTGGGCGCAGGCATCGGACCGTCGTCCTCCTCCGGACGCTCATGGAGCACGACGAACACATTGACGGTCCTCACGTCACCACCGCCGGTGATGTACTGGGTGCCACCGCCATGCGCCACATTGCTCTGCCCCGACACTGTGGCTGCCGTTCCGGCGCTTTCGTGCCCTACCTCGCCACTCACCGCGGGCCTCGGTTTTCCCGGCCGACGTTGACGTCCCCGCTCAGGGTGATTTGCTGCATCCCGCCCTCGCGGGCGACGTTGTTCTGTACGCAGGTACGCCGGGATCGGGTTCGGTGCCCGGCCTCGCCTTCCGCCGTGCGAGCCCCCGCGATGTCTGCGACTACACGGCCGAGTTGCCCCGGCTCAACCCGCTGCGTCTCCACCCGTTCCCGGGCCGGCTCCCCTCGACCAAACAGACCCGCGAACCGCGGTCGCGCAGACCGCCAGACGTCTGTCGCCACGGCCCCCACCATCGCTGTTCCGCCGGCCGCCGCCAGCCCCCACAACGCTTCCGATAGCACCGTTCCTCCTGTCGCCCCCGCAGCACCGACTGCGCCGGTACCCGAGTAACGTTCAGCGACATCACTAAGTAACGGGCCATTACTTTGCTTGTGTCTGTTGCTCGGCGTGAGGGGAGCACGTGTACCGACTCGACGCACGCGCCCAGCTTGGGAAGCTGCGGGCACTTGCGGCCGGTTCGAGCGCCGGCCTGGGCGAACGTCGGGCCTGAATGCCTTCCCCGTGATTCCCCGCTGTTCCCCGCTCGATCTGGTGCGCTTGCGGTGCGGGAGCGATGCTGTGTCAGGAAGCGGATGCCCAGCGGGCAGTGTCAGCGAGCGGCGTTATCACTTCCGCCACTTGTCCGTGATCTGGCACCGGACGAGTCCATGCCGAGCGGCCGCGTATGTCATGGACAGAGGCGTCCTTTTGAGTACTAGAGACCCGCTAAGCGATCTCCGGAGATACCGGAGCATCTGGAGCGCGTAATGCCTGAATATGCATGAGACGAATGGCGCGCCATCATGCGCGGCGAGAGGCGGTCCCGTCGCTCCCGACGGGCCACTCGACCAGCGTCTGACGTCCCAGCGATTTGAGAAGTCCATGCGCGTGGTGATCAACTCGGTGGTGTTCCGGTCATCGAGCCAGGACCTGACCACCGTTGGAACGTACGCCGAGATGCTGTCCCGTCTTATCGAACCCGCTTTGCTCGGCCTGGCGGCTCTTGCCGCCCGTGGCCGCGTCAAGCGGTGACAGCCTTCGAGTAGTGCCCCACATGCCAACGGGCACGCCTACCATCTGCTCACCCTCTCGGGTACTACCTCCAGACACCGCTTTAGAAATTCGATCCGAGTCCGCTCGGGCCGGGGTCGGGGACTGGCGCGGCGGCCGGACAAAGACGCTGGTGTACGTCCCCGTCCGGCGTCGCTGATGTAAGTCGTGGATGTCAGAAAACTTCTGATCCGTAGCTCTACAGAGATCGGTCGCTGAAGGTCATACGGACTACCGCGATGGCTATGCGGGCCACCTCTGGGTGCTACCGGTTGCTGAGGTTGCTGTATTTCGCTGCTGTACGCGCACCGCCTCAACGCGCCGGTTCTTCCCAGGGGTCGTAACGCTTCAACGCTGTCTGCTCCGGCAGCCCGAGCCGCTTCGCCGCCCGGCGTCGCTCCCGCAAGGGGCGGGGCAGGCAATGGCGGATGAGTACTTCTTGCTGGTGTGCGATGACGTGCCTCACGACGTCGTGCTCACTGACCCCGGTGTCCATGTGCTGGACGTTGCTCAGGTCGTGCGTCGGCTGACGGACTCAGAGCAGTACCAAGGCCCCCAGCCGGGAGGAAAGTCCAGGTAGGGGCCTTGATCGGTGTGCGTTACTTCTTCTTGCCCTGGTTCTTGACCGCCTCGATGGCCGCGGCTGCCGCGTCCGGGTCGAGGTACTGGCCGCCCGGGGTCAGCGGCTTGAAGTCGGCGTCGAGTTCGTAGGCGAGGGGGATGCCCGTCGGGATGTTCAGGCCGGCGATGTCGGCGTCCGAGATGCCGTCCAGGTGCTTGACGAGGGCGCGGAGGGAGTTGCCGTGAGCCGCGACCAGGACCGTGCGGCCGGCCAGGAGGTCGGGGACGATGCCGTCGTACCAGTACGGGAGCATGCGGACGACGACGTCCTTGAGGCACTCCGTGCGGGGGCGCAGCTCCGGGGGGATGGAGGCGTAGCGGGGGTCCGAGGACTGGGAGAACTCGGAGTCGTCGGCGAGCGGCGGGGGCGGGGTGTCGTACGAGCGGCGCCAGAGCATGAACTGCTCCTCGCCGAACTCGGCCAGCGTCGCCGCCTTGTCCTTGCCCTGGAGGGCACCGTAGTGGCGCTCGTTCAGGCGCCAGCTGCGGTGGACCGGGATCCAGTGGCGGTCGGCCGCTTCGAGGGCCAGCTGCGCGGTGCGGATCGCCCGCTTCTGGAGGGACGTGTGGACCACGTCGGGCAGGAGGTCGGCGTCCTTCAGGAGCTCACCGCCGCGGACTGCCTCCTTCTCGCCCTTCTCGTTGAGGTTGACGTCCACCCAGCCGGTGAACAGGTTCTTCGCGTTCCACTCGCTCTCGCCGTGACGGAGGAGGATCAGCTTGTACGGTGCGTCGGCCATGGGTCAGAGCGTAATCCACGTATTCGGGGCGGGGTGCGGGCGCCCGTGGGGCGTCCCAGAGGGCGGACAGTTGACTGCATTTGTTAATTGAGTGGCTCAGGCGAGCACCCCAGAAGTAAGTTCCGCAGAGTCCGTGCGCCTCTTACGTCTTGCCTTGGGGGAACCATGCCGTCCGTCGCCCTGCGACGCGCCGTCCGGGAGACCGTCTCCGGTCTGCCCCGGGAGTTCTGGTGGCTGTGGACCAGCACCCTCGTCAACCGGCTGGGGGCGTTCGTAGCCACGTACATGGCGCTCTACCTGACCCTCGACCGCGGGTACAGCGCCTCGTACGCCGGGCTCGTCGCCTCCCTGCACGGGCTGGGCGGGGTCGTGTCCTCGCTGGCGGGCGGGGTGATGGCCGACCGGCTGGGGCGGCGGCCGACCCTGCTCGTCGCCCAGGGCTCCACCGCCGGGGCCGTCGCGCTGCTCGGGTTCGTCCGGGATCCGGTGGCCATCGCGGCCGTCGCCTTCCTCGTCGGCGTGGCCTCCAACGCCTCCCGGCCGGCCGTGCAGGCCATGATGGCCGACATCGTGCGGCCCGAGGACCGGGTACGGGCGTTCTCGCTGAACTACTGGGCCATCAATCTCGGCTTCGCCGTGTCGTCCATGGGGGCCGGGTTCATCGCCGAGGTCAGCTACCGCGCCGGGTTCCTGATCGAGGCGGGGATGACCGCCGTCTGTGCTGTCCTCGTCTTCCTCCGGCTGCCCGAGTCGCGGCCCGAGCGCGCCGCGGCGGAGGTCGCCGAGGACGGCGAGGTCAGCCTTCTGACCGTGGTGCGCGACGGGCGGTACATGGGCGTCGTCGGGCTGTCGTTCCTCGTCGCCCTGATCTTCCAGCAGGGGTCCGTCGGGCTGCCGGTGGCGATGGGCGAGGCCGGGTTCTCGCCCGCCGACTACGGGATGGCCATCGCCGTGAACGGGCTGCTCATCGTGGTGCTCCAGATCCCGGTGACCCGGGTCATCCAGCACCGGGATCCGCGGTCCCTGCTCGTCGTGTCGTCCCTCCTCGCGGGGTACGGGTTCGGGCTCACCGCCTTCGCCGGGTCGGTCGGGGTGTTCGCGCTCACCGTGTGCGTGTGGACGCTCGCCGAGATCGTCAACGCGCCGACCCAGACGGGGCTGGTGGTGCGGCTCTCGCCGGTGCACGGGAGGGGCAGGTACCAGGGGATGTACACGCTGTCCTGGTCCGCCGCCGCACTCGTCGCGCCGCTGATGTCCGGGATCGTCATCGACCGGTTCGGGGCGCGGTGGCTGTGGGGGGTGTGCGCGGTGGTGGGGACGGCGGCGGCCCTCGGGTACGGGCTGCTGATGCGGCGACTGCCGGAGGAACGCCCTGCGGCCGCCGCTCCGGCGAGTGCGGACGCCGGGGCCGGGGTGCGGGCGGCCTGAGCACGGCGCGGGCCCCCGCCCTCGAAGACCGAGGGCGGGGGCCCGGCTGCCGGGACGGGTCAGTCCGTGCAGCCCGTGATCGGGAACGGGACGCAGTTCGTCGGGATGTTGTGGGTGATGGTGGAGTCCGTGAGCGTGATCGGGACGTTCGTGCGGAGGCCTCCAGGTGCCGACGTGGAGGCGTTGTTGCGGACGGAGCTGTGGTCGAGCGTGACCGACCCGGAGTTGTTGAAGATGCCGCCGGCCTGGGACAGGTTCGTGCCGGCGTTCGGGCCGTTCGCGCTGTTGCGGATGATCCTGCTGCCCTTGATGTAGAGCGTGCCGGTCACCGTACCCACGTTGGAGTTGTGGATGCCGCCGCCGTCGCCCCCCGGGCCTCCGACGACGTTGCCGCTGACTTCCGACTTCTCCAGCGTCAGCGTCGCCCCCGCGTTCACGATCCCACCGCCCGCGACACCGGAGGTCGTGTTGTTCGCGATCTTGCTTTCGCTGATCGTCGTCGACGCGCCGCCGGTGTTGAGGACACCGCCACCGCTGAGGTTCGCGGTGTTGCGGCTGATGATGCTCGCGTGGATGAAGGCGATGCTGCCGTTCTGGAGGAGTCCGCCACCGAGGGCCTGGGCGTGGTTGCGGCCGATCTCGGAGTTGTCCACGGTCAACGTCCCCTGGCTGTGCAGCCCAGCGCCGTTGAGCGCGTTGTTGAACGCCACCCAGCTGCGTCGGATGTTCGCCGTGGCGTTCGTGGACAGCGCCACACCGCCGCCGTTGAGAGAGGCGGTGTTGTCGATCACGTCGACTTTCACCAGCGTGAGCTTGCCGTTGCTGTCGACGAGGATGCCCCCGCCGTTGCCGGTACCGGTGGCGATGGTGGCGTTGCCGCCGCGGACGGTGAGGTCCTGCAGGCGCAGGTTGCCGCCGGCGAGGACATGGAAGATCCGGAACTCGGGGGTCGCGTTCCCGTCGCGGACGATCGTCGCACCGTTGCCCTTGATCGTGAGGGGCTGGGAGATGGTCGGCAGACCTTCACCGGTGCTGAAGGGGGTGGTCAGGTGGTAGGTGCAGTTGCGGGCGAGGGACAGGGTGTCCCCCGACGAGGCGCTGCTGATGGCGTTCGTCAGCGCTGCCGTGTAGCAGGGGACCGGCGTCGACGGGTCGTTGTCGCCGGCGGCCGCCGGTCCGCCCGTCACGCACGTGACGATCGCCGCCGCTACCGCGGCCACACTGGAGAATCGGATGTATCGCATGACTCTGAGATGCGACATCCGAGAAGAAGTTGATCAGATTAAATGATCCGATCACCCGGTCGCGCCACACGATTCCTTCGGTCGGCCCAGTCGACCCCGGGGTCTCACGGATGCATCCGCGCCCCCTTCAGCACCTTGTCCACCCCGTTCCGCGGCCCGTAGACCGCCAGCCCCACCAGATCCAGCTCCGCCGTCGGCACCGCCCGTACCGCCGCGCGGTTGTCGCGGTCGTTGCCGGTCGAGAACAGGTCGGCGGTGAAGACGGCCCGGGGCAGGGCTCGGCTCAGCGCCCGCTCGTGCGCCGCCTTCAGGGTCTCCTTCGTGCCCTCGAAGACCAGCACCGGCTGCCGGAACATCGGCAGGTACGCCACCCCGTCGGCGTCCTCGTACGGCTCCCCGACCACCTCGGGGAGCGTCGCGCCCAGGCCGCTGACCAGGAACGCGGTGACGTTGAGGCGCTGCCAGGGCTCCAGGTCCTCCCGCAGCAGCACGGCGATCTTCGTGTCGAAAGTGCTCATGCCCCGAGACTGCCGGGCGTCGTTCATCCGGGTCTTGTACGTTCTTTGCATGGCCGCCCGGCAGCACGTCACCCAGGGAGTCGCCCAGGAAGTCACCGCCTGGCGCCCCCGCGTCCCGGGCGTCACCGAGGTCTTCCACGCGCACTTCACCGAGTACGCCTATCCGATGCACGTCCATGACGCCTGGACGCTGCTCATCGTGGACGACGGTGCCGTGCGGTACGACCTCGAACGGCACGAGCACGGCACCCCGGGCGACACCGTGTCCCTGCTGCCGCCGCATGTCCCGCACAACGGCTCCCCGGCCACCGCGGACGGCTTCCGCAAGCGCGTGGTGTACCTGGACGGGACCCTCCTCGGGGAGGACCTCATCGGCGCCGCCGTCGACGGGCCCGACCTGCGGGATCCGCTGCTGCGGCGGCGGGTCGGGCAGCTGCACTCCGCCCTCGCCCGCCCCGGCGACGAACTGGAGGCCGAGAGCCGGCTCACCCTCATCGGCGAGCGGCTGCGGGGCCTGCTCCGCCCCCGGCTCGTGACCGAGAGGCCTCCCGGCCCGGCCCTCGCCCGTTCCCTGCGCGAACTCCTGGACGAGCGCGTCGCCGACGGACTCGCCCTGGAGGAGGCCGCGCGCCTGCTGCACGCCCACCCGGCCCACCTCGTACGGGCGTTCAGCGGCGCGTACGGCATCGCCCCGCACCAGTACCTGATGTCCCGCCGGGTCGGCCGGGCCCGCCGGCTGCTGCTCGACGGCGTCCCGCCCGGCGAGACGGCCACCGCCACCGGCTTCTACGACCAGGCCCATCTCACCCGGCACTTCAGGAAGCTGGTGGGGGTGACCCCGGGGCGCTATCGCGACAGCGACAGCGCCAGGGCCAGGGCGCGGTCCCTCAGCTGACGTCGACGTAGTCGCCGGCGGAGGTCGCGCCGCCCGTGGTGGACGTGGCGCCGAAGGTCCACCGGTAGTAGCCGTCGGCGGCCGCCTTGACCGTGGTCCTCAAAGCGCCGGCCGAGTCGGCCTTCACGGTCTTCAGCGTCGTGTACGTGCCGCTGCCCTTCTTGCGGAACTGCAGCCTGGCCGACTTGCCGCCGAAGCCGACGTACTTGTGCTTGACCCAGTCCGCGCGCGTGATCGCGCCCTTCACGGTGAGTGTCCTGCCCTTGGTGACGGGCTCCGGGGTGGCGTTGGCGGTGACCTTGGCCGCGCGCAGGACCTGCACGGTGCCGAGGCCGGTCAGGATCTCCTGGCTCTTGAGCTTGTCGTCCGAGCCCCAGATCTTCGCGCCGGCCGCGATCTTCCAGGTCGTCGCGTCGTTGTTGGAGTCCAGCGTGTAACGCGGCTCGATGTAGAACTCGCCGCCGCAGTCGGCGGGCTGGGAGCCGTTGTCGCCGCAGCCGACGGAGCTGATGTAGATGCCGCCGTCCGCGTCGCCCTTGGCGGCCGTGGTGTCGTGGTAGAGGAACGGGAGCACCTGCGCGTCGGAGAGCTTGACGCCGGACGGCCAGGTCATGCGGAAGGTGAAGCCTGGCTTCACCGTCGCGGAGGTGCCCACCACGATGGGCTTGCCCTTGTTCACGACCATGTCGGTCACCGTGATCCCGGTGTCGGCCGCCGCCGCGGACGGTGCCGCGAAGGCCCCCAGAGCCAGCGCCCCCGCGAGCACCACCGCCGAACCGGAAGATCTGCCTGCGCGCATGCACACCTCTTCGCTGACGAGAGAGAAGGTAAATGCCGGGTAAGACCCCGGGCTACGGCAGGCTAACAGCAGTTGGACGGGCGACAGTTCGAGGCCCCTCGATGACGCCTAGAGCCTCCGCTGGGCCTCGTACAGGTTCCGCGGCCGTACCGCGTCCCAGGTGCCGTACAGCTCCAGGCGGGAGTTCAGGTCGCCGGTGAAGTCCGGTACGTCGATCTGGTCGAACTCGGTGACCGTGTTGAGGCCGACCGTGGCGGAGTACGGGGCGAGTCCGTCCAGTCTCATCAGGCCCGCGCGGCCGTTGGTCACTCGAACGTTCCAGTGGGTGAAGCGGGCGCCGAACAGCGGCCCGGCGTTGGCGTCGCCGCCGTGCCGGCCGTTGTTGTCCACGGTGATGTCGGTGCGGACGTTGGCGAAGGGCAGCCCGCGGTGCGAGTCGAAGGTGCCCATCTGCATCTCGCCGCGCGACCAGACGTTGTAGGAGGACAGGCCTTCGACGTTGATGCCGTGGAGCTGGGTGTCGGCGGGGGCCGGGACCGTGCGCTGTTCGACCGTGAAGTCCTCGATCAGGTTGTCGTGCGAGCCCTCGCGGCAGAAGTAGGGGTGGTGCTCGCCCCGGCCGCCGACCCGGGTGCGGCGCAGGGTGCAGGCGGAGGCGGCGACCAGGCCGAAGCCGTTGTCGACGTTGCGGACGGTCACGTCGTCCACCCAGCAGTCGTACGCGCACTGCAGGACGACCCCGTTGTAGCCCTTGTCGAGGAGGTGCGGGGACTGCGGGGTCTCCATGACGTCGAGGGTGAGGCCCTCGACGCCGGATCCGGTCAGTTCACGGACGTGGGTGGTGAGCAGGGGGTTCCACTCGGGGCGCAGGTCGACCGGGAGAGGCCGCTCCAGCGTCACCCTGCGGCCGCGCACCGCCGTGACGCGGACGGGCCACTCGTAGGGGACGTACGACAGCAGCTTGGTCTTGTCCTCCCAGTAGTACGACGCCGGGCCCGGACCGCCGCCGGACATGTGCTGGAGGAGGGTGTGGGCGGTGTCGTCGGCGACCCGGAGCAGGACCAGGCGGCCGGGGCGCAGGCGGGAGGGGTCGGTGACGGTCACCGTCCGGTCGCCCTGCCGGGCCGGTTCGACGGGCGTCAGCTGCTCCCACTCGTCCCGTTTGTTGCCCGTCCAGCCCTCGAAGGGCCAGGCCTGCGCCTTGATCGCCGCGACCAGGGAGTCCCAACGGGACTTCGGCGCCAGCCAGATGAGCCCGCCCGCCCAGGACCACGCCGACTTCGTGCCGCCGTAGCGGGAACCGTACGGGCCGATCAGCTCGGTGAGGTTCTTCGTCGCGTACAGCGTGGTACGACCGCTGCCGGCGCCGCGCAGCACCACGTTGTCGTGGCCGAGGAGGATCAGGCCGTCGATGCGGAAGGTGCCGGGCGGGATGGTGACCGTGCCACCGCCGGCCCTTCCGGCAGCGGCGATGGCACGGTTGATCGCGGGGGCGCAGTCGGTGACGCCGTCGGCCACGGCGCCGTACGCGCGGACGTCGGCCACCACGGGGAGCCGGCGGATACGGGCGGCCCCGGCCCGGCCGATGTACGGGATCTGCGGGTGGGTGAAGGGGGTGCGGGTGAACTCCCGCCAGAGGGAGGGGACTTCGGCGTCCGATGCGCGGGCCGTGCCACCGGCCACGGCGGTCGCGGCCACCGCGGTGGCACCGGCGAGGAGGCTCCGTCTGGTCATGCCGTGGTCGTGGTGCGTGGTGCTCATTCCGTACGTCCTTCCCATGGCGGCTTTCATGGTTGTGAACGACGTTCATATCTGCGTCGGCCGCGAGCATGCCATGGCGTCCCTGCGCCCCGAAAGAGTCGTGCAGGGGTTATTCAGGTACGGACCCGTACGTCAGTCAGCGGGACGTTCGATCAGATGGGTGAACGCGTCCAGATTCCGCGTCGACTCGCCCCGGGACACCCGCCACGCGTACTCCTTGCGGATCGCGGCGGCGAAGCCGAGCTCCAGGAGGGTGTTGAAGGCGCCGTCCGCGGCCTCCAGGACCTGGCCCAGGAGGCGGTCGACCTCGTCCGCGGTGACGGAGGCGAGCGAGAGCCGCCCGGTGAGGTAGATGTCGCCGAGGCGGTCGACGGCGTAACTCACCCCGTACAGCTTGAGGTTGCGCTCAAGGAGCCAGCGGTGGACGGCCGGTTCGTTCTCGTCCGGGTGCCGGATGACGAAGGCGTTCAGGGAGAGGGAGTGGCGGCCGACGAGGAGGGAGACGGTCGTCTTCAGCTTGCGGGTGCCGGGGAGCTGTACGACGTAGGTGCCGGACTCGGGGCTCTCCCACTCCAGTTCGGCGTCCTTCAGGACACCCTCGATGACCTGCGCGGCCTGCCGTTCCTGTGAAGCATCACCCATGGGCCGAGCGTACGCGACGGCGGTGCGACTGGGTCGCGGCCAGGTAGACGTCGGCGGTGGCGGCGGCCGCCGTGTCCCAGCCGAAGCACTGGGCGTGCCGGGCGGCGGCGCTGCCGAAACGGTCCGCCAAAGACGCGTCGTCGGCGAAACGGCTCAGCACGCGCGCGTAGTCGGCCGGATCGTGACCGCACACCAGGAAGCCGGTCTCGCCGTCCCGTACGGCCACCGGGAGGCCGCCGACCGAGGCGGCGAGGACGGGGGTGCCGGCCGCCTGGGCCTCTATCGCCACCAGGCCGAAGGACTCGCTGTAGGAGGGCATGACCAGGACGGAGGCCGCCCGGAACCAGTCCGCGAGCTGCTCCTGGCCGACCGGCGGGCGGAACCGGACGACGTCCGCGACACCGAGCCGCGCGGCCAGCTTCTGCAGGCCCTCCGGCTTGGCGAGACCGCTGCCGCTGGGGCCGCCGACGATCGGCACGACGATCCGGGAGCGGAGTTCGGGGCGCTCGTCGAGGAGGACGGCCACGGCGCGGAGCAGCACGTCGGGGGCCTTGAGGGGCTGGATGCGGCCCGCGAACAGCGGGATCAGGGCGTCCTGGGGGAGGCCGAGGCGGGCGCGGGCGGCGGCGCGGCCGTCGGCGGGGCGGAACCGGTCGAGGTTCACGCCGGGGTGGACGACGGCGACCTTGGCGGGGTCGGCGCTGTAGTGGCGTACGAGTTCGTCGGCCTCTTCGGAGGTGTTCGCGATGAGGCGGTCGGCGGCGGCCACGATCTGGGTCTCGCCGATGACCCGGGCGGCGGGTTCGGGGGTGTCGCCGTCGGCCAGGTTGGCGTTCTTGACCTTGGCCATGGTGTGCATGGCGTGCACCAGGGGGACGCCCCAGCGCTGCGCGGCGAGCCAGCCGACGTGGCCGGAGAGCCAGTAGTGCGAGTGGACGAGGTCGTAGTAGCCGGGGCGGTGGCCGGCCCAGGCCTGCATCACACCGTGCGTGAAGGCGCACAGCTGGGCGGGGAGGTCCTCCTTGGCGAGGCCCTCGTAGGGGCCGGCGTCGACGTGCCGGACGAGGACGCCGGGGGCGAGCTCCACGGTGTGCGGGAGGCCGCCGGAGGTGGCCCGGGTGAAGATCTCGACCTCGATGTTGATCGCGGCGAGGCGCTGCGCGAGCTCCACGATGTAGACGTTCATGCCGCCGGCGTCGCCGGTGCCGGGCTGGTGGAGCGGTGAGGTGTGCACGGAGAGCATCGCGACGCGGCGGGGGCGACGGGCCCGGCGAAGCCGGGTGGCGGCCGACGGGGAGTGGCGCCCGAGCCTGCTGATGTACTGGCTCACGTGGCGGTCCTCCTTTGTGCGGGCATGCCGGTGGGAGGACGTCGAGGGCCCTCCAGGGGACTGCAACGCGGAGGGGAGGATTCCCATTCCGGGGGAGGGCGATTTTGCCGACACATTGCCTGCGGTCGCTCAACCGTTCGAGGGGTCGGTGCGTAGGGGCGGTTCGGTTGTGGGCCGGGTGCGGGTGGGTGGGGGCTGGTCGCGCTCACGCGGCGGTAGCCGCATGTCGATACAGCCCCGCGCCCCTTACGGGGCGCCTCACCTCGGGGCGTTCACTGTTTACCCTCTTAGGCATGAATGCCCGCGCCGCTTCCCTCCCCCACTCTCGGCTTCGCTCGAGCGGGGGGACCCCCATCGTGGGAACGGTGACGCGCGGGACCACCAATCCCAATCGGCTGCGCCGTATGGACCGGTGGATCGCCGCCGTGCACGGCGGCGCCCTGCGTCGCGCCGTCGACCCCGTCGCCGTCGACCTCGGTTACGGCGCCGCCCCCTGGACCGCCGTCGAACTGCTCGGCCGGCTCCGTACCGTCGCTCCGGGCGCGCGTGTCGTCGGGGTCGAGATCGAGCCCGCGCGGGTCGCCGCCGCCAGGCCGTACGAGCGCGAGGGGCTCGCCTTCCGGCACGGCGGGTTCGAGATTCCCGTCTCCGCGCGGCCGTTGCTCATCCGCGCGGCCAACGTGCTGCGGCAGTACGACGAGGGCGAGGTCGCCGACGTGTGGCAGCGGCTGTGCGGGCGGCTCGCGCCCGGCGGGCTGCTGGTGGAGGGGACCTGTGACGAGATCGGGCGGCGGCACGTGTGGGTCGCACTCGGCCCGGAGGGGCCCCGGACGGTGACCTTCGCGACCCGGCTCGGCTCCCTGGAACGCCCTTCGGACCTCGCCGAACGACTGCCGAAGGCGCTGATCCACCGCAATGTGCCGGGCGAACCGGTACACGCGTTCCTGCGGGACTTCGACCGCGCATGGGCGGCGGCCGCGCCCTACGCGTCGTACGGGGCCCGGCAGCGCTGGATCCGGGCGGTCCGGGATCTGACGGCCGACTGGCCGGTGACGGACTCGGCGGTGCGCTGGCGGCAGGGCGAAGTGACGGTGGCGTGGGAGGCGTTGGCGCCCTCGGACTGACGGGGCGGCCGGCCGGGAACGATCTCGATGAGTCGTTCGTCACAAAGGCGGGAAGATCGTCATGCTCGGGGGGAAACCGGGGAGGAAACCGCCTGTCGTCACCCCTGTCGCACCTCTGTCGCTTTGCGGCACTACGTGGCACGATCCTCCACGTACCGTAAGTTACTGACGGTTAATCAGTTTTGGGGGGTCGGGTCATGGGACCGGACAAGCACACCGTCCGGCCGAGTGGGCGCGGGATCCTGGCGACGGCGGTGACCGTGGTCTGCGCGGTGACGGTGCTGGCGGCACCCGGCACGGCGTTCGCGGCACCCAGCCCGACACCCTCCCCCACCGCCTCGGCCTCGGCCGGCGCTTCCGCGACCCTCCCGCCGGACAAGGACCTTGAGGCCGTACGCGAGAAGCTGGACGACCTCTACCACGACGCGGCCGTCGCCACCGACGCGTACAACGCCGCCGAGGAGGCGGCCCAGAAGCAGTCCGCCGAGATCGTCGACCTGGCCAAGAAGATCGTCAAGGGGCAGCAGAAGCTCGACGAGTTGAAGGAGCGGGCGGGCCGGGCGGCCGCCGCCCAGTACCGCACCGGCGGACTGCCGGACACCGCCCAGCTGATACTGAGCGACAGCCCCTCCGAGTTCCTGGACGGGGCCGGGCGGGTGCTCCAGGGCCAGCGGGCCACCAAGGCCCTGATCAGGGAACTGACCCAGACCCAGCAGGACTTGAAGCAGTACGCGGCGGACGCGGCCTCCCAGTGGAACAGGCTGGAGGCCGGCCGCAAGGCGAAGGCCGCCGCGAAGAAGAAGATCAAGCAGCGGATCGCCGCCGCGGAGAAGCTCGAGTCGACGCTGGAGAAGAAGCAGAAGGAGCGTCTCGCCGAGCTGGAGCGGGAGGCCGCCTACAAGGCGCAGACCGCCTGGCTGGACACCGGGATACTCGACGAGATCCACACCAAGGCGTCGGCCGCGGGCAAGAAGGCGGTCGCGTTCGCCACCGCCCAGCTCGGCAAGCCGTACGTGTGGGGCGCCGAGGGCCCGGACTCCTACGACTGCTCCGGGCTGACCTCGCAGGCCTGGGCGAGCGCCGGGCAGCCGATCCCGCGCACCTCCGAGGAGCAGTGGAAGCAGCTCAAGCACATCGACGCCAAGGACATGCGCCCCGGCGACCTGATCATCTACTACGACGACGCCAGCCATGTCGCGATGTACATCGGGGACGGCGCGATCATCCAGGCCCCGCGTCCGGGGCGGACGGTGTCGATCGGCGGCGCGGGCTCGATGCCGATCCTCGGGGTGGTACGACCGGACGCCTGAGCGTTGCAGTCGAGTTTGAGCGTGATGTCCCTTTCGTGAGTTGCGCCATGTGACCCAGTGCACGCCAACGCCCTCTCAAACCCGGGCGGCACGTGACCTTCGTCATTCCCGCCGGGCGACTCTCTTGCCCAACTGCGGTAGGGCACGCGGCATATGACAGAGGCCTGAGACAGAGCGACGCGGCTCACACCATTCCGTTGCGGTGGCCAGTACCGCTATGGTCCCCCCTCGGGTGGGTCGAGGTCCCTCGCCCCGCCATGCCCTCGGGGGGAGGGAAGGAACCCAACACGATGCCCGTACCCGTACCGCGGCAGAGAGCGATCCCGGCCGTGGAGAGTGGTCAGGCGCCGGCCGCAGCGCCCGCACAGGACGGCGGCCCCCTCAAGGAAGAGGCCAACCGCACGGAAGCCGTCGCCCAGAACACCGGCGGCACCACTCTCACCCTGCTGCTGATCGAGGACGATCCGGCCGGTTCGCCGGTCCTGCCCGAATTGCGCGACGCGTCCGGCACCTCGATCCGCGTCCGCACCGCGCGCAACCTCACCGAGGCCGAGCGGCTGCTGACCGACGACGTCAACTGCATCCTGCTGGACCTGGCGCTGCCGGCGCCGGGCGGCAAGGACGCGGAGGGCGAGCTGGCCGTGCTCAAGCACGTCCTGGAGCTCGCGCCCCGGCACGCCGTGCTCGCGCTCACCGCCTCCGGTGACACCGAGCGCGGCACCGAGGCCGTGCGCGTCGGCGCGCAGGACTACCTCTTCCGGGACGAACTGGACGGACGGCTGCTGAGCCGTGCCATCCGGTACGCCGTCGAGCGCAAACGTTCCCTCACGACCGAGCGCAAGCTCGCGGAGGGGCGGCTGCGCGCGCAGGAGAACCGCCGTCTTGAGCGGGGCCTGCTGCCCACACCCCTGCTGGAGGGTTCCTCGCTGCGGTTCGCCGCCCGCTACCGCCCCGGCCGCTCCCGTGCGCTGCTCGGCGGTGACTTCTACGACACCGTGCGCACGCCCGACGGGACCGTGCACGCGATGATCGGTGACGTCTGCGGGCACGGCCCGGACGAGGCCGCGCTCGGCGTGGAGCTGCGGATCGCCTGGCGGGCGCTGACCCTGGCGGGGCTGAGCGGCGACGAGCTGCTGGGCACGCTGCAGGAGGTGCTGGAGCACGAGCGCTCCGACGAGGAGATCTTCGCGACGCTCTGCACCGTCGACATAGCGCCGGACGGGCGCCGGGCCGGGCTGTGCCTGGCCGGTCATCCGGCGCCGCTGGTGGCCAGGCCCGGGCGGCCTGCCGAACTGCTGCCGTACGAGAACAACGGCCCGGCGCTGGGGCTGCTGAAGGGGGCCCGCTGGCCGCGGATGCAGGTGAAGCTGGGCGCCGAGTGGAGCCTGATGCTCTACACCGACGGCCTGATCGAGGGCCGGGTGGGCTCGGGCGGGGAGCGGCTGGGGCAGGACGGGATGGTCGAGATGGTCCGGCGGCAGCTGGCCTCCGGCCTGACCGGGGAGGCGTTGTTGCGGGCGGCGGTGAATGAGGTGCGGCAGCTCAATGGGGGCGAGCTGACGGATGACGTGGCCGTGGTGCTGCTGGATCGGGGAGTCTGATCGGCTGCTCGCCGTGGGGGACCTGTCGCCAGCCGGATGCGGGTGCGTCGTGGCTTGTCGCGCAGTTCCCCGCGCCCCTTACGGGGCGCGTTGTTGCGGGCGCGTCCTGAAAGTCGACGGCAAAATCACTGAGGTCAGCGGCCGCCGTTGTACGGGCCGTACGGGCCGTCGCTGCTGCTTCCGCCGCGGCGGCCTCGCCAGCCGCCGCCACCGCCCGACACCTGCTTGACCGCGGGCCGGACGTCGACGAGGTAGACGATGCTCGCCACCAGGCCCGCGATCGGGAGGATGGAGAGGATCGAGAAGAGGTAACTGACGACCAGGGCGATGGCCAGGATGATCAGCCAGAACATCTTGTTCTGCTTGTCGGCCGCGCGGAAGGCGTCCTCACGCCGGAACACGGCGTCGACCAGCCCGAACGCGGCCAGGACCATCAGGACGATCTTCAACAGTCCCAGGAACCCTGCGAACCCCAACATCAGCATGCTGCCACCGCCCGCTCTCTCCCGATCCCTACTCGGCCACCGTACCCGTAGAACGGACCGGGCACCCTCAAGGTGCCCGGTCCGTACGTTCTGCTGACGCGCACGCCGCGGTTACTTGGCCGGCGGGGTGGTCTTCCTGACCGGGGTGGCCTTGCGGGGGGCCGGGGTCTTCTTGGCGGCCGGGGCCTTCTTCACCGCGGTCGGCTTGGCCTCGGCGGCCTTCGGCTCCTCCGCCTTCTTCTCCTCTTCCTTGACCACGACCGGCTCGGGCTTGCCCTCGACGGCGATGGCCAGGTCCTCGATCTCGTCGGCGGCCTCACCACGCCAGGTCTTCACGGCCTGCTCGCCGTGCTCGGCGACCTTCTCGTAGGTCTCACGGGCCTTGACCGCGTACTCGGCGGCCACGCCGACCCCGCGCAGGGCGAAGTCCTGGGCGGACTCGCCGAGCTTCTTGAGGTCGCCGTCGAGGGAGACGATGAAGTCGTTGACCTTGGACTGGAGGTTGACCTGCGCCTCCTTGGCCTTGGCACCGGCCTCCTTGGCGCGGGCGGTGGCCTTCTCCTGCACGGCCTTCGGGTCGGTGTGGCGGACCGCCTCGATGCGGGCCGGGGCCTCGGCGCGCAGCTGCTCGACCAGGCCGGGGACCTTCTTGGCCTGCTGGAGGGCCAGGTCGGCGGTGCCGGCGGCGAAGTAGAGCGGAGTCGGGTCGCTGAGGGTCTTGCGCAGGTCGTCGGTGATGGCCATGGTGATGGTCCTCCCGTATTAAAGTTCGGCTGAGGGTTTTGTGGTCCGCGGCGCGGCGGCCGGCGCGCTTGGCCGGCTCATCCGGCCGTCCGCCGCGGATCGGTCTCGCTGTCGTCGGTGTCGCTGTCACCGGTCTCGCCGCCGGCGTCACCCTTGGCGCCGGGGGTGTCCGTGTCGCTCGCGCGCTCCTCGCCCGACCCGAAGCCGTTCTCTTTCCTGAACGACTCGTAGATCTGCAGCAGCACCTGCTTCTGCCGCTCGTCGAGGGTGGGGTCGGCGAGGATGACCGCACGGGTCTCCACCTCGTTCAGATCCCGCTCGGCGTCGAGGATTCCGGCGCGGACGTACAGCGTCTCGGCGGAGATCCGCAGGGCCTTGGCGACCTGCTGCAGCACCTCCGCGCTCGGCTTGCGCAGCCCGCGCTCGATCTGGCTCAGGTACGGATTGGACACCCCGGCGGCATCGGCGAGCTGCCTGAGTGACAGCTGCGCGTTGCGCCGCTGTTCACGCAGATACTCACCGAGATTGCCGACGTTCAGCGATGCCATGTCTCCACAGTGCCCCACCCCCGCTAACAATTGCAAGCACCCGCTTGCAAAAGTGTGCCGCGCCATACCCGGATGGCCGTGCGGCCGAGCCCGTAGACGTCGCAATTGCGGGCCGACCGACATCGCCCCGGCTCCGGCGTGCCGCCAGGGCCTGACCGGCGGATCGGATACCGCCGGACAGGCCCCGGGCCGGAAGGACTCAGCGCTTGAGCATGAAAGCGGAGTCGCCCGGGAGCTCGCCGCTCAGACGCACCGGTCGCACAGGTATCCCCGCCGCAAATCGGACGGGGACCAGGCCACCCCCGGCACAGGCGCCCACCGGCCGCGGTGTGCCCGGCGCCGCGGCGGACCGTACGGCGACTGCCAGGCCGGCCGCCCGGTCCGCCGCGAGCCGCCCACGTCGCGGCGCCGTACGACCGGCCACTGAAGCAGCCCGGCAGCCGGGCCGGGGGCGCTGCCGTACAGCAGGTTCAGAACCTCGGGCCGTACGGAGCGCACGTTCATCCGCTCCAGGACAGCGGCCTTGGTGGTGCCCCCGCGCCCGGTGCACAGCGCGAGGAGCCAGGCGTCGAGGGGCTTGTGGTTCGGGTTGACCCGGAACTCGCCGTTCGCCCGGAAGCACCCGGAGGCGCACCTGTGGCAACGGCGGAGGACCAGCGATAGGCAAGTGGGCACGACCACCCGGTTCTTGGACACAGAAATACACCGGTTCCAGTGAGAAGACCGCAGCGAAAAGGAGCGCGTGGCACATGTGCGACGCGCGACGGATCAGCGCTCGGGGGTTCTCACTTGGTGTACAACGGCACGTCCTTGACGGGGTGACTACGGGCAGATTGACGGTAACAGCCCACGAGGGTGCGGTTCCACGGGTTTCCGGGCTGTTCCAGAGTGCGACGGAGGTATCCGCCATGTCCGCCCCAGACAGCCAGACCGCCTACTGGGACGCCGCCGCGACGACCAAGACGTTCACGCACCCACTGCACATGCCGTGGCTGGACGGCATCGACCGGCATGCCGCGCTGCTGGACTACGGGTGCGGCTACGGCCGGACCATGCACGCCCTCGAACAGCGGGGCTTCACCGACCTCTCCGGCGTCGACACCTCACCGGGGATGACCTCCCGGGCACGCACCCTGCATCCCACGATGCGCTTCGCCGTACTGGACCCGCCGCCGGAGACGGCCCTCCCGGACGCGAGCATCGACGTGGTCCTCCTCTTCGCGGTGCTGACCTGCGTACCCGGCGACGACGCACAGCGACGACTGGTCGGCGAACTGAGCCGCGTGCTCAGGCCGGGCGGAATGCTCTACCTCAGCGACCTGCTGCTCCAGGACGACGAGCGCAATCGTGACCGCTATGCCAGGTTCGCGGAACGCCACGGCACCTACGGGGTGTTCGAGACCGGCGACGGCGCGGTCTGCCGCCACCACCCGGGCGAATGGTTCACCTCCCTGCTCGCGGACTTCGAGATCGCCGGCACCCGCCGCATCACCGTCGCCACCATGAACGGGCACGAGTCCGAGGGAATCCAGATCCTGGCTCGCAAGCCGACCCGCCTCGCCCGCTGACGCCACGCATGCGCACGCGGAGGTGCGTCAGCCGGCAGCGCCGATCAGCGCGTGGTGATGCAGAACGGATGGCCGACCGGATCGGTGAGGACCCGTGCCTTGTCGCCGTGCGGCTGGTGATCCGGCTTGCCCGCGCCCAGCTCCAGCAGCCGGGCTTCGGCCTCGGCCAGGTCCTCGTCGACCTTGAAGCAGATGTGGAGCTGCTGGGGAACGGTCTGGCCGGGCCAGTTCGGCGCCCGGTAGTCGTCGACCCGCTGAAAACCGATGAGAAGTCCGTGCTCACCGTTGAGACCCGCGAAGTCGGCGTCCGACTTCGGATGCGGCTCAAGACCGGTGGCCTGCTGATAGAACGCCGCCAGAGCCAGCGGATCAGGGCAGTCGAGCGTTATAGCGACCAGCTTCATCTGCAGGGACATGGCGCCTCCGGGCCGATCAGTGGACTTCCGCGCTGAACACCCTAGGTGCGGAGCGAGAACGGCGCGGCACGCGGACCAGGCCGGCCGGCTCAGCAGGGGGCGGAAGCGGGTGAACAGGGCCAGGAGTCGGGCTCCCCACTCCTCGCGGAAGGACGGGTCGACGCGGGCGAGATCGAGTTCGTTGGCGGCGGACAGCTCGGCGAAGTCCCGGCGCAACCCGGGTTCGGGAACACGGGCATGTCCGGTGAAGCGGTCGTGGAAGGCCCCGTCGGGGTTCGCGAGCGCCGGGTAGGTGGCCTTCCGGTCGCACGAGGCGTAGAGGTACACGATCGCCTCGGCCTCCGCACCGATCACCGCCACGAGTTCGGTACGGCGGTCCAGCGGGAGCAGGGCGGTGGGGAAGCCGTCGGTGCCGTAGAACGCGTGGCACAGGCCCGCGAGTTGGAGGGCGGGGCGGGCGCCCCAGGCGGCGAGTAGCTCCTGGACGCGCTGGAGGTGCACGAGAAGCGTGCCGCCGGGGTGGTCGATCTCGGCGGCACCGAGCGCACGCAGGAGCGCGACGGCACGAGCTGAGGCATCAGGAGGTACGGGGGAAGCGGACACGAGGCGGGTTCCTTCCGTCGCTCGGGTCGGCACCCGTCCGTGCCTCCGCCAGGGGTCCGGACCCCGCGAAGGCGCCGGACGGGTTGCCGCCCAGGGCCCTGCGCCGATCATCGCGAGTACCGCCAACCCCAGTCAATCCTAAGGATTTCTAGACAGACCCAAGCTGTAGCTTGGGGTACATGACTCTGGACGACCTGCGTGTCTTCGTGGCCGTGTGCCGGGCGGGCAGCCTCAGCGCCGTGGCCCGGGAGCTGGCCTGCACCCAGTCCGCGGTCAGCCAGCACGTGAAGCGGCTGGAACGGGAGACCGGCGTGAGCCTCCTGGAGCGCCAGTCACGAGGCGTCGTACCCACCCACGCCGGACGGATCCTGTGGGACGCGGCCGCCGACGGCATCGCCGGTCTGGACTCGGCGCTGCGGCGCCTCGGCGACCTCGTCGACGGCGACAGCGGCTCGGTACGCGTCACCACGGGCGGAACGACCGTACGGCACTTCATGTCCGAGGCCATCGTCGCCTTTCGGCAGCGCTACCCGAAGGTGAGCCTGGAGTTCCAGACGGAGACCTCCAGCCGCAGCTGCTTCGACGCCCTCGCCGCCGGCCACCTCGACCTCGCCTGGGTCACCCTCGGCAGCCCGGTCCGCGGCATCGAGCAGCGCCCTGTCGTGGACCTGCCCTGGGTACTGGCCGTCCGCACCGACGACCCGCTCGCGCATCGGGCCCGTATCGAGGTGGCCGATCTCGCCGGCATCCGCCTCATCCGGCTGCCGCAGAGCTCCACCTCGGGTGCCCGCCTCGACGCCGCGTTCACCGAACTGGGCGTCCGGAGCAGCTCCGACACCGGCGTCGCCGACTGGGACACCGCCCTCCTGCTGGCGGAACTCGGCCTCGGCCACGCCGTCGTACCCGCACTGCCCGGCCGCCGGGCACCCGGCGGCGACGACCCTCTCCGGCTCATCCCTGTCCCCGACCTGCCTCCCCTGACCGTCGGCTGGGCGGTGCGCCGCTGGGACGCGCTCTCCCCGCTCGCCCGGGTCTTCGCCGACACCGTCGCGGACTGCGTCACCGCGAGCGCGCCGCGCCGGGTGTGAGGCGTCAGCGCCGGCTGGCCAGCCAGTCCTCCAGCACCGCGAAGTCCGCCTCCGTCAGACCGAACTGGTGGTCGACGCGGTGCAGCAGGGCGGGCGCGTGGTGGTGGGCGGCGACCCAGGCGCGGTCGGCCTCGGTGAGCTCGTCGTCGATCCAGATGAACGGCCGCTGCCCGGCCCACGCCACCAGGGGCCGGGTCTTCCAGTGCAGCAGGGCCGGCGGCGCCTCCTCGTCCGGCCACTCCACGACCGGCAGCGGGGGCAGGCCCAGCCAGGGGGCGACGCAGTCGTTGGCGTCGTCCATCCAGGTGGTGGCCCAGACGAGGTCGCAGCGGAGGGCGGCCAGGCGGGGGCCGAGGGCGGGGTCGATGCGGGTGAGGAGGGGGGCCGATGAGGTTGGGGCGGCCCCGTAGACCGGGTAGGGGTGGTCGGCGGGGGCGCCGAAGGGGATGAGGGTTCCGTCGATGTCTAGGAAGAGGAGCATCGGGGGACAGGATCGCATCGCAGAGAGTGCCGGGAAAGGTTGCAGGGCGGCTGCGGGTGCGTGGGGGCTGGTCGCGCCCACGCGGCGGAGCCGCATATTGATACGGCTCCGCGCCCCTTAAAAGCCAGAAGCAGGGCGTTGCCCCCACCGTCCCCTAGAACGGCAACGGTCTCGCATGCACCACGTCCAGCCGGGACACCGCCCTCGTCAGGACCACGTACAGCCGGTGCAGCCCCCGTTCCTCCCCCTCCGCCACCGCCGCCGGTTCCACGGCCACCACGTGGTCGTACTCCAGGCCCTTGACCATGCTCGCCGGGACCACGGCCACCCGTGCGCCCAGTTCGTCCGGTCCCGCCGGTTCGACGCCGGCGGCCGTCAGCGCCTCGCGTACGGCGGTCACCTGGGCGTCCGCCGCCACGACCCCCACCGACCCCTCGTGGGCCAGGGCCTCCCGGACGGCGGTGACCGTCGCCGCGTGCACGTCGTCGGCCGGGCGGATCCGCACCTCGCCGTCGCCGCGGTACGACTCGGCCGGGGGTACGTCCGTGCCCAGGCGTTGCAGCAGCCGGTTGGTCAGGGCCACGACCGCCGCCGGGACGCGGAAACCGGTGGTGAGCGGGACGACGGCTGCGTCCGGCTTGCCCAGGTGGCCCAGTACTGTGTCCCAACTCCGCGCCGACCAGGGCGTGGTGGCCTGCGCGAGGTCGCCGAGGACGGTGAGGGAGCCGAAGACGGCCCGCCGGGCGATCGCCCTGCACTCCATGGGAGACAGGTCCTGGGCCTCGTCGACGACGATGTGGCCGTACCCCTCGGGGTGTTCGACGAGCCCCGCGACCTCGTCGAGGAGGACCAGGTCGGCGGCCGACCAGCGGGCGGACTTGTACGAGCGCGGCGGGCGGGCCCAGCGCAGGTCACGCTGTTCGCCGGAGGTCAGGAGCCCTTCGGCGGCCGCCGCCAGCACCCCCTCGTCCGTGAGGAGTTCGGCCACCACCTCCTCCGGGCGCACCTTCGGCCAGACGGTGTCGAGGTAGGCGCCCATCGCACGGGAGCGTTCCAGGCGCCGGGTCCAGGCGCCGGGCTGCGGACCCGCCCGCCGTTCGGCCTGGAGCTGTACGGCCCGCATCGCCCGCCCCCGCACCCGCTCCCGTCCGACGGCGTACGGCGGCTCCTCGTCCCGTACCCCCTCGACGATCGCCGTCAGAGTGCCGGCCGGCACCCGCCAGGTGTACGTGCCGTCGGAGAGCGAGAGGGGGGTGACGGCGTCCGTGCGGATGTGGGCGTACAGGGCGCGGCGCAGGACCTCGGCCATCCGCGGGTCGTGCTTGAGCGCGGCGGTGCGGTCGGGGTCGGTGCCGGTGACCGGGTGGCGGCCGATCTCCTCGGGCAGGGTCGTCTGCCGTACGCCGGTCTCGCCCAGGGCGGGGAGGACCTCGGAGATGTAGGAGAGGAAGGTGCGGTTGGGGCCGAGGATCAGGAGGCCGGAGCGGCGGATGCGCTGCGGGTGGGTGTAGAGGAGGTAGGCGGCGCGGTGCAGGCCGACGGCGGTCTTGCCGGTGCCCGGGGCGCCCTGGACGCAGACGGAGTCGGCGAGGCCGGCGCGGACCAGGTCGTCCTGGTCGGGCTGGATGGTGGCGGCGATGTCGCGCATGGGGCCGACGCGGGGCCGTTCGATCTCCCGGGTGAGCAGTGTCCCGGTCCCGGACTCCCCCTTGCCGAGCCGCTCGTCCTCCATCCCCGTGAGGTCGGCGGAGGCACCGCGGCTGCCGGGCGCCCAGCCGAACCGCCGGCGTACCGCCACGCCCTGCGGGTCGTCGGGGCCGGCCTGGTAGAAGGCGCGGGAGACGGGGGCGCGCCAGTCGACGACGAGGGGCGGGGCGGTCGGCTCCTCGCTGATCCGCAGCCGGCCGATGCGGTAGCTCTGCCCCGCGTGCTCTCCCGCGTCGAAGTCCAGTTTGCCGAAGAACAGCGGTCCTTCCGGGAGCTCGCGCATCTCCTTGGCCCGGCTGCGCAGCCGGTACCCGAGCACTTCGGCGTCGGCACCGGACGCGGAGACGTCCTCACCGGTGACGACGTGCTCGACGGCGCCTTCGACCATGCGGGCGAGGGCGGCTCGGCAGATGTCGTGGTAGGCGCGTTCGCGGTCGAGTTCCTGCTGCATGGGGAACAGCGTAAACGAGAAATCGTGACCGGGTTAAATTTTTTACCGGAACTCAGCCGGGGTCCGCCAGTGACCGCTCCAGCCGTCCGAACGCCTCCTCCGCCGCCCGCACCGCGCCTTCCCGCACGTCCTCGACCCGCTCCCCCGCCGCGATCCGCCGCCAGTTGTCCTGCGCGAGGATCCGCTGTACGGCGATGATCTGGCCGGCGGCCAGCCTGGCCTCCAGGGTGCCGCCGAGGGCCTCGGCGAGCGCGGCCTCCGACCGCTCCAGGTAGGCGTACTGCCGGGCGACCAGGGTGGGGGTGCTGTTGAGCAGAGTGTGGAAGGCGAGGACCTGCGGGTGGTCGTTGAGCCCGGTGATCGGGTCGCTGCGCCGGAGTCCGTCCAGGAAGTGGGCCCTCAGCACGCCGACCGGGGAGTCGGCCCCCGCGACCAGCCGCGCGGCCTCCGTCTCGTGGTCGGCGATCCGGTGCAGGACCAGGTCCTCCTTGGCCGGGAAGTACCGGAACAGCGTCGGCTTGGAGATCCCGGCGGCGGCGGCCACCTCGGCGACCGACACCGCGTCGAACCCCTTCGCCAGGAACAGCCGCACGGCGATGTCCGACACGTCCTCGTACATCCGCCGCTTCTTGCGCTCACGCAGGCCCATCTCACCCATGGGGGGAGCCTACGCAGCGGTGGTCAGAGCGAGGTCTCCTGCCGCCGCTGCGGGAGCTTCGCGAGGCTCCACAGATCGTCGAAGTGTTTGGTTCAGGTCGCCGCCGCGGCCTCGGCCGCGCCCTCCCGGGACCACACGTTCAGGTCGGTCCGGAGAGCCGGTACATGGCGCACGAGTCCACAGCCCGTCCGGTGTCACGGCACGTTCTCAGCGGGGGCGGAGCCGTGTTCGCGACACCATCGCATCAATGCCGTCACGATCCTGCGGGTTCCGGGAACCTCTTCGAGTCCCAAGGACGACGCGGCGACGGCCAGCACCTTGCGAACCTTGAATGCGGCGGGCGCGATCTGCCACCAGCTCGGCTCCGGGTCGGTGTCCAGTTCCAGGGCGGTGCGGATCACGTCGGTGAAGACGGACTGGGCCTTCTTGTAGGTGAGCAGACGTTCCAGGTCGTCCCCCCAGCCGTTCGAGCTGCCGGCACGGACGCCTTCAACAGTCTCGCACCAGCGCTGGGCGACAACACGCTCCTGTCGTGCCGGATAGCGCATCAAATGGAGATGCGTTGCCAGGTCGTACAGCGGGTCGCCCAGCATCGCGAGTTCCCAGTCGATCGTCCACAGCGTGGACTCGGCATCAACGATGAAGTTCTCGCGATGCAGATCGGCGTGGAGCAGGCAGAAAGGGCGTCTCTCCAGCCCGAAGACGTTTTTCCGGAGATGCCTGAACGAATCTTCACCCAGCCAGAGATCCTCGAACAGGCTGGCGAACCTCTCCAGGTTCGCCCGGTAGACCCGCTGCTCGGCGAAAAGGACGAGCCGCTCCAGGAAACCGTCCGTGTCACCGTCATCGGGACGGTCGTCGAGCTTGCACCGCCGTTCGACCGAAAGGGAATCGGGCCGAATGCCGACCATCTGCCGGAACAAGTCCATGATCTGATCAAGAAAATGACCGGGGATCACGGTCCCCGATTTATGAAAATAAGCGAGGGTATCCCCCTCGATAAAACTCTGCAACCCGATTCCATCAACATCGATAATATCCGGAATTCGGAGAACCTGACCGTGGAGAGCTCTCAGCAAGTTCTCCTCGGAAGAGAAGCATCGACGATCGAACCAGAGAAGGTCGGCACGCGGCTCCCGGCATTTCCAGCGCCCCGATCGCCCACCCTCCATTTCCCCGGACAGCGGAAAGACATACGTCTCGTGGTGGTAACCGTGGAGCGGCCCTTCGACCACACCCTCGTCGCCACTCATCTCGACCGCGTGCAGCCGAGCAAGGGAAGCCAGTTCGAGTGACATTGCCCGTTTCTTTCGCCGTGACCCTTCCGAAGGGTGCAGAAGTGGGAGCACGGTACTCCTGTGCTGGCGTGCATCGTGCCAGACGTCCACGACTCGTCGAACCTGGTCTCGCGGGACAACGATTGGACGCACGTATGTGCAACGATGAATCACCCTGCGTCCGCTCACTCCGGGTCCCTCGCGCGCCATGAGCTGCGGTGCTGGCCGCCGCGCGCGACGTGGTCCACACTGGCCGAGGCGACAGGAGGAAGCCCATGAGCAGCGCAGCCGATCACGGTGCGGCTCTGCGGGAGTTGCTGACGGACGTGCATGCCGTACTGCTCGACTTCGACGGACCGGTCACCGACCTGTTCCGCGGTCGGTCGACGGCCCCCGTGGCCCGCGAGATCAAGGCGGCCGTACGGGTGGTCTGGGGCTACGTCGATCCAGAGGTCGACGCATGCGACGATTCGCACGGCATCCTCCGCCTGCTGCGGGAGATGTACGACCGGTCGGCCCCCGAACGGCTCGATCCCCAGGGACTCGTCGAAGCCGAAAAAATCGTCACCGGATACGAGTACGAAGCCGTCAAGACAGCGATGCCGGCACCCCATCTGGTCCGCCTCGTCGACGTGCTTTCCAAGCACGGTCCGCCCCTCGTCATCGTCAGCAACAACTCCGACGGGCCCATCTGGGAGTTCTTCAAGGGCGAGCGGGTCCAGCGGCAGGAGAAGGTCTACGCCGTCGCAGGCCGCGACCCGCTGCTACGAGACATGAAGCCCCACCCCGGTTCGGTGGAGCGCGCCCTGAAGTACGTCGGCCTGCCGCCCGAGGCGGCTCTTCTCATCGGCGACCAGTTGACCGATCTCAGTGCGGCACAGCAAGCCGGAACCCCCTTCCTCGGTTACACGCAGTCGCCCGAGCGCGCGGCGCAGATGCTGGACCTCGGCGCGAAGTACGTCGTGTCCTCCCATAAACCCCTCATCGAGGCCGTGGAAGGCAGATCGAGTCCCAACTGACCTTCTGGTGCTGCGAAGTGACGCCGGGCATGATGGCTGCACGGAGAGCTACCGGGCAGCGTCGGCGCCACGAAGCCGCGGCGCCCACAGGGGGTTTGGGTGTCTTCTCGCAGTCCAGCCGGCAATGGCCCGACCAGACTCGACCGTATCCGGTCCACGCTGAGCAGCTGGAAACCCCGCATCGTCAAGTCGGTGCTGGGACTGACCGCCGTCCTGCAAGGCGCCGGCGCTCTGATCGGTCCGCTCGGCGACGCCCTCAAGGATCAGCAGCTACTGGGGGGTTCCTTCGCATCGCTGATCGCCCTCATCCTCTACGACGCCATCAGCGAGTCCGGCTCCAAAGAGGCCGCGGGTGTCTATGTGTTCGCCGACTCGGACACATTGCACGATGAATTCAGGGAAGCCTTCAGCGCCCGCAGCGTACACGTCGATTTCTCCGGCTTCACCATGGAGACACTGCTTGAGGCGATTGCCGTACCGATGCGGAAGATGGCCGACCGAGAAGTACACACGGTCGAGCTGCATCTTCGCATCATCATCGCCCACCTGAACCTTCCGATGGGGCTGCCGGGAGGCCTCGTTCCGGCACCACGAGCGAGCGAATCAGACACTACGAAGTATTATTTCGCGGACTCCCCGAAAAATCGCGAACGCATGCGCGACGAGTTCACCAAACCCAATTGGACGAGGCTCAAGGGCATGCTCAACGCCATACAGGCAAAAAATCCGAAAATGGCCATATCGTGCGAGATCCGGGAGGCGACACAGATACCGGATCGGAAGCTGTACATCCTGAACCGTGAGCGAGTCTTCACCACTCCCTACGGGATCGAGCCGGACACCGTCGGACCGCAGGAGAATCAGTACGAGATCCTCGACGCCCAAGGATTCGCGCCGCTCTACGGACGAGCCCGTTACATCGGCTGGGATCTGAAATCGAATTCCCATCCGGTCAGAGAGATCGCGGATCACCACATCGCGTGGTACGAGAATCTGTGGCAAAAGCTCGCCGAGATCAAACCAGAGCACCCCGTGATCGGCGACCCCCGGTGGACACGTCCGAGACAGCAGAGCACGTCCGCATAACGAGCCTAACTCGCGAGCAGGTGCCAGACCGACTCGTACCAGGCCTTCATCTTCAGCACGAAGACCGATCCCGGCGAGTTCGGGTCGGCGTCCTCGACGTGGTGGGTCAGCATCGCGCCCAGACCCAGCACGTCGAGCGCGTCGATCTCCTCGCCCGTGCCCAGGATGATGGGCCGTCCGATCACCTCGTAGAGGCCGTGCAGCACTTCTGTCCTGTTGATGACGTAGAGCTTGAAGGCCGGCACCAGCCGCACATGCCTGATCTGTACGTCGACGGACGGCACAAACCCCTCGACCTGCAGGTCCCTCAGCACGGTGCGCAGCGATTCCGTGTGCCGGTCGGTGATGGCGCGCAGCCGCTCCCGCAGGCGCGGATCGTCCTTGTCCTGCCTGCTGACGGGATACGGCAGGTCTAGCGCCGGGTCAGGCAGCAGCATCCGTACACCGATTCTGCGCGGAGCGATGGCACCGGCGCGGATGCGCTCGGACTGCACCCGGATGTGTGCGTCCAGACTCTCCGAGGTCAACGTGAAGACGTCCAGGGAGACGTCGGGCTGCTCGAACGCCTCGCTTATCAGCGGCCCCAGCGTCAGCACCTGCCGTGACCTGCTGGCCTTGGCCGTGGTGGACTGCACGCGCTGGACCTTGACGACCCGTGCCGGGCTGCCCTGACGGGATTCGATCCACCCCTCGTTGCCCAGTTCGCGCACCACACGCTGGACCGTGTCACGGGACACCCCGAACTCCTCGGCGAGCCTGCCCTGCGCGGGCAGTTCGGTACCCAGCTGGTACGTCCCGTCCATCATCCGGGCCCGCAGCGCCTCGGAGACCTGCCGGAACGCCCTGCCACCACCGTCACGCGCTTGCCTGGCCGCCATACAGCGAACGTCCCCTTCCCAACCCGCCGTGCAAACACGCCTCGGTCAGGCAGGAGGCCCTGCTGCCGTACCCGGTTAACGGATCAAGCTGCCCGGACCTGCCTGATATTGACCGACAACCAGGCAGGCATGCCCGGGCGCCGCCTAGTGCCGGAGTATCTCCAGCAGCGGCCACAAGGACCCCACCACGTACTCGGCGCCGGCCTCGGTCAAGAGCTTGGCTTTCCGTGCGTTACGCGCGTAGCCCAGAAACGGCACCCCGGCCGTCCGGGCCGCCTGGAAGTCCGTCGGCGAGTCGCCGATCATCAGGGCCGCGGCGGGGGCGGCGCCCATCGCGTTGAGGGCGCGGTTGAGGCAGTGCGGGTCGGGCTTGAGGCGGTGCAGGTCCTGGGTGCGGCCGTAGATGTGCGGGGCGAAGCAGGGGGTCAGGGCACGGTCGTCGAGGTAGGCGCGGACCACCCGGGGGGAGTTGTTGGTGGTGACCGCCATGCGGGCGCCCCGCGCTCGCCACGTCTGGATGACGATGTCCGCGAACGCCGTGGGCATCGCCGTCGACGTGGCCCGCAACTCCTCCTTGGTGAGACGTTCCTCCAGCTCCGCGACCAGGTCGCTGCCGGGGCGTCGGCGGTCCACCGCGCGCAGCACGAGGTGCGGGTCGAGGGAGTCCCGCTCGGTGTCCGTGACCAGGCTGTGCAGGCCCCGGCTCGCCAGCCACTCGACCAGCTCGCCGGCCACGCCCGCCGCCGAGTGTCCCGCGAACAGCCGACAGATCGGCCCGTCGAAGTCCCAGAGGACGACACGGGCGCTTCCGACCAGTTCCGTGAGCTCTTCGGTCGCGTTCTTGCGCTTGGCTGCCACCAGTTCAGTCTGCGTCGTATCAGAAGTCACTAAGAGAGTGTCAGGTCCGTCGTGATGGTTTCCCAGAGGGCGTCGAACCACTTCTGGGATTGGTCCACGAACGCGGCGTCCCGCTGGCCGGTCCGTTTCTCGAACGAGAAGAGGAGGGATTCCGAGCCGACGGCGTCGTACATGTCGAGCGGGCCGTCCTCCGTCTGCTCCTCGCGGCGGGTGACCGTGTAGTACGCGAAGAGCGCCTCCGCGCCGTTGAGCAGGTACAGCTTGATCGGCGGGGTGAACGGCAGGGCCCGGAAGGTGACGTTCACGTCGATCTTGTGCGTGGAGCGCAGGCCCTGGAGGTTGTACTGGAGGACCTGGCCCTGGGCGTTGCGCATGCCGAGCCAGCGGTTGTGGACCGTGTCGTCGTCGCCGTCGACCGCCGTCGGGAAGGCGAGCGGGATGTCCCGGCTGGGCAGCAGGACGCGGACGTCGATGCGTTCGGGACGGATCCGGCCCTCGTGGATCATGCGCAGGGGCTCGGCGAGCGCCGGCAGCAGGCTCTGGGCGGTGAGGCAGGCGGCGTCGATGCGAACGTGCGCGGCGGCGAACGCCTCCGTCATGCGGGGGCCGAGGCCGACCATCGTCGGCTGGGGTTCGTCCAGCGCCGGGGGTCGCGGGCCGGCGATGCGCGGCGGGCTGCCCTTGCCGACGTCGACGAGGAAACCGTCGTCCTGCAGTGCCCGCACGACCTGGCGAACGGTCCCCCGCTCCACCCCGAACTCCTCGGCCAGTTCGGCCTGGGTGGGCAGGCGGTCGCCCACCCTGAGGTCGCCCGAGCGGATCCGCTCCCGCAGGATGTCGGCGATCTCCTTGGGTGTGCTGCCGGCGTTCACTGCCACGTTCTCCTGAGTCACGACCAAACGCTACAACTTTGATCCATCTAGCGGGAGTTGTTTGAAGGTTGTTTATAAGTAGTAGCCAACTGGGGACAACTTAATCAGAGTTGGTTACCAACTTGATTGAGTTGGCGGAAGCCTCGCTTCCCGACTGATGGGGGGAACCACCATGCCTGCCGCCCTCGCTCTCGTCTCCGCCGTCTTCGTCATCGGCTTCGAGCAGATGGTCCAGTCGAAGTACGGTGCCACTGGCATTATCGGTCTGCTGTTGCTCACCGTGGGGGTCAAGGCCAAGAGCCCGGCGTTCAGCTCCGCCGGCGCCGTCCTGCTCGCCCTGATGCTCACCGGGCCCGCCCTGTAGGCATCTGGGCCCGTGTCCGGTCCTGGACCCGTCCGGTCCCCGGACCCTAGGACGTCAGGTGCAGCTCGGAACTGATCGTCTCCCACAGGGCGTCGAACCACCTCGTGGACTGGTCCACGAACGTGGTGTCCCGCAGCCCCGCGCCCTGTTCGAAGGCGAAGAGCATCGACCGCGTGCCCTCGGCGTCGTACGTCTGCAGGTGCTCGTGGTCGATCTCCCGCTCGTGGCGCCCCAGCGTGTAGTAGGCGAAGAGCGCCTCCGCCCCGTTGAGCAGGTACAGCTTGACCGGCGGGGTGAACGGCAGGGCCCGGAAGGTGACGTGCACGTCGATGCCGTGCGTGGCGCGCAGCGCCAGCAGGTTGTGCCGCAGCACCTGGCCCTGTGCGTTGCGCTGGGCCAGCCAGCGGTCGTGCACCGCGTCCCCGGCCGAGGTGTCAGCCGCCACCGCCGTCGGGAACGCGAGGTCGATGTTCCGGCTCGGCAGCAGCACCCTGACGTCGATCTTGGCCGGTTCCAGACTCCCCGCGTGAATGAGCCGCAGCGGCCCGCCGAGCGCGAGGTTGAGCGAGACCGAGGTCAGGCAGAGCGCGTCGATCCTCACGTGCGACGCCGCGAAGGCCGCCTCTATGCGGGGGGTGAGGGCCACCATGGTCGGTTGCGGCGGCGCCCCCGAGCCCACCGCGGACCGTGCCGGGCCCGGACCCTGGGCCACCGTCGCCGGAGCACCCTTCGACACGTTGGTGAGCAGGTGCTCCGACTGCAGGATGCGCAGTGCCTGCCGAACGGCCCCGCGCTCGACGCCGAACTCGTCGGCCAGCTTGGCCTGTGTGGGCATGCGCTGGCCCGGCCGCAGCACCCCGGACCTGATCCGGGTGCGCAGTTCGTCGGCCACCTCGCGGTGTGACGCCTGAGGCCGCTGTGACCTCTTCCGCCCATTGACGGAGGCGAGTTCCGGGTCCACGGACAAACAGTACAACTTCCCGCCATCTTTCGGCAGTTCACGGGAAGGTGGTTATGAGTCGCATCCAAGTGGAGATAAGTACTGTGGAGTTGGTCACCAACTCATGCAACATGGTCATACTTCCTCGGCGGTTGGCCATCCGGGTTCCCTTCCGGAGGGGAGCCGGGAGCCCGGTCCACCAGGGCCGGCTGTCGGGGCGCACGACCAGCACAGTCACAACTGAACACCGACAACCGAACACAGGCAGACCCGCACAGCCACAACTTCACAGCTCGCTACGGATGAGCAGCACAGGCTCAACAGCACAGACACAACTGAACAAGGTGATTCAGGCACCCGTCCCCGGGAGGAAGGAGACCGTCTCAGAAGATGTCCGGGCACCAAGGACGCCCGGGCGCGCGCAGCAGGGCGTCGGCCTCCCGGGCGGCGCCCACTCGCTCTTCCTGGACCCGTCCGAGCGCGTGCAACCGTGCCACGGACTGGTCACCGAGCCAGACACTCGCCAGCTCGGCGACGCCGAGGGCGAGGTCGGGGGTGTCGGTGGTCGGGGTGCAGGACGCCCCATCGGGGGAGGCGTCCAGCCTGAACCGGCCGCCGGCCAGCCCCTGCCGGTCCGCCACCTCAAGGACCAGCGATCCCGCCCTGTCGTACGTCCGCGCCTCCAGAGCCCGTGCGACGTCCAGGATCCGCACCCACAGCCAGTCCGCCTGGTTGGCGACGCGTGCGGCGCGCGGGTCGGGCAGGTAGTGCGGCAGCAGGTCGTCCGGCGACCGCCAGCCGGTCTTCACCCGGGTGATCCAGTCGATCGAGCACAGGTAGTGCCACAGCGCGCGCTCGGCCGCCGGGGTCGTGCCGAGCAGCCAGTGCACCTCGGCCGTGTTGTACGGCTGCTTGCCCTGCCAGTTGTCGTCCGACTCGTAGGACGCGATGCCCTCCACCTCGCCGGCCGCCGAGCGGTACACCGCGAAGTAGGGCTCCTTCCACGACTCGTCGAAGCGGACCACACCGGTACGCAACTGCCACCACAGATCGCTGCGGCTGACGGCGCCGGGGGTGCTGCGCCGGATGCGTTCATGCAGGTCGGGGCCGAGCTTGCGGATGTCCTCGCCGTCGACGAGGTCGATACGGCCGCCGTCCCCGGGGCCCGACCAGCGCGGGTCCAGACCGGTCCGCGGGACCTCGATCGTCCACTCCGTCAGCGTGGTCGCCGGGCCGAAGCCGTAGCGGCCGTAGATCGGGTACTCGGCGGCGATCAGGGTCGCGACCACGTCTCCGCGCTCCTTCGCCGCGGCCAGGTCCTGGCTCATCATGCGGGTGAGCAGACCGCGGCGGCGGTGGGTGGCGGTCACGGTGACGTTCGAGATGGCGTCGGCGGGGACGGTCGCGCCGCCGACCGCGGTCAGCTCCTGGTCGAAGGAGCGGAACGTCGCCACACAGCGGGGGCCGTCGAAGGCGCCGAGAAGCCTGCCCGGTACGAACTGCCTTCGGCGGGCCTCGAGTTGGTCGGCCGAGAGGGTGGGTGTCTGGAGGAAACCGGTGGACAGGGCCCGGTGCCAGTCGGCCAGCTCGGGTTCGGATATGGGGCGGACTTCGACGGCGTCAGTCATGACAGCACGGTAGGTGTTGGGTAGGGGTGGTGCCGATTCAATTTTGGCTGCGGGCCGGTGGGGGCTTGTCGCGCAGTTCCCCGCGCCCCCAGACAGTCGGCCTTACGTCAGTAGATCGTCGACCTGTGCCTCGCCCTCCCGGTAGCGCCTCGTGATCTCCCCGCTCGAATCGTCGGCCGTCCGTTGCAGGCGCTGCCTGCGCCGCGACACCTCCTGCTCGTAGCGGACCAGGCGCCCCATCGCCGCCGTCAGCTCGGTGTCCGTGCGGGCCTCCAGGTCGGAGAGTTCGACCTCGGCCAGCATGTCGGCCGCCAGCCTGCCGTACTCCTCGTTGTGCGGGGTGCCCAGCGTGACGTGGCGGGCGGAGGAGCGGTGGCGGGCCGGGGCGTCCGTGAGGATCTCCGGGAGGCGGTCCACGACGGAGGCCGCGCCCGCCGGGGAGCGGCGGGCCAGTTCCGCGCGCAGGATGTCGATACGGCCCTGGAGCAGCCGTCGTACATAGCTCAGGTCCGCCTCGTCGCGCTGGGCGTCCCGGCGCAGGACGCGCAGCTCGGGCAGGCTCAGGCGGATCAGGTCGTGCTCCGGCGGTTCCACGGGCAGCGGGATGTCCTCGCCGCGCTGTGCGGGCGGCCGGTGCAGGCTCTGCACGCTCTGCGTGCCCTGCGTCTTCAGTCGCCCGGTGCTCGGTGTGCTCATGCGTATCTACCGTCCCCTCGACCGGCGTGTGGAAGCATGGTGCCACCCCAAGTGGCTGCAATGTGACCGAGTGCCCCCGAACGGCCCTAGTTGGGACGTTAAGGATCAATAATGGGCCCCCTGTGAGGGCCACCCGGGCACCGGGCATGATGGTCCGCATGCGAGCGGTGGTACAGCGGGTGGACGGCGCGAGCGTCGTCGTGGACGGCGAGACGGTGGGCGCGATCGAGGGCGAGGGGCTGTGCGTGCTCGTCGGCGTGACCCACGACGACACGAAGGAGAAGGCCGCCCAACTCGCCCGGAAACTCTGGTCGGTCCGCATGCTGGCGGACGAGAAGTCGTGCAGTGACATCGACGCGCCGCTGCTCGTCATCAGCCAGTTCACGCTCTACGGCGATGCCCGCAAGGGGCGGCGGCCGACCTGGAACGCGGCGGCGCCCGGGGATGTGGCCGAGCCGCTGGTGGACGAGGTGGTGGCGCAGCTGCGGTCGCTGGGGGCGACCGTGGCGACGGGGCGGTTCGGGGCGCAGATGCGGGTGTCGCTGACGAACGACGGCCCGTTCACCGTCCTGCTGGAGATGTGAGCAGCTCCCGGCAGTCCCGGGCCAGGGCCGTCATGCCGAGTTCCTCCGCCGTGCCGAGCGCGGTCCGGGCCAGGCCGTGGGCGGTGGCCAGGGCGGCGGGCGACAGGGCGGCGGGCGAGCCGGTACGGAGCCGGACGCGGGCCTCGTCGAGGCGGAGCCGGGCCATCTGCGCCGGGTAGCGCTGCGCCAGGCGTACGGCGCGGGCGAGGTGCCCGAGCGCGGTCTCCGGTTCACCGGCGACGAGCGCGAGCAGGGCGCTGAAGCGGGCGGCGGGGCCAAGGAGCACGGTGGGCCAGCCGGCCAGCACCAGTTCGTCGCCGTGCGCGTCGAGGAGGGCACGCAGCGCCGGGACGTACGCCGACACCTCGGTACGGCGGCCGGTGCGCTCCGCGAGCTCGGCGCAGACCAGGGCGAGGGTCGCCGCGGTGGGCAGGGCCCAGCCGCTCGGCGGGAACCGGGTGAAGTCACCGGCGTCGGCGGCGAACGCCCGGAGCTGGTCCGCGGCCTGTTCGTACCGTCCGGTCGCGCACAGGGCCAGGGCGAGGCCCGCCCGCCACACCGGGAAGTAGCCGCGGCGCTGGACGCCGGCCATGCGCGGGGAGGCGAACAGCTCGGCCAGGCGGCCCTGTTCGTGGCGCAGCCAGTACTCCTGGCCGAGCACGGTCTGGCTGAGGGCGTCCGCGGGCATCGAGAGCCCGGCCTCCATCGCCGCCGCCACCTGCCCGGCCTCCCCGAGGATCCAGCCCTCGGCGGCGGCGAACTCCCCGCGCCACAGGCTCATCAGGGCGTCCAGCGTGCCCTGGTGCCAGTACGCGAGCCGGCTGCGGTGCCGGGCCGCGTACTCCCGGTGCCGGCTGAGGGTCGCCTCGGCGGCGGGCACCCGGCCGGTGCGAAGCTGGTCGATGGCGAGGGCGACCAGCGCCTCGCCCTGGAAGTAGGCGGAGTGGGAGCGGACGGCGAGGTCGCGGAGTTCGGTGGAGAGGGCGAGCAGGGTGCGGGCGGGCTCGAAGTCGTACAGGGCCCAGCGGGTCTCGGTCAGGACCTCGCAGCGGGCTTCGTCGCCCACCCCGCCGGGTGTTCCGGCCGGCCGGCGGTCGCGCTCGCGCAGCTCCGCCAGCGCCTGGCGGGCCAGCCGGGCGCCGGTGCGGGGTTCGGCGCCGGTGACCGCGGTGTCGTCGCCGATGGCCATGGCGAGCTTCTTGGCCCGGTGGGCGGTGAGCTGGAGCCGCAGCTCCACCGCCCGGGTGTCCTCGCGGCCGGCCAGCGCGGCCAGGCAGGCGTCGATGCGGAACAGCAGGTCGCGGTCGACCTGTCCGGGGTCCGACCAGCGCCGGGCGCTGCGGACGACGGCGTGCGCGCGGGCCAGTTCGTCGCCGCCGGCGGCCTCGTAGGCGGCCTGGTAGTGCCGGCCCGCCTCGTACATCTCGCCGAGCAGGTGGCGGGTGTCGCCGCGCCGGATGTGCTGGTCGAACCCGGCGCCGTAGCCGCTCGGCCGGGCCGGCGGGGGCGCGGCCGGGGCCGGATCGGGGGGTGGGCGGCGCCGGGTGCCGCGGACGGGCTGGTCGGCCTCGTCCCGTCGCTCGTGCTGCTCGGGTCCGGGCGGCAGCAGGGCGAGCAGGGCGCCGTCGGCCCGCAGGGCGGCGTCACAGCGCTCGGCCAGCAGCCGGCCCGGGGGCCGCAGGCCGTTCTCCACCCGGCTGAGGTAGCTCTTGCTGTAGTGGACCCGGCGGGCCAGCTCGGCGAGGGAGAGGTCCGCGGCCTCCCGGCGGACGCGCAGCGCCTCGGCGAACTCCTCCTGCGGTGTCACGGCGCCTCCCCCCGAGGGCACGCCGCTCGCCGGGTCGAACACGTGCACACCGTGTTCAAGTGGTCGCCGCCCGTTGCCAATTATGGAGTGTCAACGGCATATCTCGCAGCGTGCTTACGGAGATCCACAGCCTGTGGACCGATTCCCGCGGCGGGGCTACGGCTCGACGATCACTTCCTGTGCCGCGGCCGTCTCCCCCGCGATCAGCCGGGCGTCCGCCGGGATGTTGCGCTTGACCAACGCCAGGGCCACCGGCCCCAGTTCGAAGTGGCGTACCGACGTCGTCACGAAGCCGATCTTCCGGCCGTCCTCGCCCTCGTCGGCCACGCGGATCTCGGTCCCGTGCGGCGGCAGGTGGACGTCGCTGCCGTCCAGGTGGAGGAAGACCAGGCGGCGCGGCGGCTTGCCGAGGTTCTGCACCCGGGCCACGGTCTCCTGGCCCCGGTAGCAGCCCTTCTGCAGGTGCACCGCGGTGCCGATCCAGCCCAGCTCGTGCGGGATGGTCCGGTGGTCGGTCTCGAAGCCGAGCCGGGGCCGGTGGTGCTCGACGCGCAGCGCCTCGTAGGCGAGCAGCCCGGCGGCCGGACCCGCCTTCCCGGCGAACGACTCCAGGTCGGCGCGGGGCAGGAAGAGATCACGGCCGTACGCCGTCTCGCGTACGACGGCGCCGTCCGGGACCTCGGCGATCGAGCCGGCGGGCAGGTGGACGACCGCGAAGTCGTCCGTGCGGTCGGCGACCTCCACCCGGTAGAAGAACTTCATCGACTCCAGGTAGGCGATCAGCGCCTCCTGGGTGCCGGGCTCGACGTGGGCCCAGACGGTCGTACCGTCGTCGACCAGGTACAGCGCGTGCTCGATATGGCCGTGCGCGGACAGGATCAGCGCCTCGGTGGCCTCGCCGACCGGCAGCTCGCTGACGTGCTGGGTGAGCAGGAGGTGCAGCCAGCTCAGCCGGTCCTCGCCGGTGACGGCCACGACGCCCCGATGGGAGAGGTCGACGAAACCGGCGCCGTCGGCGAGGGCGCGCTGCTCGCGGAACAGGTCGCCGTAGTGCGCGGCGACGCCTTCGTCCACGCCCTCGGCGGGCACCGCGCCGGGCAGGGACAGCAGGGGGCTCTTCATATGAGTAAGCCTACGACTCGGTAATTGAAGTCTGGACGGATGCGGATGCGGGGGACGCCGCCTTGGCTCTCTTCAGCGTGCAGTCCTTGCAGCGCCCGAAGATCGCGAAATGTTTCATGTCCGTCTCGAAGCCGAAGTCCCGCCGCAGCTTGGCGGTGAACTCCGCGGCCACCGCCACATCCGCCTCGATCACGTTCTCGCAGTCGCGGCAGACCAGGTGGATGTGGTGGTGCCGGTCGGCGAGGTGGTACGTCGGCGCCCCGTGCCCGAGATGGGCATGGCTGACCAGCCCCAGCTCCTCCAGGAGCTCCAGGGTCCGGTAGACCGTCGAGATGTTGACCCCCGACGCGGTCTTCCTCACTTCACCGAGGATGTCGTCGGGGGTCGCGTGCTCAAGGGTGTCCACGGCTTCGAGCACGAGTTGCCGCTGCGGCGTCAGCCGGTAGCCGCGCTGCCTGAGGTCGCTCTTCCAGTCGGTGCTCACCACACCGAAAGTCTAGAACTACTTCTAATGTTCAGAACTACTTGAAGAACGCGATGCCGTCGTCCGGCATGTCGTCGGGAAGGGCCTTGGCCCAGCGCTCGACGTCCTCCGGGGTGACGACCTTCTTCAGATGGGCCGACATGTAGGGGCGCAGCTCGACCTCGGGGGTCTGCTTCTCGCCGACCCACATCAGGTCGCTCTTGACGTAGCCGTAGAGGCGCTTGCCGCCGCTGTACGGGGCGGAGGCGGCGGTCCGGGCCACGGCGTCGGTGACCAGGTCGATCTGGGGCTTCTTGACGGCCATCTCGCCATACCAGATCTCGATCACGCCGTCGTCGCGGACCATCGTGACCTCGACCTTGCGGTCGGCGTCGATGCGCCAGAAGCCGGACTCCGACTCCAGCGGACGGACCTTGTTCCCGTCGTTGTCCAGCACCCAGGTGTGGGAGTGGTACTCCAGGAAGTCCCGCCCATCGTGGCTGAAGGTGACCTCTTGGCCGAAGTTGCACTTCTCCGAGCCCGGGAAGTCGTGGACACCCGCGCCTGCCCAGCTGCCGAGCAGGAAGGCGAGTGGGACCAGGTCCTTGTGCAGGTCGGACGGAATCTCGATCATGAGTGGTGGTTCCTAGACTCGGACTCGGTTCAGCGCTGGCCCTGGTACAGCTTCTTCACGGTCAGCCAGGCGAAGGCGAGGACGCCGACGCAGACCAGGACCAGCAGGGTTTCGAAGAAGGCTTCCACGGATGCTCCTTGAGCGAGGGTGGGCGTACGTACAAGAGCCGGGCCCCAGCTTACGCGGCCCGGGCCCGGCCCTCTTGGCGAGGTACGCCCGCGCCGGGTCAGCCCAGCAGCTCGCTCTGCAGCGTCACCGTCTGCTGGAAGGGGACGGCGAGCGCCTCCCCCTTCCGGGACTGGACGATCACGCCGAAGGTGTCGCCGGCCGCGAGACAGACCAGCCGCACCTGCTCGGCGCCGTACGGCTTGTCCTCCACGTACGGTGCCAGGAGGACGTCCGTGATCCGGGCGGCGTCCGGGAACTCCTCGTCCCGGAGGAAGGTGTCGGCGCCGCGCACGGTGTAGGCGGGCGCGTCATCGACGATCATCTCGGTGTTCAGCAGCTTCTCCGTGATCGTGGCGCTGCCGAACTGCAGCAGGTAGATCCCGGTGTGCGTACCGTCCGGGGTGGTCCAGCCACGGGCCGCGATGTGCCGGAGCCCGTAGTCGGCCAGCTTCCCGGCGAGCTCCTCGCGGTCCGCCTTGTCGGCGTAGAGCGCCAGGAAGTCCTTGGTCGCCAGCCAGCCGTCCGCGCCGCGCAGGGCGCCGTCGGCGGTGGCGCCCCGGGGCGCGGGCAGCACCAGTCGGCGCAGGTCGGCGTAGTGCGCGTTCACCTTGTTGGCCTCGGCGAACGGCGCCGGGCTGCCGGACGGCAGCGGCGGCTTCACCAGGGTGGGGTACTCCCAGCGGCCGTCGGAGTGCGTGGCCAGGCCGGGTACGTCCGTCCGGTCCGCGCGCGTGATGCCGTACGCCGTACCGGTCCCGACGACCGCGAAGACGGCCACGGCCGAGACCCAGCGGGCTGCGGCCCGGAGCCGACGACGGTCCTTCTTCGCGGGCTGCGGCTCGGACGGCGGGAGGTCGATGGCCGACTCCGGCTGCACGGCCTGCACGGCCTGCAGGGCCTGCAGGGGCTCCACGGCCTGCACGGCCTGCACGGGCTCCACGGCCTGCTCCGGCTGCTCGCCCTGCACGGCCGGCTCGGGCTGCACGACCGGCTCGCCCTGCTCGGCCTGCTCGGGCTGGTTCATGGTCATACCGCCACTCCCGGGTTCTTGATCCGGTCGAGCTGCTCGCCGAGCAACAGCGCCACACCCTTCTCGTCCAGCGGCTTGGCACCGGTGGCCGTGGCGCTGACCAGCACGTCACCCACGTACGCGGAGCACACCATCATGTCGAGCTTCTCGGCCGAGTCGGCGGGCGGCAGGAAGCAGGCGGCGTCCTTGTGGCCCTTCACCTCCGGGCCCTTGCGGAAGACCTTCAGCGCGTCGAACAACTCCTGCTGGGCCGTGGCGACGGTCCGCACGGTCCGCTGGTCGCCCAGCTGCGACAGCACGATGTCGACGGTGTAGGCGTGGTCCGAGTACGACGTGCCCTCCGTCGGCGTCTCGGTGCTCAGGTAGCTGCGCATCGCCATGCCCTTGGTCTGCTGCTTGTCGATCAGCCGCTCCAGCTCCTTGCGCTGGGAGCGGGGCAGATCCTTGATCGACTCCTTGCGCAGGTCGGTTGCCTGGCGGCCGGACAGCCGGGCGTCGGAGCCGAACTCCCCGATGTCCGGGCCCCGCCCGAACCCCTCGGTGCCGTAGGGCAGCAGCAGGGCCTGCAGACCGGTTCCCCCGGCCGCCGCCTCCTTCGCCTTGCCCTTGGCCGTCTTCGGCAGGTCCCAGCCGGGGACTCCCGGATCCCGGTCGGCGCCGGTCACCCTCACGGCGGTGCCGGCGACCCCCGCGACGACGGCGACGAGCAGCACGCCGATCCCGGCGATCCGGGCTATACGACGCCGCCGACGACCACCGGTCTCACCGATCTCACTGGCCTCACTGATCGCACCGATCTCCTCGATCCCACCGGCCTCACCCACCCCGTCGGCCTCACCGGCCACGCCGGACAGTTCCTCGCTCACAGCCGCTCCATCTGCCGCTTCGCCAGATCCATGATCTTCGCCTTCGGGACCGGCTTCGTGTCGTAGACCCAGATCTCCATGGCGATGTCACCGCGCCAGGCGTGCGCCTCGGCCGAGTACACGTCCACGTAACCCGGCTCGCTGTGGGGCTTGTTGTGGACGTACGCCATACCGTCGCCGGTGCCGGGTATCGGCCGGCCGTCCGTGCCGGCGTCCTTGCCGGCCCAGTAGTAACCGCCGTCGGCCGCGTCGGCCGCCCCGAGCGTCTCCTCCTGGCGGTACTGGACCAGGCGGATCTCCACGCTGTACGTGCCGCCCTCCCGCCAGTCCGTGACGGCCGCCCGCCGGAACTCGCCGGCGACGAGGTCCGCGAAGCCACTCGCGGGCTTGTCGTACGTCTCCGCGTAGTCGGCGAGGCTCATCCAGCCGCCGCTGTCCGGGTAGAAAGCCGCACGCGCGCCCCTCGGCTTCTTCAGCAGCAGCTTGCGCAGATCGCCGTCGGCCTTGACCTCCCGGTCCTGGGCGGCGGACAGCGGCTCGGGACCGGCACCCTTCGCCTGCGCGGCGGACGGCTGGGAGAGGGGCGGCAGGGCGGTGGGCTCGCGGTCGGCCTGGACGAGGTAGCCGACGCAGGTGCCCGCCACGATGCCGAGTACGGCGGCGGTGGCGATCAGTGTGCCGGTACGGCGTCTTTTCGGTATTTCGGGTGGAGTTTCCGGTGCCGTTTCCCCGGACTCTTCCGGCGGCGCTTCGGATGGTGTCTCTGGTGGTGTCTCTGGTGGTGTCTCTGGTGCGTCCATTTCGCCCCCCTGTGCACAACGGGAGCGCGGTTTCCTTGATCCGCGCTCCACAGGAGACTCATGGTCGACTCAGCGAGTTGTCCAAAGATTAATTACGATCAGGAAACCGCCGCCAGCCACACGGTCGCCGCCGCCGCGAGGAGAAGCGTGAGATTGAGGGCGATCTGACGGTCCCCCATCCTCAGATGGACCCTGATCGCGCCGATCTGGAGGACGACGAACCCGGTCGCGGCGGTCAGGGCCGCCCAGGACGCGACACCGGTCAGGCGCGGGAGGACCAGGCCGACCGCGCCGAGCACCTCCACCACCCCGATGGCCCTCACGGCAGGCATCGGCGTGCTGTCCACCCACGCCATCATCGGCACCAGCCGCTCCCTGCTCCGTACGACCTTCAGCCCGCCCCCGTAGAGGTAGAAGAGGGCGAGCAGACCGGCCGTGATCCAGTACGCGACGCTCATGAGACGTCGGCGGGCTCGGTGGCGTAACGGCTCATCACGTCGATGTTCGCCTGCCGGCTCGGCGGCCCGTCGGCCGCGAACATGTCCCGCAGGTCCCGGAAATACTGCACGTACAGATCGGGCGTGAACGTGCTGAGCATGACGGCCGGTTCGCCGGTGACGTTGGCGAAGGTGTGCGGGGCACCGGGCGGCACCATGACGAGCGTCCCGGCGCCGGCGTCGTACTCCTCGTCCCCCACCGTGAAGCGGACCGAGCCGGAGATGACGTAGAAGCCCTCGTCGTGCCGGGCGTGCCGGTGCTGCGGCGGACCGGGGGTGTGCGGCGCGAGGACGGACTCGGCGAGGCCGAGGCGGTGACCGGTGGTACGCCCGTCCTCCAGGACGCGCATCCGGGTGGTACCGAGCATCAGCACCTCGCCGTCGCCGGGGCCGACGACGGATACGGATACGGATACGGGTGCGGGTACGGCGGGGTCGTTGTCGTGAGTCGTCATGCTCCGATTCGACGTCCTGGGCGGTACGGCCGTCCAAGACCTGTTCCGCCGCCTCGATACCCGATCGGTATCGTTGCTGTATGGAGCTACGGACGCTGCGCTATTTCGTGGCGGTCGCCGAGGAACTCCACTTCGGCAGGGCCGCCGCACGGCTCCATATGAGCCAGCCACCGCTGAGCCGTGCGATCAAGGCGCTGGAGACCGAGATCGGCGCGCGGCTCTTCGAGCGGTCGCCGGCAGGGGTCGCCCTGACCCCGGTGGGAGCGGTCCTGCTGGACGAAGCCCGGGCGCTCCTCGACCAGGCCGACAGGCTGCGCGTGCGGGTCGCGACGGCGGCGGGGGCGGGGGCCGGGGTGCTCACCGTCGGTCTCCTGGGCGACAGCACGGATCCGGGCGTACGGCGCCTGGCCCACGCGTACCGCGAACGGCACCCGGGCGTCGAGATCCGTATCCGCGAGACCGACCTGACGGACCCCACGTGCGGGTTGCACGCCGGTGCCGTCGACATCGCCCTGACCCGCGCGCCGTTCGACGAAACGGGCCTGGTTGTAAGGGAGTTGCGCGCCGATCCGGTGGGGGCGCTGCTCCGTGCCGACGATCCGCTGGCCGACCGGGAGAGCCTGGAGCTGGCCGACCTCGCCGACCGGCGCTGGTTCCGGTTCCCGGAGGACACGGACCGGCTCTGGCAGTCGTACTGGAACGGCGGGGAGGTGCGGGAGGGGCCGGTGGTGCGCGCCGTTCAGGAATGCCGGCAGGCGGTGCTCTGGAACGGCACGGTGGGCATGACACTGGCCGGCCATGACCCGGGAGCCGGGCTCACGGTGGTCCCGGTCGCCGACATGCCGCCGAGCCGCGTGGTGGTGGCGTGGGCGGAGGGGAACGGGAATCCGTTGCTGCGGTCGTTCGTGCAGGTGGCAATGGGGGCCTACCGCACCTGAAAACGGTAGTCGAACAAGTATTCTTCACGGTATACTCGCCATATGGCCGACACCACAGTCAAGATCGACGACACCACCAGGGACATACTGCGGGAGCTCGCCGATGCCCAGGGGCTGACCATCAAGGACTACCTGGCCCGACTGGCCGACGAGAAGCAGCAAGAACGAGCCCTCGCGACGGCCACTGCGGTCTTCCGGCGCGTGATCAACGAACCCGGGACCATTGAAGCGTTCGACGCCAAGTACGGCGGCCTTCCGCCCCGCGCCAGGGACACCGGGCAGGCGGCCTGACCGTGGAACTGAACGTCGATCATCGCTGGTTCCTGGAGCGCCAGGAAGAGATCCTCCGGGGCGACCTGACCGTCAACGACCTGTCCATTCTCGTCGGAATGACGGCCCGGCATCGGGTCAACACCCCACGTCCGGACCGCGCTGATCCGGACGCCTGTTGGAGGGCAGCCACCTTCCTGGAAGAGATCGTCCTGCTGCGTCCGCTGCCGGCCCGCAACGAGTTGTACGGCTACGGCGTCGCCCTTGCCTACCTCGAAGCCTCCGGGGAGCGCGTGGAGGCGAAACCCGAGCTGTGGCAAGACGTCATCGACGACATCCGCGCGCTGCGGCTCGACTCGTACGGCATCGCCGAGCGGCTGCGCTCGTTCAGTCGGCCAGGGGACCCCGCCGCTTGATTCCGTCAACGAAGGCCGCCCAGGCGGAGGCTTCGAAGAGGAGGGCTCCGCGGGAAGGTGCCTTGCTGTCACGGACGGGGACGAGGGAGGGGAGACCGGCGGCCACTTCGAGGCACTGGCCGCCGTCCGAGTTGCTGTAGCTGCTCTTGTGCCAGGAGGCGAAGGCCAAGACATCGTCGGAGACCTCGACACAGTCGCCGCCACTCGTGTTGCTGTAGCTGCTCTTGCGCCACGTGACGCCACTCAGGTCGACGGCTCGCACGGCACTTCCTCCAACATCCGCAGGATGATCTTGCGTGACTCGGCCGGTGAAAGCGCCAGGTCGCGCATCGCATCGTACCTACGCAGTAGCAGCTCAACTGAGGCGTTTTCTTCGACCAGTTCACCACGCAAATCGTTCTCGGTGTAGGCGACCGTACGGCCATCAGGCAACCGTAGGAACTTCACCGAGGTGTTCATCAGGCCGTGCGGTCCAGCGCTGAACGGCAGCACCTGAAGCGTGATGTTCGGGCGATCTGCGGCTTCTGCCAGGTGCTCCAATTGTTCCCGCCACGCCCTCAAGTCGCGCAGCGACGTATGCAGCACGGCCTCGGACAGGATGACGCGGAACATCGGAGGATCGTCCCCCTCCAAAAGTTGGCGGCGCCCTACCCGTGCCTCTACCTGCTGCTCCAGTTCAGCGCCCTCGATCCAGCCCACCGAGAGCGCCTCACGGGCGTATCCCGCCGTCTGAAGCAAACCCGGCGGCGAACTCACGGCGTAGTGCCACAGGCTGGTCGCCTCCGCCTCCAGCACCATGTACCGCCGATACTGCTCCTTGAACTGCGACGGATCCCCAACCGCCAGCTCCCACAAGGCCAGCAACAGCCCAGGCGTCCCATAGAACTGATCCAGCGCCTCCACGATCTCCGGGCTCCCCAGACTCCGGCCGCTCTCCATCTTCCCGAAGTTGGACGCGTCCCAGCCCAGTTCCTCGGCCAGCCCCTTTAAGCTCACCCCCCTCTCCGCCCTCAGCAACCGCAACTCCTCCGCGAACCGCTGCCTGGGCTCCTGACTGCGTCCCGTCACCACCCGCCTCTGCGGCACCGCACCCCTCCCTGATTCCCCATGGAATTTGTGGAATTAGCGCCGCCAGACGGGGAAGAACCGCTCCTCCTCGGCGCGCCGACCCCACCTCCCGGCCATCCTCGTAGCAGCCTCGACACGCAGAGTAGTCCAACTCTCGCATTTCGTATAGATGTTGGACAAAAGGAGCGAATGCCATGGAGCCCGGAACCCTGCTCTACGACACCGCCACCGACCAGGTCGGCGAATACCGGGACCAGTCGGGGCCGTACGCGATGCTTCGTCCGGTGGGGGGAGGGAGAGAGTGGCAGGCCCATCCCTCGACGCTGCGGCCCGCCACCGACAGAGAGCGGCTCAGCGCGGGCGTACGCGCGGCGAACGACCGTAGTTCGTGGGCCGTGCCGCCGAACCCCGACGACCTGAGCCGCCCGCCCTGGCCGATCCCCGGCTGCACCGAGTGCACGGAGCTGGGCGGTCGCCGGGAGACCGCACTGGTCGCCCACGACCACAGCGCGGCCACCGACGCGAACGTGCTGCTGCGCCAGCACCAGCGCGCGGAGCACCAGCCGTGACCCGCCGTGTCTTCCGGTACGTGCCGTACGTGATCGCGCAGGACGCGAGCGCGGCGCCGGAGTACGCGGCGCGGTGCGTGTCGGGGGACGAGGAGGACTGCGGGGCCGAGTCGGGGGTGTGCGGGCATCCGGCCGAGGTCGAGGAGTGGCAGCGCAGGCACACGCAGGAGACCCGGCACCTGCGGTACCGGCGGGTCTTCGCGGACTACGCGGCGCTGACCCCGGTCTGAGCCGTTCGACGGGCGCCTACGGTTGTCTGCTGACCGCGGCGCACTCACACCACCGCGGAGCCCTCGCCCGGAGGGCGGCGGATCAGGTGCAGACAGACGACCGAGGCAACGACGGTCTGCCGTTCGGAGGCGTCCAGGCTGGGGGCCATTTCGACGTCGTACCGCTGCAACCCGGTCCACAGGTCGATGGTGCTCATCGTGACCCGGCCGAGGATCTCCGGCGCCGGGCCGTCTGCAGGGTCGGCCTCGGTGAGGTGCCATTCGACGGACAGGCCCTGCCGTGCGAGCAGGAGCCGGCGTCCACGCTCCGTCCGTAAGCTCAGCTGCCGGGACTTGACGAGTCCACGGGCACCGGCGGTGCCGACCTCCTGGTCCGCTCCGTCGATGAAGTGGAACCGCACCGGTCCGAACTGCTCGAACGGATCGGACCAGGAACGCTTCTCGATTCGCACGATGAACTCGCCGGACGTTCTCGCGAGGACGAAGTGCTTGTGGTCCGCGTCCGTGTCCGTGACCTCGGCGAGCGGTGTCCCCTCCACGGTGGACACGGCCAGGACCGGGCCCAGGTATCTGCGCCACATCGAACGCTTCGGCTGCCCCACCACGACGGCTTCCAGTGCGAACAGATCGGGTTCCGTCATCGGCCTTCTCTCCCCCCGCCCCGGTTTCCCCTCGACCGAGTACGCCCACTGTGACCGAGAACCCGCCCGACTCCCACCCCTCGGGCACACATCCACGCCACGCCGGCGAGGTGCTGTGGTGCCCCGGACCACCAGTCGCGGGGCGACGGGGAATGTCCTGGGCCACCGTCGTGAGGTCGATGTGGGGCAGGCGGGCCACGCGGCTGTCGTCGAAGCCGGCCACGGAGACCTCGCCGGGCACCGAGCAGGCCGGTGGCGCAGCCGTCGTTGAAGGCGAGGACGGCGAGGACGGCGAGGACTCCGAGGACTGCGGGGCCGAGTCCGGGGTGTGCGGGCATCCGGCCGGGTCTAGAGCTGGGTGGCGCCGCCGTCGACGAGGAGTTCCGCGCCCGTGGTGAAGGAGCTCTGGTCCCCGGCGAGGTAGAGGGCGGTGGCGGCCACCTCGTCGGGACGGCCGGCCCGGCCGAGCGGGGTCGGCGCGGCGGGCGCCTGCCCTCCCTGCGGGAACGCGGCCCGCAGTTCGTCGCCACCGGGGGTCTCGACGGGGCCCGGAGTGAGCGCGTTGACGCGGATGCCGCGGCCGGCGAGTTCGGCGGCCCAGGTGCGGGCGAGGCTGCGGATCGCGGCCTTGGTGGCGGCGTAGACGCCCAGGCCCGGGGCGCCGCGCAGGGCCGCACTGGAGGAGAGCAGGATCACCGAGGCGCCGGCCGGCAGCAGCGGAAGCGCCTTCTGGACGGTGAAGACCGTGCCCTTGAGGTTGACGGACGTGGTGCGGTCGTACTCCTCCTCGGTGATCTCGCCGAGCGGACCGAAGTCCCCGACGCCGGCGTTGGCCACGACGACGTCGAGCCGACCGCTGCGCTCGGCGATCTCGGCGAACAGCCCGTCGAGGTCGTCGAGTTTCGACACGTCGCCCTGGATGCCTACGGCGCGGCCGCCGACCTGCTCGACCGCGGCCTCCAGCTCGGCCTTGCGGCGACCGGTGAGGTAGACGGCGGCGCCCTCGGCGGCGAACCGGCGCGCGACGGCCAGGCCGATACCGGTCGAGGCCCCGGTCACCAGCGCGGTCTTGTTGTCCAGCTGTCCCATGACGTTCTCCATCTCCTTGACGTAACTATTTTTGTTACATTCAGCGCGGCACTAAACGCCCGCGGTCAACGGTCGGTAGTCGGCAGTCCGCGCTCCGCAGCCGGCGGTCGACAGGCGGAGTCAGGCGGCTTTCAGCACGTCTCGCAGCACGTCCTCGAGCGTGGTTCTCGCCAGCTCCTTGCGGAGAGTGGCTTCGATCCCGTCGTAGACGGCGGTCAGCGCCGGGGCCATGCCGTGGCCCACGACGCACTCGGGGTCGGGGGTGGCAGGGTGCAGGGCGAAGACCGGCCCCGGCTCCACCGCCTCGTAGACATCGAGCAGGGTGATCGCCGACAGCTCCCGCGACAGCGTCCAGCCGGCGCCGGCGCCTCTGCGCGAGTCGGCCAGGCCGGCCTTGCGCAGCTGGGCCAGCAGGCGGCGGATCACCACGGGATTGGTGTTCACACTGGTCGCGATCTGCTCGGAGGTGGCTACCTCGTGACCACGGCGCTGATACAGCCCGATCCAGGTCAGGGCGTGCGCCGCGACGGTCAGCCTGCTGTTGGCGCTCATGTCACTCCTCACCTCCGACCACGTTGTAACTGTAATAGTTACGACTGCTCGCGGCAAGCAAGCCTCATCAGCGCGGCCGGCAGGCGTCGAGCAGGGCCAGCCGGTCGGCGTCGGGGCTACCCGGTTCCGCGGTGCCGACCAGGAGGTACTGACCAGGCGCGTCCTGCACCTCGAACGTCTGGTAGGTGAGGGCCAGCCGCCACGCCATCAGCCAGCCCGCCGACGTGGACGTCAACGAACTCGTCGTCCGGCCCACGGCCCAGGGCTGAGAACCAGGGCTCATACGGGCGCCGTAGTGCCCCGGACGACCAGACGCGGGGCGACCACGTCCTCGCTCTTCACCGTGGCAGTGGCTGGGGCAGTGGCGGTGGCTGTCGTCGTCGCGTCCAGGCGGGCCGTTGCCGCCGCGACGGCGAGCTCGGCGATCCGGGAGATGTCCTGCGCCACCGTCGTGAGGTCGATGTGGGGCAGGCGGGCCACGCGGCTGTCGTCGAAGCCGACCACGGAGACCTCGCCGGGCACCGAGACCCCGGCACGGAAGAACGCACCGAGCAGGCCGGTGGCGCAGGCGTCGTTGAAGGCGAGGACCGCGGAGGGCCAGGGATCGGCGTCGAGGATCGCGCGGGCGGCCGTCGCGCCGTCCTGCTCGGTCAGGCCGCCGGGCAGGACGCGGACGCGGTCGGCGAGACCGTGGTCGTTCATCGCGGTGCGGTAGCCGCGGCGGCGTTCGGCCGCGCCCGGTGCCCGGCCGCCGTCGATGTGGAGGATGTCCCGGTGGCCCAGGGACACCAGGTGGTCGACGGCCTGGCGGGCGCCCTCGTCGTCGGCGGTGCGGACGACCTGGACGCCGGGGACGGCGGGACGCAGCCGCCGGGCCACGGAGACGACGGGCAGGAGGGCGGCGAGTTCGGCGAGGCGGCCGGCCGGAGCCCGCGGGCCCAGCAGAACCAGCGCCTCGCAACGGTCGCCGAGCAGCGACTCGACAGCCTGGCGCTCACTGCGACCGGCCGCGACCGCGCTGAGCGCGAGCTGATAGCCCGCCGACTCGGCGGCGGCGTACAGGCGCTCCACCAGGTCGGTGTGGAACGGTTCCTGGATCTCGAACTGCACGCCGATCAGGTGGGTGCGGCTGCTGCGCAGCAGCCGGGCCCGGGAGTCGGGGCGGTAGCCGATCTCCCGGGCGGCCTGGAGGACGCGTTCGCGGGTGGCCGCGCTCGCGCCGGTCACGCCGCGCATCACGATGGAGACCAGCGCGGTGGAGACGCCGGCGCGGGCGGCGACGTCGGCGAGGGTCGGCCGACGGCCGTCGGGAACCGCGGGGGGCGGTGACACGGCGGGTCTCCCTGGGCAGGCGTGTTGTGGTGTCGAACGATCGTAGACGAGGGCGAACCCTCAGATCAGAGCTACTGCAACGTTCTACTGCATCGTTCTACTACAACGTTCTAGAAACCATGTCTTGACATAGTCGCCGCGCGCTGGCGTACTGGCGACAGCCATCTAGAACGTTCTAGATGCCGGCTTTCGGATGACAGGGGCGAACGAGGATGTTCACACTGGCGGTCTGTGCCGAGATGGTCTTCCGGGACCTGCCCGTCGACGAGCGGGCGCGGCGGCTGCACGACGAGGGGTTCCAGGTCGAGATCTGGGACTGGACCCGGCACGATCTCGACGCGCTGGCCCGCACCCCGGCCGAGTTCGGCTCGATGACCGGCTATGTGCGGGGCAACCTCACGGACCCGGACGGCGTGGCCGAACTGCTGCGCACCGCACAGGAGTCGATCGACGCGGCCGACCGGCTCGGCTGCCGGCGCCTCAACCTGCACGGCACCGGCCTGGACGGGGACGGGCTGCCCGTGGACCCGGTGAAGGGCGAGCCCACGGAGGAGATGTGGGCCGCCGCGCGTGACACGCTCACGCGCGTGGCCGAGCTGGGTGAGCAGGCCGGTGTCGTCTTCACGCTGGAGAACCTCAACACGGCCGTCGACCACCCCGGAGTGCCGTTCGCGAAGGCCGCCGACACCCTGGCCCTGGTCGCCGCCGTGGACCGGCCGGGTCTGCGGATGAACCTGGACCTCTACCACGCCCAGATCGGCGAGGGGAATCTGATCGAGCTGGTCCGCAAGGCGCACGGCGCGGGTCTGATCGGCGAGATCCAGGTGGCCGACGTGCCCGGCCGCCGCGAACCCGGCACCGGCGAGATCAACTACCCGGCGGTCGCCCGCGCCCTGGCCGGCCTCGGTTACGACGGCACGGTGGCGATGGAGGCCTGGGCGAGCGAGGACAGCGACAGCGCACTCCGTCGTTTCCGCACCGCGTTCACCGTCTGACCGTAGGCACGGGCGATCCGCTCGCCGCCCACGATCGGGTCCAGGTGGGTGACGGCCAGCCCGCCGCCGTCGGCGGTCGCGGTGGCGTCCGGGTCGAGCAGGCCGATCAGGGCGTCGATGTCCTTGGTCTCCCACGCGACCCTGAACCGCCTGACGATGCCGGCCTGTCCGGCATCCGGACCCGCGGGGAGCCGCGCGGTGCGGATGCGGCGGCGGGCGGACGAGGCGAGTTGGCGGCACGCCGCCGGGGTGCGGCACCGTGCTGCTGCTCCGCGAAGCCGTCGGATACTGATCGCCGCGCCGGGCGGTGGTTACGCTTCCGGCATGGCGAAGAAGCTGGTGATCAAGGTGACGGCGGGGGCGGACGCCCCTGAGCGGTGTTCGCAGGCGTTCACGGTGGCGGCGGTGGCCGTGGCGAGTGGCGTCGAGGTGTCGATGTGGCTGACCGGCGAGTCCGCGTGGTTCGCGCTGCCGGGCCGGGCCGCCGAGTTCGAACTCCCCCACGCGGCCCCGCTCCCCGACCTGATCGAGTCGATCCTCGCCGGGGGCACCCTCACGCTCTGCACGCAGTGCGCGGCCCGCCGGGACATCACGGAGAAGGACGTCATCGAGGGCGTACGGATCGCGGGCGCCCAGGTCTTCGTCCAGGAGGCGATGACGGACGGGACCCAGGCGCTGGTCTACTGACGGCGCTTCTTGCCGTCCAGCTCGTCCCACCACTCGTCGGACTGCGGATCGCCGGAGGGATCGTCCCACCAGCGGTCGTCGGGCCCTCGGCGGTTCGCGACCATCGCGGCGACCGGCGGGATGACCATGGCCACCACGCACATCCCCACCGCGGCGGGGACCGACCAGATGCGTACGACGCTCCACGCCAGGACGAAGAGACCGATGCAGATCCCCATCATGACGAAGTAGACGCGACGGCGGCGGGCCAGCATGCATCCAGGGTAGGTCGGCGCAGCGGGTCCGGCGCCACGGCGGAACCGGCGGCCTACGCCCACCCAGAAGGGGCGACGGCGAAGGGCCGCGCCTCCGGTGTCGGTACCGGTGGCGCGGCCCTTTGCTGCCGCTGGTCTCAGACCGCGATCGCGACCTCGGCCAGGCCGCCCTGCTGGGCGACGACCGTGCGGTCGGCGGTGGCGCCGGGAACGAGGGCGCGGACGGTCCAGGTGCCCTCCGCCGCGTAGAAGCGGAACTGTCCGGTGGCGGAGGTGGGCACCTCCGCGGTGAACTCGCCCGTCGAGTCCAGGAGGCGGACGTAACCCACCACCGGCTCGCCGTCGCGGGTCACCTGACCCTGGATCGTGGTCTCACCGGGCTTGATCGTCGAGGGGTCCGGGCCGCCGGCCTTCGCTCCACACATACTGATGCTCCAGAGGTCTTGAAAGGTCGGGTCTTACTTGTTGGCGCCGAGCTCGATCGGGACGCCGACGAGGCTGCCGTACTCGGTCCAGGAGCCGTCGTAGTTCTTGACGTTCTCGACACCGAGCAGCTCGTGCAGGACGAACCAGGTCAGGGCCGAGCGCTCGCCGATCCGGCAGTACGCGATGGTGTCCTTGGCGAGGTCGACCTGCTCCTCGGCGTAGAGCTCCTTGAGCTCGTCGTCCGACTTGAAGGTGCCGTCGTCGTTGGCGTTCTTCGACCACGGGATGTTGCGCGCGGACGGGACGTGGCCCGGACGCTGCGACTGCTCCTGCGGCAGGTGGGCCGGGGCGAGCAGCTTGCCGGAGAACTCGTCGGGGGAACGGACGTCGACGAGGTTCTGCGAGCCGATGGCCGCCACGACGTCGTCGCGGAAGGCGCGGATCGCGGTGTTCTGCGGCTTGGCCGTGTAGGTGGTCTCGGTGCGCTCCGGGACCTCCTCGACCAGCTCGCGGGCGTCCAGCTCCCACTTCTTGCGGCCGCCGTCGAGGAGCTTGACGTTGTCGTGGCCGTAGAGCTTGAAGTACCAGTAGGCGTAGGACGCGAACCAGTTGTTGTTGCCGCCGTAGAGGATCACCAGCGTGTCGTTGGCGATGCCCTTCGCCGACAGGAGCTTCTCGAAGCCCTCCTGGTCGATGAAGTCGCGGCGGACCGGGTCCTGCAGGTCCTTGGTCCAGTCGATACGGATCGCGTTGCGGATGTGGTTCTTCTCGTAGGCGGACGTGTCCTCGTCCACCTCCACGATCGCGATCTCGGGGTTGTCCAGGTTGTCCTGGACCCAGTCGGCGTCGACGAGGACGTCGCTGCGGCTCATGCTCTTTCTCCTCCGGGGCAGTTGCGGCGGGGCGTGCGAGTGCGGTGGGTGCGCGTCGTGGCGCACAGATGCCCTCGACCAGGGAGGGCGGGGGGATGCGGAGGCAGCGGCCTCCGCCGTCAGAAGGGGCGACAGAGCATGGCGGCGACGCGGCACAGGTCGACTGCCCGCCGCTTCGTGAGATCCGCCTGACGCTTCATGGGCTCGATCGTAGGGACGGATAAGCGGGCATGTCACCGGCATGTCGTATGCTGAGACGCGATCGTCCGAATTGTGGGACGGGGTGCGGGTCCGGGGCCTGGTTCCGAGGCGGCCGGGCGCCTGTATCGGTCATCACATCTACTGTACGGACGCGACCGTCTCGCGTGCTGGAACGGCACCGGGCCCCGCCGTGCCGCTTCCTACCCGGCCAGCCTGACGTTGGAACCCTTCACCGCGATCTCCACACCGTCCTGCGCGGCCTCCACCTTGTCCAGCTTGATGCCGCCGGGGAGCTGGTCGATCGCCTGCTGGAAGTCGGAGGCCTGGCGGAAGCGGTCCTCGGCGAGGCCGACACCGGCGAGCTTGGGGAGGTTGTCGGCGTGCACCTGCACGGTGTTGTCCTTGACGGCGACCGTGCTGAGGACGGTCGCCTTCTGGTGGGCGCTGACGCCGGGGATGGTGACGTCGACGGTGACCTTGATCTTGCCGTTGCCGCCATAGGCGAGGCCGACGACCTGGCCGGTGAAGCCGAGGCCGAGGTCGGTGGGCTCCGTCTGGGCGTCCTTCAGCAGATCCGCGTAGGAGATGTGCGCGGTGCCGGTGGCGGTCCGCGCGGTGGCGGAGCTGTAGTCGCCGGTGAAGGTGACGTCCTTCATGTCGGCGTTCAGGTCCTCGATCCGGATGGTCTTGCCGGTGGTGCCGGTGGTGGCGTCGTACTCCTTGATGCCGACCTCCACGTCGTCGAGGGTGCCGCTCGCGACCTGGGTGAGGAACGGGAAACCCTTGATGGAGACGTCGGGAGTGCTCGCGAGGTCCTCCGTCGTCCTCAGCTTGTCGGCGGCCTCGCCCTGGGCGAAGTGCACGGCGACACGGTCGACGACCACGAAGAGGACGCCGAGGACGACGACAACGATCAGAAAGATTCGCAGGGCACGCATGTGGTCGGTTTCCCCCGGGGTCGGCTGCTCACGTCGGTCCCGCCACGCTAACCCTGCGGGAGCGGGCCGACGGGGGATTGTCGAGCACCTGTGACAGTGAGGGGGCTGGTGGTGCTGGGGGCGCGCCCCCAGACCCCCGCATCAGGGGTGAACCGGTCCGTTTTCGGGTGCGGGCCGGTGGGGGCTGGTCGCGCAGTTCCCCGCGCCCCTTTGGGGGCGCTGCACAGTCGGCGCCCCACTGCCAACCGAGTCGGGTGGGTGGGTGGGTGGGCAAAAAGGTCAGTGGAGGATCCAGACCACCGGCGCCGCCGCCGTCAGCGGCAGGGCCACGCCCGCTGTGAAGTGGACGAACCTCGACGGGTAGTCGTAGCTCGCCGCCCGGTGGCCGACGAGGGCGCAGACCGCGGCCGACGCTCCGATCAGCGCGCCCTTCGTGCCCAGCCCCGTCATGCCGCCCACCGCGATGCCCGCCCCGGCCGCGGCCAGCAGGGACACGGCCACCGACGCCGGGGTCGGCAGGGGCAGCGCCCGTGCCAGGACCGCCACCGCGACCGCGGCCGCGCCGACCGACACCGCGTCCGGGTCCGCGCCCAGGTAGCCGGTCGCGAAGATCGCCAGCGCGGAGGAGGCGACCGTGGCCATCAGGCCGTACATACGGGTGTCGGGGTCCGCGTGCGAGCGGAGCTGGAGGACGAGGGTGAGGAGCACCCAGATGCCCAGGGGGCCGAGGATCGCCGCCGGCGCCTGGTCGCGGCCCGCCACCAGTACCGCCACGTCCGCCGTGACCCCGCCCAGGAAGGCGAGCGCGATGCCCTGCCGGGCCGGCCACATGCCGTTCAGGCGGAACCAGCCCGCCGCCGTCACGGCCTGGAGGATCACCAGGGGGACGACCAGGGCGTACGAGGAGATCGGCGCCGCCACCGCGAGCAGCAGGCCCAGCAGCGCCGTGAGCAGCGCCGGCTGCATGCCCGGCTCGATGATCGGCGAGCGGCCCTCCAGGCGGGCCCGCTGGGCGTCCGTGATCCGCGCGTTGCCGGCGAGGGTCGCGGGACCGAAGCCCTGGGCGGCGGGCTCAGGGGAGGCCGAGGTAGGGGCAGGGGGCTGAGGCGACGCGGGGTACGCCTGCTGCTGCTCGGCGACGTACGGCCGCTCGTACGACTGCGGCGCCGGGTACGCCGTCTCAGGGGCCGCCGCCTGCGGAGCGGCCGCCGTCGGCACCGGGGCGTGCGTCTGCGTCTCCCAGGTCTGCCCCTGCCACTGCTGGGTGGCGTACTGCTGCTCCTCGTACCCCCACTGCGGCTGGGCCGGGGGCTGCTGCTGGTACGGGTCGTAGCCCTCGTACGGTTCGTACGGTTCGTACGGCTGGTTGGTCATCGCTCTCGCTCACCCTCCTGCGAACGGCGGGAGCACCTCGACCGTGCCGCCCTCGGCCAGCCGTACCGTCTCATGTTCGCGCGTGCCCACGGGGTCACCGTCGATGAGGAAGGAGCATCGCCGCAGGACGTGCGCCAGTTCCCCGGGGTGTCGCACGCGTACCTCCGCCAGCGCCTCGGCGAGGGTGTCCGCGTCGTACGGCTCCTCGGCGATGCCGGCCGCGGCCTTCGCGGCGGCCCAGTAGCGCACCGTGACCTTGGGCATCGGCTTCCTATCAGCTTCCTCAGGAGACTCGGCAGGAACAATCGGTCGGCTGTGTACCTGTGTACCTGTTGTACAGGGTCAGGCTAGCCCGCCCGGGAGGCCGCCCAGTCGCCGATCCTGGCCAGCAGCCGGTCGTCCGCCGCGTGTTCGGCGTGGCCCATGCCCGGCTCCAGCCAGAGCTCGGCCGCGCCGCCTGCGGCGTCGGCCAGCATCCGGGGGTGGTCGACCGGGAAGTAGCCGTCGCTGTCGCCGTGCACGATCAGCAGCGGGGTCGGGGCGATCTTCGGCACCGCCTCCACCGGGGACAGCGGTACCGGGTCCCAGTCACGGTGGTGGATACGGGTGTGGAAGCCGTAGCGGCCGACGAGGCGGCCCTCCGGTCTGGTGACCAGCCAGTGCAGGCGGCGCATGGGGGCGGTGCCCCGGTAGTACCAGCGGGCGGGGGACGACACGGAGACCACGGCGTCCGCCGCGGCGTCCGATCCGGCGTTCAGCGCCGCGTGCCGCAGGACCACCGAGCCGCCCATCGAGAAGCCGACGGTGACGACACGCGGGTGGCCGAGGGCCCGGGCCCACGCCACCGCCGCCGCCAGGTCGAGGACCTCGCGGTCGCCGACGGTGGTCCGGCCGGCGGAACGGCCGTGGCCGCGGAAGGAGAAGCTGACCACCGGCGCGTAATCGGTCAGGGCCGCCACCACCCGTCGTACGTGTGGCCGGTCCACGTCGCCGGTGAAACCGTGGGCCAGGACGAACACAAGGTCACGGGAGAGTGGCCGGGAGCCGTCGTATACGACCGCGGCGGGATCGTATACGGAATCGATGGAAACCCCGTCGTCCGTGCACAGAAACGTCCGCATAGAGCCGTTTCTGCTCGTCTCATATGCCGGACGAACGATGGAACGTGCCACATGACCTGCCGGACCAATGCTCATGTGGGCTATTCTGCTGGGCAGAGGACTCGGGCAGCGCCGCCACCGGGTCCTTTTGTGCTTTCGGAAGGGCTGTATACGAAGCGGGAAACTCCAGGTGACCGCCCGTGTATGGAACCTCGGGAGCGCAGCGCAGTGTCATTGCACACAGTCCTCGCAGGGACCGAGGAGGAACCAGACATATGAGTTCTCTGCTGCTCCTGACCAACGCCCTCCAGCCATCGACGGAGGTGCTGCCGGCCCTCGGCCTGCTCCTGCACAACGTGCGGGTCGCACCGGCCGAAGGGCCCGCACTCGTCGACACCCCCGGTGCCGACGTCATCCTGATCGACGGCCGCCGTGACCTCCCGCAGGTCCGCAGCCTCTGCCAGCTGCTCCGCTCGACCGGCCCCGGCTGTCCGCTCATCCTCGTCGTCACCGAGGGCGGGCTCGCCGCCGTCACCGCCGACTGGGGCATCGACGACGTACTCCTCGACACCGCGGGTCCCGCCGAGGTCGAGGCCCGGCTGCGGCTCGCCATGGGCCGGCAGCAGATCGTCAACGACGACTCTCCCATGGAGATCCGCAACGGCGACCTGTCGGTCGACGAGGCGACGTACAGCGCGAAGCTGAAGGGACGGGTCCTCGACCTCACCTTCAAGGAGTTCGAGCTGCTGAAATACCTCGCCCAGCACCCCGGCCGGGTGTTCACTCGCGCACAGCTGCTCCAGGAGGTCTGGGGGTACGACTACTTCGGCGGCACCCGGACCGTCGACGTACACGTACGACGGCTGCGCGCCAAGCTCGGCGTCGAGCACGAGTCCTTGATCGGAACCGTCCGGAACGTCGGTTATCGATTCGTTACGCCGGAGAAGGGCGACCGGCTCAGCGACGAGGCAAGGGCGAAGGCGGAGCTCGCAAAGGCGGAGGATGCGGACGCATCGGCGGCCCTGGACGCGGTCGAGGTGCCCACGGAGGCATAGTCGTCGTCCGGGCGAGGCATGGGCGTCGCCCGGACGGGGCATTGCTTCCGCAAGCGAAGCTTCGATACGCCCTGCCCAGAGCGGGTCCATCCGCGTAGACTCCGCGCGTGGCCAAGGTGACTCGGGATGATGTGGCGCGGCTGGCGGGGACTTCCACCGCCGTTGTCAGCTATGTCATCAACAACGGACCCCGGCCGGTCGCCCCGGCCACGCGCGAGCGTGTCCTCGCGGCGATCAAGGAACTGGGGTATCGCCCCGACCGGGTCGCCCAGGCGATGGCCTCGCGGCGCACCGACCTCATAGGCCTCATCATCCCGGACGCCCGCCAGCCGTTCTTCGGCGAGATGGCGCACGCGGTCGAGCAGGCCGCGTCCGAGCGCGGAAAGATGGTGCTGGTCGGCAACACCGACTACGTCGGCGAGCGCGAGGTCCACTATCTGCGCGCGTTCCTCGGGATGCGGGTCTCGGGCCTCATTCTCGTCTCGCACGCGCTGAACGACCTGGCCGCCGCCGAGATCGAGGCCTGGGACGCCCGGGTGGTGCTGCTGCACGAGCGGCCGGAGGCGATCGACGACGTGGCGGTGGTGACGGACGACCTCGGCGGCGCCCAGCTCGCCGTCCGCCATCTGCTGGAGCACGGCTACGAGTACGTGGCCTGTATGGGCGGCACCGCCGACACCCCGGCCGTCGGCGACCCGGTCTCCGACCACGTCGAGGGCTGGCGCCGGGCCATGGCCGAGGCGGGCCTGCCGACGGAGGGCCGGCTGTTCGAGGCGCCGTACAACCGGTACGACGCGTACAAGGTCGCCCTGGACGTCCTCGCCGGACCGCACCGCCCGCCGGCGATCTTCTGCTCCACCGACGACCAGGCGCTCGGCGTCCTGCGGGCCGCCCGCGAGCTGCGCCTCGACGTGCCCGGGGAGCTGGCGGTGGCCGGCTTCGACGACATCAAGGAGGCGGGTCTTGCGGACCCGCCGCTGACGACGATCGCCTCCGACCGGCCGGCGATGGCCCGGGCGGCGGTGGACCTGGTCCTCGACGACGGTCTGCGGGTGGCGGGGTCGAGGAGGGAACGCCTGAAGACGTTTCCTTCTCGGCTGGTGGTGCGTGCTTCTTGTGGGTGCCGGTAGTACTTCGGCGAACTGTGCGTCGTGGCTGGTCGCGCAGTTCCCCGCGCCCCTGAAGGGGCGCTCACCGCGGCGCCCCTTTCGTTCAGGGGCGCCCGCGCCCACAGGAAACCCTTCATGAAGCCTTTCTGAGAACGCGCCCCGACCTGCGAGAAGCTTCCTTATATCGGGCAAACGCGCTTCTCGCGGCGTTCTCAGCGGGCACTCAGGAGGCTCTCATGGTCGCGGGACAAGCTATTTGTCATGACCGAGAGCTTCCGCCGCAGCGGCGAGTACGAGAACCCGCAGGGTCCCCAGGGTGACGCCTACCAGGGCGCGTACCCCCAGCAGCAGCACGCCTCCTCCCCCGTCAACCCGGAGTGGCCGCCCCCGCCCACCCACCAGCCGGCGCAGCAGCCGGCGGTCGCGGAGCCGGCGGCGGACGGCGGCGGTCAGGGCGGCTACGGCGGCGGTACGGCCGTACTCCCCACCGTCGGCCCCGAAGCGGAGCACCCGGCGGAGCACCCCGCGGAGCACCCGGAGCACTCGGCCCACGCCAAGAAGAAGCGCACCCGGGGCCCGATAGCCCTCCTCGCCGCGGTCGCGATCGTCGCGGCGGCCGTCGGCGGCGGCACCGCGTACGCCTTCCAGGAGCTGACCGGCAAGAACAACGTCGTCTCCAGCAGCACCACCACCAACGTGGTGCCCTCCAGCAAGAAGGGTGACGTCGCCGCGATCGCCGCCGCCGTCAGCCCGAGCGTCGTCGAGGTCAACGCGACCCTCAGCAACGGCACCTCCACCGGTTCCGGCATCATCATCACCAGCGACGGCGAGATCATCACCAACAACCACGTCATCTCCGGCGCCCAGTCGATCAAGGTCTCCACGAGCGACGGCAAGTCGTACACCGCCAAGGTCGTCGGCACCGACAGCTCCAAGGACCTCGCCCTCCTCAAGCTTGAGGGCGCCTCCGGTCTCCAGGTCGCCACCCTCGGCAACTCCGACGGGGTCCAGGTCGGCGACTCGGTCGTGGCGATCGGCTCCCCCGAGGGCCTTACCGGCACCGTCACCAGCGGCATCGTCTCCGCGCTCAACCGGGACGTGACCGTCTCCACCGACGAGGGCCAGCAGGAGCAGCAGCAGGGCAGCGGCGGCAGCGGCCAGTGGCCGTTCTCCTTCGGCGGCCAGCAGTTCAACGGTGACACCGGTTCGTCCACCACGACCTACAAGGCGATCCAGACCGACGCGTCCCTCAACCCCGGCAACTCCGGCGGCGCCCTGATCGACGCCAGCGGCGACATCGTCGGCATCAACTCGGCGATGTACTCGGCCAGTTCGGACTCCTCGTCGTCCTCCTCGGACGCCGGCAGCGTCGGCCTCGGCTTCGCCATCCCGATCAACACCGTCAAGTCCGACCTGGCCAAGCTGCGGGCGGGCTCCACCAGCTGAGCAACGGCACGGCACCAAGAGCAAGGGAGTACGTCATGATCAAGCAGGTTTCGCACACGATGGCCGCCGACAGCCCGGCCGGTTTCAGCCTGGCCCTCGCCGTGGCGTACGAGCTCCACGCCCCGACGGAGGCGCCGGTGGCCCCGACCCCGGCCCCGCGCGCTCCGGAGGTCGCGCCGGCCCCGCAGCTGATGGGGCTCCGTACCTCCGCGGCCCGGCCGCACCAGCGCAAGGTGCCGCTGAGCCGCATGACCCTGGTACGCGGCTAGGGGCGTTCCGTCCCACCAGCGCGCATACCCGACAGCCCGGAAACATGCGAGGCTGAGAGGCGTCCCACCACGAACCACCGCACCCCGATCCATCACACCCCGAGGAAACGCGAGCGATGAGCCCCGCCGATGGCGACCGTGAACCCCAGCGCATCCTGATCGTCGACGACGAGCCGGCCGTACGCGAAGCCCTCCAGCGCAGCCTCGCCTTCGAGGGGTACGAGACCGAGGTCGCGGTCGACGGCGCGGACGCGCTGGAGAAGGCGACCGCCTACAAGCCGGACCTGATCGTCCTCGACATCCAGATGCCCCGCATGGACGGCATGACGGCCGCCCGCCGCATCCGCGGGGCCGGCGACACCACCCCGATCCTGATGCTGACGGCCCGCGACACGGTCGGCGACCGCGTCACCGGGCTCGACGCCGGGGCCGACGACTACCTGGTCAAGCCGTTCGAACTCGACGAACTCTTCGCCCGCATCCGGGCCCTCCTCCGCCGCAGCTCCTACGCGGCGACGCTCTCCGACGGGGCCCAGGAGGACGAGGCCCTGACCTTCGGCGACCTGCGCATGGACCTGGCGACCCGTGAGGTCACCCGCTCCGGCCGCCAGGTCGAGCTGACCCGCACGGAGTTCACGCTCCTGGAGATGTTCATGGCACACCCGCGCCAGGTCCTCACCCGCGAGCAGATCCTCAAGGCCGTCTGGGGCTTCGACTTCGAACCGTCCTCCAACTCCCTCGACGTCTACGTCATGTACCTCCGCCGCAAGACCGAGGCCGGCGGCGAGCCGCGCCTCGTCCACACCGTGCGCGGCGTCGGGTACGTCCTGCGCCAGGGCGGCGCGGAGTGAACAGGCTCGCCCGCCGCTTCCGCAACCTCCCGCTCCGGTCCCGCCTGTCGATGCTGGTCGCGGCGGCGGTGGCGTTCGCGGTGGCGGCGGTTTCGGTGACTTGCTGGTTCATCGTGCAGGGGAAGTTGTACGACCAGCTTCGCAACGACTTGCAGAGGGAACAGCGCGGGCCGGCGATTTACGGGATCCTCAGCAACGCCATCGCCGACTGCTCCGAAACGCCCCAGGACGCCAACAGCTTCCGGACCAACTACGGCCAGGCAGTCACGCTGAACAACAGGGTCTGCCTTCTGCCCGGCTCCACGGGCGAGGTCAAGGTCACTCAGGACGACAAGAACGTCATCAAGGCCGGGGACACCGACACGCTCTACTTCCGTAACGGCACCGACAAGGACGGCAACGCACTGCGCGTGATGACTCAGGTGTTCCCCACCGACACCGGCTCCTACGTCGGACTGGTCACCGCCGTCCCCCTGAAGAGCACCCAGGACACCCTCAAAGACCTCGCCCTGATCCTCCTGCTGGTCTCCGGCGTAGGAGTCCTCGGCGCCGGAGCCGCCGGCCTAGCCGTCGCCCGTGCCGGTCTGCGCCCCGTCGACAAGCTCACCGAAGCGGTCGAGCACGTCGCCCGCACCGAGGACCTGAGCGTCCGTATCCCGGTGGAGGAGGAGTCGGACGACGAGATCGCCCGGCTGTCGCGCTCGTTCAACAGCATGACCAGCTCTCTGGCGAACTCCCGGGAGCTCCAGCAACAGCTCATCGCGGACGCCGGCCACGAACTCCGCACGCCCCTCACCTCGCTCCGTACGAACATCGAACTCCTCACCCGCAGCGAGGAGACCGGCCGCCCGATCCCCCCGGCGGACCGCAAGGCGCTGCTCGCCTCGGTGAAGGCGCAGATGACGGAGTTGGCGTCGCTGATCGGTGACCTCCAGGAGCTGTCCCGCTCGGAGGGGCAGCGCGGTGAGCGCGTGCAGATAGTGGCCCTCCAGGACACGGTCGAGGCGGCCCTGCGCCGCGCCCGCCTGCGCGGCCCGGAGCTGACGATCACGGCGGACGTCCAGCCGTGGTTCGTCCGGGCGGAGCCCTCCGCCCTGGAGCGGGCGATAGTCAACATCCTCGACAACGCGGTGAAGTTCAGCCCGGAGGGCGGCAAGATCGAGGTCACCTTGGACCGCGGCGTCCTCACGGTCCGCGACCACGGCCCGGGCATCCCCGAGGACGAACTCCCCCACGTCTTCGACCGCTTCTGGCGCTCCCCGAGCGCGAGGGCCCTGCCGGGCTCGGGACTGGGTCTGTCGATCGTGGCGCGCACGGTGCAGCAGGCGGGCGGCGACGTGACTCTGGCCCGCGCGAACGGCGGCGGCACGGTGGCGACGGTACGGCTGCCGGGGGCGCCTACGGCTCCTCCAGAGGCGCCGTAGGCGGCTCCTCTCGGACAGCGTCGAGGCGGCTCATGACACCTGCGAGCCGGAGAACGTCGCTGGCAGCGCCCTTCTCCTCCGCTTCAGCGTGCATGAGGCACAGTGCGCGAGAAGCGCCACACACCGACCCGGCCCCCTGTAAGAGAGCGCTCACCCGCGCTTCGGGCCCGTGATCGTCTCCCCGATCACGAAACCCTTGGCAGGACCCTCGGGAACAGTGACCTCGGTACCGTAAGGGACACGGTGGACGTCCTCCCAGTCGGCCTTGTCGGGGCGCGGCCCGGTGAAGAGGGTGACGGCGACCTGGCCGTCGTAGTCGTCGATGATCACGTACACGGGGATGCCGGCGCGGGCGTACTCGCGGCGCTTGCGGACGCGGTCGCGGTCCTGGTTGCGTTTGCCGGGGGAGACCACCTCGACGATGAGGTGCACAGCGTCGGCCCTGACTCCCATGTCGTCCTCGTCACCGCACGGCTCCGTGTCCTCCGGGGCGACGAAGACATCCGGGATCCATGCCTTGCGGTCGTGGATGACATTCCCATCCTGGTAGCAGGCGTACTTGCCTCCGTCCAGGAATTTGTCCAGCGCCCGCCGCAGGCGGTTCGTGATCTGGGCGTGGGTCAGACGACCGGTGGGCGACACCTCGATGGCTCCCTCGATGATCTCAGCGCGGTAGCCCTCGGGGAGTTCCATGGCCTTCCACGCTTGCCACAGGACCTCGTCCAGGTCGGGTCCGTTCGAGAATTCGGCCTGAGCTTCGGACATGGTCTCGGGCCTCTCATGTGCGAGAGCGGGCAAGGTGGCACCTCCTCCTCAAGTGTGGGCTGGGCGTGCCTGCGGCACAAGCAACGCGATCACGGTAGGCAAGGCGACACCGGCGACCTGGCGGGATGACTCCAGATCACCCGTCCGAGCGAAGACGGAGCGGTCCACCAGGGGGTCGCGGTGTGGCTCGGGGACTGGGTGCCCACCGCCGCCTGACGCCTCAGCAAGCGGTCTTATCCTCTCCCCAGTCGCGCACCCGTTCGGTGCGCCTGGTGAGGGGCACGAGACGTGGACGAGGGTGGAGTCGAGCGGGAGTACCGGAGGCGGCGCAAACCGCCCCTGGGTCAGTTCCTCCTACTGGGGCTGATACTGCTGAACGCGCTCATCCAGACCGGCCGGCTCTCCGCCGGCCCCGACGCGAGCAGGTTCCGGTGGGAGCCGCCGTTCATCGTGGTACTGCTGCTCCTGGCGGTCGCGCGGATCGCGCTGGAGCAGTTCCGGGCGCGTACCAGGGTGACGACCGCCGGGATCACCGCGCAGGGGCCGGTGCGTGCGCGGACCTGGGCCTGGTCCGAGGTGTACGACATCCGGGTCGAGCAGGCGCCGCGCGGTTCGGGGCGGATGGCCCCCCAGTGGCTGACCTATCTGTACGACTTCCAAGGCCGCCGCTTCCTGCTGCCGCAGCTCAACGACTGGCAGCTGGACGACCCCTACGCCGAGGTCGCGGAGCTGTGCCTGGCCGCCGCCCCGCACCGCAGCCTCACCTGGGAGCGCCGTCCGGACGTCGAGGAACGGATCCTGCGGGGGGCCATGCGGCGCAGGGCGTGGACGTGGGGGGCGTACGGCGGGATCGGCGTCTTCTTCCTCACGTTCGTGATCGACATCTGGCGGGTCGTCGTGGGGCGTCCGGACCATCCGTTCGTTCTCATGGTGGTCGTGCCACTGGCCTCGGGCGTCGTCCTGAGCGCCGTGCTCCAGTGGTACTGGAGTGCCCGGCCGCCGCGCTCCGGAGTGGCGCAGGGGCCCAACTGACGTCACAGCGCGCGGTCTTATCCTCTTCTCAGCCGCGCACCAGTTCGGTGCGGGCCGAGGAGGGGGGCCTCGATGGGGGAGGCAACAGGCGTGGAGCGCGTGTACCGGAGACGGCGCAGGCTCCCGGGGCGGTACTTCGTGGCGGCGGGCGTGACCGTCGGGGTGGCGCTCCTGCAGGTGTACACGGGCGACAGCGGGCTGCGCAGATGGGGCTCACTGGCGTTCGGGCTGATGCTCGTGGCGGTCCTGGTCATGGTCCCCCTGAACCAGTACCGGGCACACACCCGGGTGACGGCCCACGGCATCACCGCGCAGTGGGCCCTGCGCGGACGGACCTGGTCCTGGCAGGAGGTGTACGACATCCGGGTCGAACGCGCCCCGGGCAAGAACGCCGGGACGACGTATCCGGAGTGGATCACCTACCTGTACGACTTCGAGGGCCGTCGGTTCACGCTCCCGCAGCTCGACAACTGGCAGCTGGACGACCCGTACGCCGAGGTCGCCGACCTCTGTCTGGCCGCCGCCCAGTACCGCGGCCTCGGCTGGACGCGACGCACGGACGTCGAGGAGCGGATCGTACGGCGGACCGCGCGGCGCAAGACGTGGACCGTGGTGACGGCCTTGGCACTGACGGCACTGATCATCGCGGTCGTGCTCGCCGTGAGCCCGGTGTGACCGCCTGCCCGGCAGCCGTAGCCCATCCACATCCCTCACCCAGCCCCGCCACAGCCCCTCGTCACACTTTTGTCAGATGGCGAGTCAGATGGCGAGGAAGATTTTGCTGGCCGACGACGACGCGGCCGTGCGGGACGGGATCAGCCGGCTGCTCAGGTTCGAGGGGTACGAGACGCTCCTCGCCGGGGACGGCAGAGTGGCCCTCGATCTCCTCGGGGCCCCGGACAGCGAGCCCGACCTGGTGCTGATGGACGTGGAGATGCCGGGCCTTGACGGTCTGGCGGCCACGCGGCGGATCCGGGCCTCCGGGTCCACCGTGCCCATCCTCATGATCACCGGGCGGAACGCGGTCGGGGACCGCATCGTCGCCCTCGACAACGGCGCGGACGGGTATCTGGCCAAGCCGTTCGCCGCCGAGGAACTCCTCGCCCGGGTACGGGCGTTGCTGCGGCGCAGTCCGCGGCGGGAGGCGAAGACGGCGGGGGCAGGTGCGGAGCCGGGCGGGGACCGGGTCCTCGGGTACGCCGACGTCTCGATGGACCTGCGGACCCGGACCGTGCACCGCGGGGACCGGGCCCTCGACCTGACCAAGACCGAGTACGCGCTGCTGGAGTTCCTGCTGCGGTGTCCGGGGCGGGTGCTCAGCCGGGAGCGGATCCTGCGGGACGTGTGGGGCTTCGAGTTCGCGCCCGCCTCCAACACGCTGGACGTCTACATCATGTACCTGCGGCGGAAACTGGAGAGCCGCGGCGAACCGCGGCTCATCCACACCGTGCGCGGGATGGGGTACACCCTGCGGACGGCTCCTGTCTCCTGAGCTACCGACGTGGCTACCGACGTAGCTACCACCTGAGGATCATCGTCTCGTCCGGTACCGGCGCCGGTCCCGCCGCGATGGCCTCCGGGAGCGGGTGGGCCAGGGCGGCGTAGGCACCGTCGCGGGCGAGGAGTTCGGCGTGGGTGCCGGCCTCCACCAGGCGGCCGTGGTCGACGACGAGGATGCGGTCGGCGTCGGGGGCCAGGGCGAGGTCATGCGTGATCATGATGGTCGTGCGGCCGGCCATGAGCCTGCGCAGCGGGGCCACGACCTGGCGGGCGGCGATCGCGTCCAGGCCCGCCGTCGGCTCGTCGAGGACGAGGACCGGGGCGGCGCGGAGCATCGCGCGGGCGATGGCGATCCGCTGGAGCTGGCCCCCGGAGAGGGCTGCCGTGCCGGGGGCGATGTGGGTGTCGTAGCCCTCGGGGAGGGCGGCGATGAAGTCGTGGGCGGCGGCGTCCCTGGCCGCCTGCTCGATCTCCTCGTCACTCGCGCCGGGCCGGCCGCACTCGATGTTCTCGCGGACCGTGCCGTTGAGGATCAGCGTCTGCTGCGGGAGCAGGGCGACGTTCTCGCGGAGGAACTCCAGGGGTACGTCGGTGAGCGGGACGCCGTCCAGGCAGATCACGCCGGCCGAGGGGTCGTAGAAGCGGGTGAGGAGCTTGGAGAGGGTGGACTTGCCGGCGCCGCTCTTGCCGGTGACCAGGACCAGTTCGCCGGGGCCCGCCGCGAAGTCGACGTCGCGCAGGGAGGCGCGGCGGGACTCCGGGTAGCGGAAGGAGACGTTGTGGAAGCTGACCCAGCCGCGGACGGGCCAGGGGCCGACCGGCCGGGCGGGGTCGGTGACGGCGGGCTCGGCGTCCAGGATCTCGCTGATGCGCTCGGCGCCCGCGGTGGCCGCGGTGAGGGTGAGGCCGAGCTGGCCGAGGTTGCGGATCGGCGGGTAGAGGTAGCCGAGGAAGGCGGCGAAGGCGAGGAGCTGGCCGAGGGTCATGCGGTCGGCGGAGATCTCCCAGACGCCCAGGCCGATCACGGCGAGCACGCAGAGGGTCTCGACGACCTCGACGAACTGCGCGTACATCTCGCTGAGGCGGGCCCCGCGCACGCTCGCCCGCATCCAGGCGCGGGCTTCGACGTCGAGGCGCTTCTCCTCGTCCCGGCGGCGGTTGTACGCCTGGGTGAGGACGACGTTGCCGAGGGACTCCTCGACCACGGAGGTGATCGCGCCGTCGGCGACCCGCTCGTCCTGGGAGGCCGTCCTGATCCGGCCGGAGAAGCGGCGGGCGGCGAACAGGAACAGGGGCGCGAGGACGAAGGTGGCCAGCGCCAGGTCCCAGCGCAGCCAGAAGGCGGCGGCCGCGTAGAAGACGGCGGAGAAGGCGGCGGCGACGGTGCCGACGACACCGGAGACGACCATCTGCTCGATGGCCTCGACGTCACCGGTGAGGCGTTCCACCAGGTCGCCCTGGCGGTGCTGCTGGAAGAAGTGCGGGGGCAGGTCCTGGACGTGCCGGAAGACCTTGGCGCGCAGGCGCAGCACGAATCTCTCGGCGGTCCAGGTGGCCAGCGAGTTGCCGAGGTAGCCGACGAACGCGCCCACCGCGGCGACCAGCAGCCAGGCGCCGGCCGGGCCCCAGAAGGCGGAGAGCGAACCGGCCTGCAGGGCGTTGTCGGTGAGGTCGGCGAAGAGCAGGATCGCGGCGGTCTCCGCGAGCGCGGACACCACGACGCACGCGATGATCATCCACAGCCACTTGCGGTCGCCGCGGGTCAGCGGCCAGAAGCGGCGGAAGGCCGTACGGGCTTCTCTCATGGTCGGCAACTCCCTTCAGGGGTGTCGGGGGGCTCGGGGGGTCTCGGGGATGGACATGGCCGAGGCGGGGCCACCGGTGCGACCAGGCGTAACCGGTGACCCCGCCTCACGGGGTGCCTCAGTGCTTGTCGCCGACGGGGCGCTTCGGCTCCGGCTTCTTCGGCGCGGGCTTCTTCGGGGCCGGGGCGGGCTTGCGGTGCTTCTTGACGGGGACGATCTTGTGGAAGCTCATGGTGTTCTACCTCTCCGTGGTGACTTCTGCGGTGACTTCTGTCGTGGTTCTGCAACAGTTTCTCTACTGCCCCGCTGCAACAACCTGTGAATTGATTTGAATTACGTCTGTAAATTCTTTGTCAGCGCTCGTCGCCGACCAGGCGGCGCTTCGGAGCCGGCTTCTTCGGCGCGGGCTTCTTCGGGGCCGGAGCGGGCTTGCGGTGCTTCTTGACAGGGACGATCTTGTGGAAGCTCATGAAAATTCCCTCCTCAGGGCTGGTGACTTAGCGGTTGCCCACGGGGCGCTTGGGCTGGGACTTCTTGCAGTCCTTCTTCTTCGGAGCCGGCTTCGGGGCGGGCTTCTCGGCCTTCTTCACCGGGACGATCTTGTGGAAGCTCATGATCTTCTCCTTCGTTCTGTCGTCTGCGCCGTTCGCTTTCGACATGGAAAACATTACGTGACCCGAGACCCGAAGAAAGCCATTTTCACTTAGACCTCGATGAATTGCGGCTGAGATGAATTTTCAGGAGCAACTGGGAACCGGGCACCCCTTCACATAGGTTTTATCCAGCAGATGCAGCAGAAAGGGCCCGGTACGCACGGGTGTGCGTACCGGGCCCTCGGGCGGGGCGGAGACGGGCGACTACTGCACGATCGTGATCCGGTTCGCGGCCGGCGGTGCGAGCGGGGTCGTGGCCGAGGAGTTGGCCGTCAGGTACTGGGCGAGGGCCGACAGGTCGTCGGTGCCGACGAGGTCGCCGGTGCCCTGGCCGAGGGTGGTGAAACCGTCGCCGCCGCCCGCGAGGAAGGAGTTGGTGGCGACGCGGTAGGTGGCGGCCGGGTCTACGGCGGTGCCGTTCAGCTTCACGGAGTCGGTGACGACCCGGTCCGCGCCGGTCTTCGTCAGGTCCAGGGTGTAGGTGAGATTGGCGGACGGCTGGAGGATCTTCGGGGCGGCCGCGTTCACACCGCTCACCTGCTCCTTGAGCACCTGGATCAGCTGCGCGCCGGTGAAGTCCTGGAGGTTCACGGTGTTGGCGAACGGCTGCACGGTGAAGCCCTCGGCGTACGTCACGACGCCGTCGCCCTCACTCCCCTTGGCCGTGTACGTCAGCCCGGCCCGCACCCCGCCCGGGTTCATCAGCGCGAGGTCGGTCCCCGGGTCCAGCTCCTTGCCGTACGCGAACTGGGCGTCGGCGATCAGGTCGCCCATCGGGGACTCGGTGCCGGTGTTGTTCACGTCGGCGGAGATGTAGCCGATGGCGCGGTTGCCGATCGGGGCGGCGAGGGTGTTCCACTTGCTGATCAGCTCGGTCATGTCGGGCGCCTTGGCGACGTCCCGGGTGACCACGTGGTTCGCGGACTGTACGGCCGTACGCGCGATGTCGCCGGTACGGCGGTCGTAGGTCAGCGTGGTGTCGGTGTAGAGGCGGCCGAAGGAGGCGGCGGACGTGACCATGCGGGGGTTGCCGGCCGGGTCGTCGATCGTGCACACGTACGCGGTGTGGGTGTGCCCGGTGACGAGCGCGTCCACGGCCGGGGTCACGTTCTTCGCGATGTCCACGATGGGACCGGAGATGCCGCTGCCGGCGCCCGGCGAGTCGCAGTCGTAGTTGTAGCTGGACGAGGCCGGGAAGCCGCCCTCGTGGACCAGCGCCACGATCGACTGGACGCCCTGGCGCTGGAGCACCTTGGCGTACTTGTTGATGGTCTCGACCTCGTCCTTGAAGGCCAGGCCCTTGACGCCGTCGGCGGAGACGATGCCGGGCGTGCCCTCCAGGGTGACGCCGATGAACCCGATCTTGACGTCCTTCTTCTGCCAGACCCAGTAGGGCTTGAGGATCGGCTTGTCCGTCTTCTCGTCGAGGACGTTGGCCGCCAGGTAGGGGAAGTCGGCGCCCTTGAACTTCTTGCCCGTGTAGCAGCCGTCGGTGGGGTGGCAGCCGCCGTTCTGGAGGCGGGCCAGTTCCCTGGCGCCCTCGTCGAACTCGTGGTTGCCGACCGTCGTCACGTCCAGGTCGAGCTTGTTGAGCGCCTCGATGGTCGGCTCGTCGTGGAAGAGGCCGGAGATGAGCGGGGAGGCGCCGACCATGTCGCCGCCGGCGGCGGTGACGGAGTACGGGTGCCCCTTGCGGGCCTCGCGCAGGTGGGTGGCCAGGTACTCCACGCCACCGGCGTCGATCGTCTTCGTCGTCCCGTCGGCCTGGGCCTCGGTGACCCGTCCCGAGGAGCCGGCCGGCGGCTCCAGGTTGCCGTGCAGGTCGTTGAAGGAGAGCAGCTGGACGTCCTGGTAGCGGCCGGGGTGCTGGTGCCCGTGCCCCTTGCCGGAGTGCGCGCCGGCGGGCAGCGCGCTCGCCAGGGCCGCGGCGGTGGCGAGCCCGGCGGCCGACGCGAGCAGCGCGTAGGTGCGCCGTCTGGAGGGTCTGGACTGCGCTTGCATGGAGCCCCCTGTGGGTCTGCTGAGAAGTGGCCCGGTCCGGCGCAGCCTAGGGTCAACGCGCGTAGCACAACAGGGTGTTCATGGTTACATCTTGGTTTCCGATTGCCCTGCCTTTTACCTTTCTCCGCTGTCCCCACTTTGCCGATCAGGCCCCGTACCCTCGTACGCATGACCAGCGACGACACCGCACGGCCGCCCATGTACTCCCGCTCCATCGACACCTTCTCCGCGCTCACCCCGGATCAGGCCGAGGCCGTAGGGGAACTGCTGGCGGCGGCCGCGCGGGCCGACGGCCAGCAGCCGGTGTCCGAGCAGGGCCGCCTCCAGCTGACCGGCGGCGCCCGGGAGGGCGTCTCGCATCTGCTCCTCTCCGTCGGCGGCGAACTCGTCGGCTACGCCCAGCTGGAGGACACCGACCCGGTGGAGGCGCCGGCCGCGGAACTGGTCGTGCACCCCGATCACCGCGGCCATGGTCACGGCCGCGCGCTGGGCGCCGCCCTGCTGGCCGCGTCCGGCAAGCGGCTGCGGGTGTGGGCGCACGGCGGCCACTCGGCGGCCCGCCACCTGGCGCAGGTCCTCGGCCTGACCCTGTTCCGCGAACTGCGCCAGATGCGCCGCCCGTTGACGGACCTGGACCTGCCGGACCCGAAGCTGCCCGAGGGCGTCACCGTCCGTACCTTCGTGCCCGGCCGGGACGACGCGGCCTGGCTGTCCGTCAACGCCGCGGCCTTCGCCCACCACCCGGAACAGGGCTCGCTCACCCAGCGCGACCTGGACGACCGCAAGGCCCAGCCCTGGTTCGACCCGGCCGGCTTCTTCCTCGCGGAACGCGGCGGCGAACTCCTCGGCTTCCACTGGACGAAGGTCCACGACGCGGAACGCCTGGGCGAGGTCTACGTCCTCGGCGTCTCCCCCGCCGCCCAGGGCGGCGGCCTCGGCAAGTCCCTCACCACGATCGGCCTGCGCCACCTGGCCGGCCGCGGCCTGCCGACGGCGATGCTGTACGTCGACGCCGACAACACGGCGGCGGTGGCGGTCTACGAACGGCTGGGCTTCACGACCCACGAGACGGACCTGATGTACCGGACGGAGACCTGAGGGTCCCTCACCGGCCCGGCGGCCGCCTGCGGTTGACCAGGTAGGCGGACCTGCCGAGCACGGCGACGGCGACCGCCGCGGCGAGCGCCTTGACCAGGGGTCCGGCACCGCCCGCCAGGGTGGCCGCGGCGAGGAGCAGGACCACGGCCGCCGAGAGCCAGGGCATCGCCCTTTCGAGCGGCCCACCGTCGCGCAAGGGGTTCTCCATGCCCGTCTCCTCGCCTCGCCCGCCCCGGCAGGTGCCGCCTCCGTCCAGCCCCATCATGCCCCCGTCAGCGCGCGTCAGCCCCCCGTCAGCCCGCCTGGCAGTCGTCCGGTCCCTTCGGCACCTTCACGCCGAGCAGGCGGGCCGCCTCGGCCGTCGTCGTGTGCGGTGAGACCAGCTCCTGCCAGTGGGCTTTCACCCGGGCCGCCACCGTGTCGTGCGGCTCCCGGAACAGCTCCCGTACGACCTCGGTCTGCTGGGCCGAGACGGACATGCTGCCGCCGTCCGAGGTGAGGACCGCGGCAGGGCCGCTGAGGCTGTCGTCGATGCGGAGGTGGCGGAAGGTGTCCGTGGGGGTGGGGTCGGTGGCCAGGGCCAGCCACATCGTCGTCACCACGCGGGCGTCGCACATGTCCAGGGAGGCGTGTTCGCTGCCCGCGACCAGGACCCGGGCGACCCCGACGGCGAACTCGGGGACCCGGTTGCCGCCCCACTGGGTGCCGACGGTGACCGTGCCGGGGGTGGAGCTGGTCGGGAGGGTGGCGTCCGCGGTCAGGTCGATGATCTCCTGGATGCGCTGGCGGACGGTGAGCCGGGTCATGGCCGCGTCGCCGCCCGCCTCGGCCTGCACCCGGTGCACCACTCCGGCCCAGTCGACCGTCCAGCCCTTCCAGTCCGGGTACGCGCAGTACCGGGAGCCGGCGCGCTCGACGCACGTCTGGTACCTCGCCGGGTGGTCCGCCTCCGCCTTCCGCGCGGCCTGCAGACCGGCGGAGTCCCCCGGTGCCTGACCGGCCGCACCGGCCACCGCGGCCGCCAGGGCCACGGCCGTCGCCGCCTTCAGGACCCGCGCCCGGCCGCCGGCCACCCACATCGCCGCGCACACCAGCAGCACCGTGAGCCCCACCAGATACAGCGCGTGCCAGCCCGCCGGGCGGCCCAGCAGTTCGCCTGGGACCGGGGTGCCGCCGTTCTCCAGCACCACCGGCCACAGCCAGTGCACGCCGTGGGTGCCCGAACCGCCGGGCAGCAGGATGGTGACGAACCCGAGGGCGAGGAGGATGAGCAGCGGGGCCGCCGGGTGGGGCAGGACACGGGCCAGCAGCACGCCGAGCGCGCCGGCGAGCAGGACGGTCAGCGGGGCCACCGCCAGTTCGAAGAGCGAGCCGTGGCCGACCGCGCCCGGCCGCAGCGCCGACCAGGCGAACTGGAGGTCGACGACCAGGGCCATGCCGACGGCGAAGGGCACGACGGACAGGGCGTGGGCGAGCGTACGGCGCGCGGGCGCCATCGCCAGCACCCCGAACTGCTCCTCCAGGCCCCGCCGCCGGTCGAGCAGCGCCGCCCGGTGCACGCACACCAGCAGGGCGACGGCGAACAGTTCCGGGCCGCCCTGGGTGGTGCGGTCCACGTCGTGCAGGACCGGATAGGCGTCCATGCCCTCGTCCCGGCCGAACAGGCCGTACCCGACGTAGGCGAGGTACAGCAGGCCGAAGACCAGCAGCGGGATCTGGAGGAGGAGCTGGCGGGCCTCGAAGACGGCCAGGGCGAAGACGGACGCGGACGCGGTGTCGCGGTCCCGGTCGTGGTCCGCGGGCACGGCGGGCTCCGGCTTCGTCGCGAGTGTCGTCGTCATGCCGCCACCTCGGCCTCGGCCACGTCGAGGACCAGCAGATAGCCGTCCTCCAGGGTCGGTTCGAGCAGGTCGGCGCCGGTGGGCGGGTCGCCGACGTTGCGGAAGGTGCCGGTGCCGGTGCGCCAGCCGGCCCGGGCGCCCGGGGCGCGTTCGGTGCTGCTCCACACGCGTCCGGCCGCGCGGGCGGTCAGCCCGGCCGGCGTGCCGTCGTACCGGACCCGGCCCTCGGCGAGCACGATCACCCGGTTGCAGAGCATCGCCACGTCCTCGGTCTGGTGGGTGGACAGCAGAACCGTGCGGTCCTCGCCCGCCTCCGCGATCAACTCCCGGAACCGCATGCGCTGTTCGGGGTCGAGTCCGACCGTCGGCTCGTCCAGGACGAGGAACCGGGGGCCGCCGACGAGCGCGGCGGCCAGCGCGACCCGCTGCCGCATCCCGCCGGAGAGCCGCTTGATCCGCCTGCCGCGCACGTCGGCCAGGCCGACCTGGTCGAGGACGCGCCGTACCTCGCGATGGCGGCCGCCCCGGTCGGTGAGCTCCTTGAGGATGGCGACGTAGTCGACGAACTCGAAGGCCGTGAAGTCCGGGTGGAAGCCGGGGGTCTGCGGGAGGTAGCCGAGCGTGCGGCGGACCGCGAGCCGGCCGGCCGGCGTGGCCGGGTCCTCGCCGTGCACCGTGAAGGCGCCGGCGTCCGGCGGTACGGCGGTGGCCAGGACCTTCAACAGGGTCGTCTTTCCGGCGCCGTTGGGACCGAGCAGGCCCGTGACGCCGTCCGTCAGCGACAGGGTGACGCCGTCGAGCGCCGGGGTGCCGCCGTAGCGCACGGTGAGGCCGGCGGCGGAGACAGTGGTGTTCACGTGGGACTCCAGCGATCAGTAGGGCTTGGCGTCGAAGCGGTCCCGCACCTGGTGCAGCAGGACCGTCGCCAGCGCGGCGAGAGCGGCGGCCACCGACTGGCCGGCCGTGGTGAAGGCGACCGGCGTGTGCGCCGGGTGCATCGCCGCCACCGCCATCAGGGCCGTCCACGCCCCGCCGACCAGTCCGGGCCCGAGCAGCGGGCCCAGCCGGACGGAGAGGGCGAGGCCCGCCGCGGTGAGCGCGAGGGCGGGCAGCAGCCAGCCGAAGGCGAGCAGGCCGTAGCCCGGCAGGGCCAGCGCGGCCAGGCAGTTGAGGCCGAGGGAGGCGGTCAGCGCGGCCACCGTGCGGATCATCAGCAGCCGGAAGCCGTGCGTCGGGGCGACCGCGGCGATCTCGTACGTCGGGTCGAGGACCGGTCCGTACGACAGGGCCACCGCGGCGAGCGGGAGCAGCGGGGCGAGGGCCAGGAACAGGGCCGGGGCGTCCACCGCGTGCACCACGAGGACCGTCGCCGCCAGCACGAACGCCACCGACGCCAGCCAGGAGCGGCGCAGCACCGGGGTCGCGGTGAGCAGCCGTGCGGTGGCCTCGCCGACGCCGACGCGGGCCAGGAGCCGTTCGCCCAGGCCCGGCCGCGGCGCGTCCAGTTCGGCGTCGAGCCGCTCCCAGCCCGCGTCCAGCGCGACCGGGTCGGACACCGACGCGAGCACCGCACGGCAGTCGGTGCAGGAGCCGACGTGGGTGTCGGCCGACCACAGCAGCGGCGGCGCCAGCTCGCCGCGCGCGTACGCCCGCAGATCCTCTTCGGACACATGCCAGGTCATGCCAACTCCTCCCGCAGCTGCTTGCGCGCCCGCATCGCGCGTGTCTTGACCGTCCCCGGCGGGATGCCGAGCAGGACCGCCGCCTCGCGGGTGGTCAGCCCGTCGATCACCGTCGCCTGGAGCACCGCCCGCAGTTCGGGCGAGAGCCGGACCAGGGCCCCGGCGAGGTCCCCGTGCTCCACCCCCGCGAGCACGCGTTCCTCCGCCGAGGCCTCGTCCCGGTGCCGCAGCCGGGCCAGCGCCTGCCGCAGCCGGCCGCGGGCCCCGTCGCCGCGCAGCGCGTCGACCAGCCGCCGCGACCCGATCCGCCACAGCCACCCGGCGGCGTCGGCGTTCTCGACGTCCTCGCGGTACCGGGCGGTCCCCCGCCACACCGCGAGGAACGTCTCCTGCACGACGTCGTCGACGACCGCCGGATCCGCGCACCGGCCGCGCAGCCGCGCGGCCAGCCACGGCGCGTACCGCCGGTACAGCTCCTCGAAGGCGCGCCGGTCCGCATCCGCCGCGATCGCCCGCAGCAGCTCCCCGTCGCTTCTCGTTCCGCTCACGTCTCCTCATCGCACGAGCCCGGCCGACCGGTTCACGGAACCGGCCTTGACTTTCCGAACAATCTTGCACCACCCTTTCACTACTCAATTAGTGAAAGGGTGGTTGTACGGGTGGTCGAGTACCGCATCGACCGGCGCTCCGGCGTCGCCACCTACGTCCAGATCGTCCAGCAGACCAAGCAGGCCCTGCGCCTGGGGCACCTCCAGCCGGGAGACAAGCTGCCCACCGCCCGCGAGGTGGTCGAGGCCACCGCCATCAACCCCAACACCGTCCTGAAGGCCTACCGGGAGCTGGAGCGCGAGGGCCTGGTGGAGGCCCGGCGCGGCCTCGGCACCTTCGTGAAGCGCTCGCTCGGCACCGCCCCGGCCGCCGAGTCCCCCCTGCACGGGGAGCTGGACGACTGGGCCGCCCGGGCCCGCGCGGCCGGCCTGGACCGGGACGACGTGGCCGCACTCTTCACCGCCGTACTCGACAAGCACTTCGCCGTGCACGAAAAGCACCTGCAAGGAGAGAGTTCATGACCGACACCGCGATAGCGGCGTCCGCGCTCGGCAAGCAGTTCGGCCGGCGCGGGGGCTGGGCGCTGCGCGACTGCACCTTCCGGCTGCCCGCCGGGCGGGTCTGTGCCGTCGTCGGCCCCAACGGGGCGGGCAAGTCCACGCTCCTCGCGCTGGCCGCCGGTCTGCTGGGCACCACCGAGGGCGAGCTGACCGTCCTCGGCACCACCCCGGCCGAGGCCCGCCCCCGGGTCGGCTACATCGCCCAGGACAAGCCGCTGTACCCGCAGCTCACGGTCGCCGAGACGCTCCGGATGGGCGCCGACCTCAACCCCGGGCGCTGGGACGCGGCCGCCGCCGAACGCATCGTGGCCGCCGGCGACCTGGACCCGAAGTCCCGGATCCGCACCCTCTCCGGCGGCCAGCGCACCCGGGTCGCACTCGCCCTCGCCCTCGGCAAGCAGCCCGAACTGCTGCTCCTCGACGAGCCGATGGCCGACCTCGACCCGCTGGCCCGGCACCAGCTGATGGGCGTGCTGATGGTGCAGGCAGCCCAGCACGGCACCACCATCGCGATGTCCTCGCACGTGGTCGCCGAACTGGAGGACTCCTGCGACCACCTGCTGCTGATCGGCGGCGGCCGGGTCCGGCTGGCCGGCGAGATCGACGACCTGCTGGCCGCCCACACCCGCGTCGGCGCCACCGCCGACACCGACCTCGGCGCCCACACCGTCGTCGAGTCCCGGACCACCGGCCGCCAGCTCAGCGCGCTGATCCGCCCGGCCGGACCGCTGCCGGACGACTGGCGCACCGCCGCCCCCACCCTGGAGGACCTGGTCCTCGCCCATCTGCGCAACCCCGAGGCCCCGGCCCTGACCGAGGTGGAGGCCACCGTATGACCACCCTGACCGCACTCGCGCCGGCCCCCCGGGCCCACCTCACCCGCTGGCTGCTGCGCCTGCACCGCCCCGCGCTGTACGTATGGGCGGGCCTGGTGCTCGCCGCCGCCGTCCTGCTCCTCCTCCTGCACGGCCCGCTGGCCGACGCGGCGGCCGACGCCTGGCACCAGTACGACAGCTGCACGGACTGGCGGAACTGTACGTACGACCAGAACGCGATCCTGCGCTACAAGGACTGGTACAACTACGCCACCCTGGCCGTGGCCGCGGTGCCCCTCCTGGCGGCCGCCTGGGCGGGCGGCGCGTTCGGCAAGGAGCTGGAGTCCGGCACCGCCAAGCTCGCCTGGACCCAGTCCAGCACCCCCGTGCGCTGGCTGGCAGTCCGGCTCGCGGTACCCGCCGCGGCCGTCGCCGCCGGCACCGCGCTGCTGGTCTGGCTGCACCATCTGGCCTGGGCCGCGGGCAACGACCGCATCGACACCGCCAAGCAGTGGTACGACGTCTGGACCTTCCACACCAACGGCCCCACCCTCGTCGCCCTGGCCCTGTGCGGTCTGGCCGCGGGCGCGCTGACGGGCCTGCTGTCCCGCCGTACCCTGCCCGGCCTGGGCCTCGGCCTGCTCCTCACCGGCGCGGTCTGGACCGCCACCCAGCTGCTCATGCCTCGCCTCTGGCCGACGCGGACCAGCACCGGAAAGGCCTTCTTCGCCCTCCCCAACAGCTCCTGGACGGTACGGACGGGCAAGCACGCCGAAGTCCCCTACGGCGACTACCACCCCGCCTCGCACTACTGGCCGCTCCAGCTGACCACCACGGCCCTGCTCCTCGCCGTGACGGCCCTGCTGACCCTGGGCTGCTTCCTGGCGCTGCGCCGCCTGACCGGGAAGACGACCGCCTGATGACCGCCCTGTCCGCCGCTCCCCCGGCCCCGCACCGCTCCCTGAGCAGACTGCACCGCGCGGCGCTGCTCGTGTGGGCCGCGTTCGTGCTGCTGGTGGCGGGCTGGCTGCTCTGGCTGCACCTCTCGGAGGTGCCGGCCGAGCGGACCTGCCAGAGCTTCTTCGCCTACTCCCCCATGGGCGGCCACCCACGCACCTGCGACTATTCGGCGTTCACCGACGCCAACAACCTCTTCAACGTCCTCGGCGAGGTACTCAGCTACTCCTGCGTCGCCGTCGCCGCCTGGGCGGGCGGCGCGCTGGTCGGCCGCGAGCTGGAGTCCGGCACCGCGAAGCTCGCCTGGACCCAGTCCGTGTCCCCGGCCCGCTGGCTGGCCGGGAAGCTGACCGCGGCCGCCGTACCGCTGGCCGCCGGGGGCGGGCTGGCGGCGCTGGTCTTCGGCTGGGTGTGGAGCTCCGACAGGAAGTGGCTGGTCAGCAACTGGACCTACGACCGCGTCTTCATCCCGCGCGGCCCGCTGCTGCCGGCCCTGCTCCTGCTCGGCCTCGCCGTCGGCGCGCTCGCCGGGATCGCGCTGCGCCGCGCCCTCCCGGCACTCGGCACGGCCGCCGCCGCGACCCTCCTGACCAGGCTGTACCTGCGCGAGGCGTGGAAGCCGCTGCGCGGCCCGCTGCACGGCTTCTGGGCGGTGCATCTCAGCGCCACCGCGATGGTGCTCGCACTCGCGGCCGCGGCCGCCGCTGGCGCGTTCTGCATCTTGCGCCACCAGGCCCGCTGAGGGACCGTCGGTCCCGCGCGTCCCCCTGTCGGCGGAAGGACGCGCGGGGCGGGTGAGAAGGTCGTACGGGATCGTCACTTTCGTGATCCCCGAGGTCTCCCGGATCTGATCACATACGTCCGCGAGCCTCCCTCCGCTATCCCATACGCCATGTCTTCGTAACCATTGGTTCAGACGGACTTGCGACGCTCAGCGAATGAAGCCCGCCGTGCCAGAGCCTTCGTCACCCCTTGAGGGGTTCGCGGGAAACGGGGTCGTCCAGCTCCCACCCGCGCGTTCCGACGCGCCTGTCACGGCCCGGGCGCGGAAGAATGGGGTCATGAGTCAGCAGAACGCCCAGGCAGCCGAGGTCCAGCACGCCCAGCCCTCCGTGGGCTCCATAGCCGCGCACCGCCCGCACACCGTGGCCGCCGTGGTCTCCGACCTGGAACCCGACATCGACGCCGACCTCGACACGTACGAGGAGTCGCAGGTCGACGGGGTCCAGCTGCCCCAGGGGCGCTTCCTGGACCGGGAGCGCAGCTGGCTCGCGTTCAACGAGCGGGTGCTGGAGCTCGCCGAGGACCCGAACACTCCGCTGCTGGAGCGGGCGAACTTCCTGGCGATCTTCGCGAGCAACCTGGACGAGTTCTTCATGGTCCGGGTGGCAGGGCTGAAGCGCCGTATCGCCACCGGCGTGGCCACCCGCTCCGCCTCCGGCCTGCAGCCGCGCGAGGTGCTGGAGATGATCTGGGCCCGCTCCCGCGAGCTGATGGCCCGGCACGCCGCCTGCTACCACGAGGACGTCGCCCCCGCGCTCGCGGAGGAGGGCATCCACCTGGTCCGCTGGGCCGAGCTGACCGAGAAGGAGCAGGCGCGGCTCTTCACGCTCTTCCGGCACCAGATCTTCCCGGTCCTGACCCCGCTGGCGGTCGACCCGGCGCACCCGTTCCCCTACATCTCCGGGCTCTCCCTGAACCTGGCCGTGGTCGTACGCAACCCGGTCAGCGGTCACAAGCACTTCGCCCGGGTCAAGGTGCCGCCGTCGCTGTCCCGCTTCCTGGAAAGCTCCGCCGGCCGGTACGTCCCGATCGAGGACGTCATCGCCGCCCATCTGGAGGAGCTGTTCCCGGGCATGGAGGTCGTGGAGCACCACGCCTTCCGCCTCACCCGGAACGAGGACCTGGAGGTCGAGGAGGACGACGCCGAGAACCTGCTCCAGGCCCTGGAGAAGGAGCTCATGCGGCGCCGCTTCGGGCCGCCGGTGCGCCTGGAGGTCGAGGAGTCCATCGACCGCGAGGTCCTCGACCTGCTGGTGCGCGAGCTGAAGATCTCCGAGGCGGAGGTCTACCCGCTGCCCGGCCCGCTCGACCTCACCGGTCTCTTCCGCATCCACGGTCTCGACCGCCCGGAGCTGAAGTACCGCAAGTTCATCGCGGGCACCCACCGCGACCTCGCCGAGGTCGAGTCGGCGTCCGCGCCCGACATCTTCGCGGCGCTGCGCGAGCGGGACGTGCTGCTGCACCACCCGTACGACAGCTTCTCCACCTCCGTGCAGGCCTTCGTCGAACAGGCCGCCGACGACCCCGACGTCCTCGCCATCAAGCAGACCCTGTACCGGACCTCCGGCGACTCCCCGATCGTCAACGCGCTCATCGACGCCGCCGAGGCCGGCAAGCAGGTCCTCGTCCTGGTCGAGATCAAGGCCCGCTTCGACGAGCACGCCAACATCAAGTGGGCGCGCAAGCTGGAAGAGGCCGGCTGCCACGTCGTCTACGGCCTGGTCGGCCTGAAGACCCACTGCAAGCTGTCCCTGGTGGTCCGCCAGGAGGGCGAGACGCTCCGCCGCTACAGCCACGTCGGCACCGGCAACTACCACCCGAAGACCGCGCGCCTGTACGAGGACCTCGGCCTGCTCACCGCCGACCCGCAGGTCGGCGCGGACCTCTCCGACCTGTTCAACCGCCTCTCCGGCTACTCCCGCCGGGAGACCTACCGCCGCCTGCTGGTGGCCCCCAAGTCGCTGCGCGACGGACTGATCGCGCGCATCGAGAAGGAAATACAGCACCACCGGGCCGGCCGGCCCGCGTTCGTCCGCATCAAGGCCAACTCGATGGTCGACGAAGCGATCATCGACGCCCTCTACCGCGCGTCCATGGCCGGCGTACCCGTCGACATCTGGGTGCGTGGCATCTGCGCGATCCGCCCCGGCGTCACGGGCCTCTCGGAGAACGTCAAGGTCCGCTCGATCCTCGGCCGCTTCCTGGAACACTCCCGGGTCTTCGCCTTCGGCAACGGCGGCGAGCCCGAGGTGTGGATCGGCAGCGCCGACATGATGCACCGCAATCTCGACCGCCGGATAGAAGCCCTGGTCCGGGTCACCGACCCGGCTCACAGAGCCACCCTCAACCGGCTCTTCGAAACCGGCATGTCCGACTCCACCTCCTCCTGGCACCTGGGCCCGGACGGCGAATGGACCCGGCACGCGACCGACGCGGACGGCCAGCCCCTGCGCAACATCCAGGAGATGCTCATAGACGCCCGGAGGCGCCGGCGTGGCACAGCAACACCTTGAACCGACGGACCCCACGGCCCGGGTCGTGACCGGGGAGGCCCTGGCGGGCTACCTGCGCGCCCAGGCCACGGAGTTCCTCCGCGCGCTGCGCCTGCACCGGGAGACCGGGACGGTGAGCGCGACGGAGGAGACCGTCGACGCGGCCCGCGCCCTGCGCCGCTCTGCCCGGCGCATCAGCGGCAGCCTGCACACCTTCCGCCCGCTCCTCGACTCCGACTGGTCCGAGGAGATCCGCCCCGAACTGGCCTGGCTGTCGGGCACGTTGGGCCTTGAGCACGCCTACGAGGCACGGCTGGAGCGCCTGTTGCTGGCGCTGCACCGCCTCTCCGGCTCAACGGCCCTTCCCAACCAGGCCACTTCGGAGGCGACGCCCGAGCGCGGCAACCTCACGGTGGGCGCGGCGAAGGCGGGCGCCCTGCTGGACCGCCAGCTCACCCTCGCCCGCACCCGGGCCCACTCCACGGCCCTCCAGGCGCTCGGCTCCTCCCGCTTCCACGCGGTCGCCGACAAGGTCGCGGTGCTGGCCAGCGAGGTCCCGCTGACGGCCGCGGCGCCCACCGCCGACCTGCGCCCGTCGGCGTCGGCGGCCGAGGAGCGCCTCACCGACGCCATCGCCGCGCTCCCGCTGGTCACCGCGGGCCACCCCTACAACGCGGAGGCCCTGGTCCACGGCCTGTCCCCGGACCCCGCCCCGCACCCCCAGGACGGCCCCTGGCACCAGGTCCGCCTCCTGCTGCGCCTGCACCGCTACGCCCGCGAGGTGCTGTGCGGCGAGGGCGCACCCGTGGACGTACGGCTGTTCGCGGCCGGCCAGGCCCTGAACCGCCACCGCGACGCCTCGGAAGCGGCCGCCGCGGCCGCGTCGGCGGCCCGCACCCCGCGCATCGCCCCCGCGACGGCCTACGCCCTCGGCGTTCTCCACGCCGACCAGCGGCACGAGGTGGAGGCGGCCCGGTTCGCGTTCCAGCAGGCGTGGCAGAAGCAGCGGGTGGAGGCCGTGTGAACGACACCCCGGTGCTGGCGGCGGGCTGCGTCCTGTGGCGCCGCTCGCCGGTCGGCGGCGACCTGGAGGTCTGTCTCGTCCACCGCCCCAAGTACGACGACTGGTCCCACCCGAAGGGCAAGCTCAAGCGCGGCGAGGACGCGGGCACGGCCGCGCTGCGCGAGGTGGCCGAGGAAACCGGCTACACCGCCACCCTCGGCAGCGAACTCTCCACCGCCCACTACTACGCCAACGGCCGTCCCAAGGACGTCCGTTACTGGGCCGGCGAAGCAGGAGAGGGCCACTTCACCCCGAACCACGAGGTGGACAGAATCCTGTGGCTGCGCCCACCGGAGGCCCGCCAACGCCTGACCCAGCCGAGAGACGCCGAACTGGTGGACGAACTACTGACCTCGCTGCACAACACTCAGTAGGGGCGCCGACTGAGGCGCCCCGACAGGGGCGCGGGGCTGTATCAATGTGCGGCTACCACCGCGTGAGCGCGACCAACGGCACATCACAGCCGACGCGAGAACAGCCGACCCAAAGGGGCGCGGGGAACTGCGCGACAAGCCCCCACCGGCCCGCAGCCACCGAACGACCGAACTCACCCTCCGGCCAAGTGCCCCTCCGCATCGGTGCGCGCAAGGCTTCTCGCTCTCCTGGCCGGTCCCCGCCACCCACACGTGCACCGGGCGAAACAGAACCGCCCCTGTTCAACCGTGCCCGCGTCATGTTCCGCCCCCTGCAGGGCCCGCCCGGAACCGCCCTCCTGCGCCACACCGACAACGTTACCCACGCTCGGTAAAGCACTGGTATGCGTGACGGCCCCTCCCACCCCTCGTTAAGCGGAACGACGGGAGGCCCGTGACGGACGTACCGGCTGGGGGTAGGCAGACGATGGATCGGCGGCAGCACTGGCGCGCTGGAAAGACGGCCGTCACCGTAGGGCTCGTGGTCGGCCTCGGCGCCTGCGCCACCGGCTGCGGCGGCGCCACGGCCGAGGGCGCCGGCGGCACCCCCGGCGACAACCCGGTCACCCTCCTGAAGCGCGCGGCGGACACCCTGCGCGCCACCCGCACCTCCAAGGCGACGACGTCGATGGAGATGGCCACCGGCGGCACCCGGGTGACCATCCGCGGCAAGGGCGTCTACGACTACGACAGGCAGTTCGGCAGGCTCACGGTCGTCCTCCCGCAGGACCCCGCCGGCGCCTCCGAGCACCGCCCGATCACCGAACTCCTCGCCCCGGGCGCGCTGTTCATGAAGAACCGGGGCGCCGGGGTGCCCGCAGACAAGTGGGTCCGCGTGGAGACCGCGACCCTCTCCGACGGCAACCTGGTCACCGGCGGCGCGACCGACCCCTTCGCGGCGGCCGAACTGCTGCGCGGCACGCGGACGGCGACGTACCTGGGCAAGACCGAGCTCGCCGGGACCGAGGTCCGGCACTACCGGGGCACCGCCGACCTCACGGCCGCCGCCCGCTCGGCGTCCGCCAGCAGCAGGGCCTCCCTGACGGCCGCGGCGAAAGGGTTCGCCACCGCCGAGGTCCCGTTCGACGTGTACCTCGACGACCAGGGCCGGATCCGGAAACTGCGGCAGCGGTTCAGCTTCGTCAACGACGGCGGCAAGGGCACCGTGGCGGTCGCCTCGACGACCCTGCTGTACGGTTTCGGCACGCCGGTCGACGTGAAGCTGCCACGTTCCGAGGACATCTACGCGGGCCGGATCGCCGAAAACCAGCCGACGCACTAGTCAGGGAACGGCTCTGTACAACCTGTGAACTAGCCCGTCCGTGCCATGCGCGTTGTGTTGACCGCTGCCTACTCTAGGAAGTCGGTGACGGCAGAGAAGAGGTGATGCACGTGGCTCCGGTCGGCGGTACGGCAGTTCAGGACCACGTGGCCCTCGCCGAGATCGAGCTGTGCGGAGAGCTGATCATCGCGGCGTCGGCCGCCGAGGACCGGCTCAGCCTGGAGAGCATCGACGAGGTGCTGCGCGTGGCCGAGGAGCGCGAGGTCCGCTGATTCCGGCCAGCACCGGCCGGCTCCGCTCAGGTCCGCAGCAGGCGGGCGATGGCCTGAGTGGCCTCCTCGACCTTCGCGTCGATCTCCGAGCCGCCCTTGACGGCCGCGTCGGCGACGCAGTGCCGCAGGTGCTCCTCCAGCAACTGCAGGGCGAAGGACTGCAGGGCCTTGGTGGAGGCGGAGACCTGGGTGAGTATGTCGATGCAGTAGGTGTCCTCGTCGACCATCCGCTGCAGACCCCGGATCTGGCCCTCGATCCGGCGCAGCCGTTTGAGATGCTCGTCCTTCTGCTTGTGGTAGCCGTGCGTGGTCGCCGGCGCTCCGCTTCCGGAGGGCTTCGTGGCGCCGGCCTCGGTGGTCGTCATCGCGTCCTCCGCATCGTCGAGACATATACCCCTAGTGGGTATATGGTAACGAACTTTGCTGGGTATAGGGCCCTCGGGACGCCCCCGTGCCGATCTCTCTGCCCGATGGGCGAAACTGGAGGGCGGCCCATTAGCCGTGGCCGGATGATGCGCTTAGCATCAGCCTGACCGAAACCCATGCATACCGAGGACCCCAAGTGCGCTTTCGTCTGACCCCCAGGGAGACGAGCTTCTACGACATGTTCGCCGCCTCCGCGGACAACATCGTCACGGGCTCGAAGCTCCTGATGGAACTGCTCGGGGCGGACGCGTCTGCCCGGGCCGAGATCGCAGAGCGTATGCGGGCAGCCGAACACGCAGGTGACGACGCCACGCACGCGATCTTCCACCAGCTGAACTCCTCGTTCATCACGCCCTTCGACCGCGAGGACATCTACACCCTCGCGTCCTCCCTCGACGACATCATGGACTTCATGGAGGAGGCCGTCGACCTGGTCGTCCTCTACAACGTCGAGGAGCTGCCCAAGGGCGTCGAGCAGCAGATCGAGGTGCTGGCGCGGGCCGCCGACCTGACGGCCGAGGCGATGCCCCACCTGCGCACGCTGGACAACCTCACCGAGTACTGGATCGAGGTGAACCGCCTGGAGAACCAGGCGGACCAGATCCACCGCAAGCTTCTCGCGCACCTCTTCAACGGCAAGTACGACGCGATCGAGGTGCTGAAGCTCAAGCAGATCGTGGACGTCCTGGAAGAGGCGGCGGACGCGTTCGAGCACGTGGCGAACACGGTGGAGACCATCGCCGTCAAGGAGTCCTGAACCGTCGATGGACACCTTCGCGCTCGTCGTGACCATCCTGGTCGCGCTCTTCTTCACGTACACGAACGGTTTCCACGACTCGGCGAACGCGATCGCCACGTCGGTCTCGACCCGGGCACTGACCCCGCGGGCGGCGCTCGCCATGGCCGCGGTGATGAACCTGGCCGGCGCGTTCTTCGGCACCGGGGTCGCCAAGACCGTCAGCGAGGGCCTGATCGAGACGCCCGAGGGCTCCAAGGGCATGGCCATCCTCTTCTCGGCGCTGGTCGGCGCGATCGTCTGGAACCTCGTCACCTGGTACTACGGCCTGCCCTCGTCCTCCTCCCACGCGCTGTTCGGCGGCCTGGTGGGCGCGGCGCTGGCCGGCGGCACGGAGGTCCTCTGGAACGGCGTCGTCGGCAAGGTCATCATCCCGATGTTCCTGTCGCCGATCGTCGGCCTGATCCTCGGTTACCTGGTCATGACGGCCATCATGTGGATCTTCCGCCGCGCCAACCCGCACAAGACGAAGCGCGGCTTCCGTATCGCCCAGACCGTCTCCGCGGCCGGTATGGCCCTCGGCCACGGTCTCCAGGACGCCCAGAAGACGATGGGCGTCGTCGTCATGGCACTGGTGATTTCCGGCCATGAGACGTACGGCGACGGGTTCCCGGTCTGGGTCAAGATCGTCTGTGCCGTGATGCTCTCCCTCGGCACCTACGCGGGCGGCTGGCGCATCATGCGCACCCTGGGCCGCAAGATCATCGAGCTGGACCCCCCGCAGGGCTTCGCGGCCGAGGCGACGGGCGCGTCGATCATGTTCACCACCGCGTACCTCTTCAAGGCGCCGATCTCCACCACCCACGTCATCACCTCGGCCATCATGGGCGTCGGCGCGACGAAGCGCGTGAACGCGGTCCGCTGGGGCGTGGCCAAGAACATCGTCCTGGGCTGGTTCATCACGATGCCGGCGGCGGCACTGGTGGCAGCGGCAGCATTCGGAATCGTGGACCTGGCGTTCCTGTAACCACTCGGCCCACCCGCCCACCCGACTCGCTCCGTAGAGAGGCGAGGTCGAACACCCTGTAAGAGGCGCGGGACAGCATTCGATGTGCGGCTGCCCGACGAGCCCCGTAAGGGGCGCGGGGAACTGCGCGGCCAGCCACGACGGTGGCGCACCGACCGACGACGGATCGCGGCACTCTCGGACCGTCATTCCGTTCAGTGTCGACTGCGGATGCGCTGTGGCTTGTCGCGCAGTTCCCCGCGCCCCCAGAAGACAGGGCGCTACACGCAGACGGGCCCGCCCCCGGGAGCCAGGGGCGGGCCCTTTTGCGTCCTCGCGGTGGCACCGCCATGCAGCACCGCGAGGGGTCAGGTCCGGCTCAGCCGAAGCGGCCGGAGATGTAGTCCTCGGTGGCCTGGACCGACGGGTTGGAGAAGATGCGCTCCGTGTCGTCGATCTCGATCAGCTTGCCGGGCTGGCCGACGGCGGCCAGGTTGAAGAACGCCGTGCGGTCGGAGACACGCGCCGCCTGCTGCATGTTGTGCGTCACGATGACGATCGTGAAGCGATCCTTCAGCTCACCGATCAGGTCCTCGATGGCGAGGGTGGAGATCGGGTCGAGGGCGGAGCAGGGCTCGTCCATGAGCAGCACGTTCGGCTCGACCGCGATCGCGCGGGCGATGCACAGACGCTGCTGCTGACCACCGGAGAGGCCGGAACCCGGCTTGTTCAGGCGGTCCTTGACCTCGTTCCAGAGGTTCGCGCCCTTGAGGGACTTCTCGACGATGTCGCCGAGCTCGCTCTTCCTGAAGTTGCCGTTCAGGCGCAGACCCGCCGCCACGTTGTCGAAGATCGACATCGTCGGGAACGGGTTGGGGCGCTGGAACACCATGCCGACCTCGCGGCGCACCGCCACCGGGTCGATGTTGGCGCCGTACAGGTTCTCGTCGTCGAGGAGGACCTTGCCCTCGACGCGGCCGCCGGGGGTGACCTCGTGCATGCGGTTGAGCGTGCGCAGGAACGTCGACTTGCCGCAGCCGGAGGGGCCGATGAACGCCGTGACGGTGCGCGGCTCGACGTTCATCGAGATGTCTTCGATGGCCTTGTGGGAGCCGTAGTAGGCGGTGAGCCCGCTTACGTCGATTCGCTTGGACATTACTTCTTCACTTCCAGAGAGTCGGTCGCTGTCGGCCGGTCAGCGACCGGTCTTGGGGGCCTTCCAGCGGGCGATGCCGCGGGCCACCAGGTTCAGGATCATCACGAAGGCGATCAGCGTGAGCGAGGCCGCCCAGGCACGGTCGTAGGCCGCGTTGGCACCGGCGCTGTCCGAGTACTGCTGGTAGATGAACAGCGGCAGCGAGGACTGCGCACCCTCGAACGGGTTGTTGTTGATGAACGGGTTGCCGAACACCAGCAGCAGCACCGGCGCGGTCTCACCCGCGATACGGGCAATGGCCAGCATGACACCGGTCGTGATACCGCCGATAGAAGTCGGCAGGACCACCTTCAGGATGGTGCGCCACTTGGGCACGCCGAGCGCCAGGGACGCCTCGCGCAGCTCGTTCGGGACGAGCTTGAGCATCTCCTCGGTGGAGCGCACGACCACCGGCATCATCAGGATGGCCAGGGCCAGCGAGCCGGCGAAGCCGAAGGGCTGCATGTCGAAGATCAGCATGAGGCTGAGGATGAACAGACCCGCGACGATCGACGGGATACCGGTCATCACGTCCACGAAGAAGGTGATGGCCTTCGCGAGGCGGCCGCGCCCGTACTCGACGAGGTAGACCGCGGTGAGGATGCCGATCGGCGCACCGATCAGGGTGGCGAGACCGACCTGCTCCAGGGAGCCGATGATGGCCGCGTAGGCACCACCGCCGGTGTCGGCGTTGGCGACGACGCCCATGGAGTGGCTGAGGAAGTAGGGGTCCAGGACCTTCACGCCGCGCGAGACGGTCACCCAGATCAGGGAGACCAGCGGGACCACGGCGATGACGAAGGCGACCCACACCAGGGAGGTCGCGACGCGGTCCTTGGCCTGTCGGCGGCCCTCGACCCGGGCGGCGACGACATAGGTGCCGAGGACGTAGAGGACGCCGGCGATCAGCCCCCACTGGACCTTGCTGTCCAGGCCGCCGACCAGGCCGATGGCCACGCCGAGGACGATGGCCCCGCCGACGATGGCGTAGGAGGACCACTTGGGGAGGGTGGCACCGCGCAGGGTGCTGGCTGCTGCGGTGCTCATGCGTTGGCCCCCGAGTACTCTGCGCGGCGCTGGATGATGATGCGGGCCGCGCCGTTGACCAGCAGGGTGATGACGAAGAGGACCAGACCGGAGGCGATCAGCGCGTCACGGCCGTCCGAGGTCGCCTCGCCGAACTTGCTGGCGATGTTCTGGGCGAAGGTGCCGCCGCCCGGGTTGAGCAGGCTGGCGTGGATGTCGAAGTCCGGGGAGAGCACGGTGGCGACGGCCATCGTCTCGCCGAGCGCACGGCCGAGGCCGAGCATCGAGGCGGAGATCACGCCGGAGCGCCCGAAGGGCAGCACCGCCATGCGGACGACCTCCCAGCGGGTGGCGCCGAGGGCCAGGGCGGCCTCTTCGTGCATCTGCGGGACCTGCCGGAAGACCTCGCGGCTCACGTTGGTGATGATCGGCAGGATCATGATCGCGAGCAGGATCGAGACCGTCAGGATCGAGCGCGGGGCGCCGCCGTCCCAGGAGAGGATCCCGGTCCAGCCGAAGTAGTCGTTCAGCCAGCTGAACAGGCCGGTCATGTGCGGTACGAGGATCAGCGCGCCCCACAGGCCGTACACGATGGACGGCACGGCGGCGAGCAGGTCGATCACGAAGGCGACCGGGCCGGCCATGCGGCGCGGCGCGTAGTGCGTGATGAACAGCGCGATCGCGACCGCGATCGGGACCGCGACGGCCATGGCGATGATCGAGGAGACGACCGTGCCGAAGGCCAGGACCGCGATGCCGAAGGTCGGCGGGATGAGGTTGGTGTTCCACTCGAAGGTGGTGAGGAAGTTGCCGTGGTCGCGGTTGATCGCGAGGGCGGCCCGGTAGGTGAGGAAGACCGCGATCGCGGCCATGATCACCAGGAGCAGGATGCCGGAACCACGGGAGAGCCCGAGGAAGACTCGGTCACCGACCCGGGTGGCACCGCGGGCGTTGCGCTTCTGCTCGGCCGCGGAGGGCTGTGGGGGGGTAGGGGGAGATGCGTCTGTCGTCTGCGTCGATATGTCCATCGGGTTCTCCGGTCTGCGGAGTCGCCTGGGGGGCGGCTCTGAGAAGCCGTACGTCCCGCGCGTAGGGGCGTACGGCTCCGGGCGGCGGTGCACCGGACGGTGCGGCCGGGCTCCTTCCGGAGCTCGGCCGCACACGCGGATCTTTAGCTCAGGCCCTCGACGGTGGTGCGGACCTTGGCGATGATCTCGTCGGGAACGGGGGCGTAGTCGATCGTGGAGAGGACCTTCTGGCCGTCCGCGCTCGCGATGTAGCGCAGGAACGCCTTGGTGGCGGGCAGCGTGTCGGCCTTGTTGCCCTTGTCGCAGACGATCTCGTAGGTGACCAGGCTGATCGGGTACGCGCCCTCGGCCTTGGTCTTGTAGTCGAGCTGGAGCGACAGGTCGCTGCCGGTGCCGACGACCTTGGCGGCCGCGATGTCGGCGGTGGCGGACTCGGTGGACGGGGCCACCGGCGCGCTGGCGCCCGTGTCGATGGAGGCGGCCTTGATGCCGTCCGAGACGTAGGAGAGCTCGAAGTAGCCGATGGCGCCGGAGGTCTGCTTGACCTGCTGGGCGACACCCGCGGACTGCGGAGCGGACTGGCCGCCCTTGGCCTGCCAGGCCTTGCCGCCGGAGTACTTCCAGTTGCTCGGGGTGGTGGCGATCAGGTACTTGGTGAGGTTGTCCGTCGTACCCGACTCGTCCGAGCGGTGGAACGCCTGGATCTTCAGGTTCGGGAGCTTGGCGGACGGGTTCAGCTTCTTGATCGCCGCGTCGTTCCAGTTGGTGATCTTGCTGTCGAAGATCTTGGCGAGGGTCGGCGCGTCCAGAACCAGGTTGTCGACACCCGGGACGTTGTAACCGATCGCGATCGCGCCGCCGACCATCGGGAGGTCGATGCCCTGGCCGCCGGAGCAGACCTTCTTGGAGGCGGTGACCTCTTCCGGCTTGAGCGCGGAGTCGGAACCGGCGAAGGCGACCTGGCCCTGCGTGAAGGCGGTCACACCGGCGCCGGAGCCGGAGCCCTTGTAGTTGATCTGCACACCACAGGCCTGGGAGAAGCTCTTCACCCAGGCGTCGATCGCGTTCTTCTGCGCGGAGGAGCCGTCGGCGAGCAGCTGGCCCTTGGCGTTGTCGCACTTGATGGAGCTGGCGTTGGCGGAGGCCGAAGACGTGCTCGAACCGCTGCTGCCACCGTTGTCGTCGGAGCCGCACGCCGTAAGGGCCAGGGCGCCGGAGACGGCGACAGCACCGAGAGACAGGGCGCGCAGCCGGTTCTTGCGCTGAAGCTTCACTTTCGGGGGTTCCTTCCAGAGGCGCCACCTTCGGCGGCGTGCGAAGTAGGTGGTGGGCGAGGGCCTCCTGCACTGCGCATTAACGACCGCTCACCGCACCCGGTACGGCCGAAATTAGGCAGAACAGGTGAAGCCGCCGATGGCCATAGGTAAACGCAGGGTGAACCCCTGCCGTCGACCCGGTTAGGTCACGGAATGCTCACGGTGAGGGCACATGCCGGTTCCAACGGACGGGTTACGCGAACATTTCTTCGCCGTTCGCCATCGCAGTCGTTACGACGTCACAGCGTTCGTTACACCGCACGGGAACCCGTGTGCGACAGACGCCGTCTCGTCCCACGAAAGCCGACGCGAAAGGCACGGGCATGGAACGGCGTACCTTCATATCTGGCGGGGCGGCCACCCTCGCGGCGACCGCACTGACGGGGTGCAGCTCCGGCGGCACTACCGCGTCCCACACGACCGGCACGCCACTCGCGACCACATCCTCTCGTACGGCGCTGAAGACCACCAGCGCAGCGGCCGCGGCCAACTGGACGGCCCTCGCCCACGCCCTGGACGGCACCCTGGTCCGCCCCGGCGAGGCCTCCTGGACGACGGCCCACCAGCTCTACAACACCCGCTTCGACGGCCTGAAACCGGCGGCGGTCGCGTACGTGGCCCACGCCGACGACATCCGCACGACGCTGTCGTACGCCCAGGCGCACGCGCTGAAGGTCTCGATCCGCAACGGCGGCCACTCCTACGCGGGCTACTCCTCCGGCGACGGCCGCCTGATAGTCGACGTCTCGAAACTGAACCGCATCCGCGTCAGCGGCGGCACCGCGGTGGTCGGCGCCGGCTCCAAACTGATCGACGTCTACCGGGCCCTGGCGGCCAAGGGCGTGACCATACCGGCGGGCTCCTGCCCCACCGTCGGCGTCTCCGGCCTGGTGATGGGCGGCGGCCACGGGGTCGCGTCCCGCGCATACGGCCTGACCTGCGACAGCCTCACGCAGGCGACGCTGATCACGGCGGACGGCACGCAGGTGGTCGCCAACGCGAGCACCAACAAGGACCTCTTCTGGGCGCTGCGCGGCGCCGGCAACGGCAACTTCGGTGTCGTCACGGAGTTGCAGTTCAGGACCCACCCGACCCCGCAGGGGGTGACGGCGTACCTGACCTGGCCGTGGTCGAAGGCGGCGCAGGTCCTGAAGGCCTGGCAGGAGTGGGGCCCGTCCCAGCCGGACGAGATCTGGTCCTCCCTGCACCTGGAGAACTCGGGCAGCGGCCCGCGCGTCTCGGTGGCCTGCTTCTCGATGGGCACGTACGGCGAGCTCCAGAACGCCGTGGACGCCCTCGCCCACAAGGCGGGCGCCAACGCCTCCTCCGTCTCCCTGCGCCGCCACGGCTACGAGGAGGCGATGGAGATATACGCCGGCTGCTCCTCCTTCTCCACCGAGCCCCAGTGCCACCTGCCCGGCTCCACCCCCGGCCGCTCCCCCCAGGGCAAGCTCGGCCGCGAGACGTACACGGCCCGCTCCGACTTCTTCGACCGCTCCCTGTCCGCGGCCGGTATCCAGACGGCCCTGAACCAGATCGCCTCGGTCCGGGGCGGGGCGGGCAGCATCGCGTTCACGGCGCTGGGCGGAGCGGTGAACCGGGTCTCGCCGACGGCGACGGCGTTCGTGCACCGCCGGTCGCGGATGCTGGCGCAGTACATCGTGTCGTGGGGGGCCGGGTCCTCCGGCAGCACGGGCCAGTCCTGGCTGAATGCGGCGCATGCCGCGATGAAGCCGTACGCCTCCGGCGCGGCCTACCAGAACTACACGGACCCGACGCTGACGGACTGGAAGAAGGCGTACTACGGCGACGCCGTGACGAAGCTGGGCTCGGTGAAGAAGCAGTACGACCCGAATCGCTTCTTCTCGTACGCGCAGGGGTTGTAAGGGCCGTCCGTTCGGCTGCGGGTGCGTGGGGGCTGATCGCGCAGTTCCTCCCCCAGCCTTCGGCCGGGGGTACCCCCAGCGCCCCTCACGGGGCGCTGCCCAGCCGCGTCCTACATACATAGCTGCGGGCGAGTGAAACCCCCCGGCCTCAGCCCCGCCTACGCCGCCAGGTCACGTTCCTCGGCTTCGACCGACGCCCGGCCCCCCGGCACCAGACCCACCGCCGCCGACCGGCCCCGCACGATCCACCCCACCCGCGGCGACCCCTCCACCGCCTTCATCAGCGGCGTCAGCACAGCCGTAGCCAGCGGGGAAAGGAGAAGGACGACCGCGGTGCCCAGCGCGAAGCCGCCCACGACGTCCGTCGGATAGTGCACCCCCATGTACACCCGGCAGAACCCCTCCGCCAGCGCCAGCCCTATCCCCGCCAGCCCGAACCTCCGGTTGGCGACGAACAGCCCGACCCCCAGCGCCATGGTGATCGTCGCGTGGTCGCTCACGAAGGAGTAGTCGGTCTTGCCGGAGATCAGGACGTCGAGCCCCTGGTGGGTGAGGAACGGCCGGGGGCGCTCGACGAAGCCGCGGATGGGAACGTTCACGAGGACGGCGATGGCGGCGGCGAGCGGCGCCCACACCAGCGCGGCCATCGTGGACGCGGCGTCCTCGGCCCCCCGGCGCCGCACGGACCACCAGCACCACACCACCAGCAGCACCATCGCGACCAGCAGCCCGTACTCCCCGACGAACTCCATGGCCCGGTCGAACCAGTGCGGCGCGTCCTTGGCCAGGCCGTTGATGTCGTAGAGCAGGTCGACGTCGGGGTTCGATCCGGATTCGGCGATTACAGCCATCGCGCTGCGGCCCCTTCGTCGTCTTTCCGGGACGCACTTCTGTGCGTCGCTCGCTGCCACCCCCGTGGTCGGCTACGTCAACAGGAACGCACGGCCCACACCACTACGTTCCAGGTTCCACCGAATGATCACGCAGACGTTATCGAAGAGAGACACAAAGCCCCAGCTCAGGGGGTGGGTTATACGCTCCGTTCACACCGTCGTGGGGAGCGCTTTCGCGCCATCCTCGGTGACGCGGGTGGCCCCGAAGTAGTCGGCCGAGTCGATGGGGTCGAAACGGATCACGGCCCCGGTGTAGGGCGCGTCGATCATGTAGCCGCCGCCGACATAGATCCCCACGTGGTGGATGGCGCGGGAGTTCGAGAGGTCGGTGGAGAAGAAGACGAGATCCCCGGGGAGCAGTTCGCTGCGCGAGGGATGCGGTCCCGCGTTGTACTGGTCGTTGGCGACCCGGGGCAGCGTGATCCCGACACTGGCGTACGACGCCTTGGTCAGCCCGGAGCAGTCGAAGCGGCCGCCGTCCGCGGCGGTGCCGTTGCCGCCCCAGAGATAGGGGGTGCCGAGCTTCTTCTGGGCGTAGTTGATGGCCCCGGCGGCCTGCTTGGTCGGGGAGAGCCGGCTGACGGGCGCGGCGAAGCTCTCCTCCAGGGTGGTGATCGTCTTGACGTAGTTCTGGGTCTCCTTGTAGGGCGGCACACCCTTGTACTTGATGACCGCGTACGCCCCCGCGTTGTAGGCGGCGAGCATGTTGTCGGAGACGTTGCCGGGCACGTCCTTCACATAGGACGCGAGCTGGCAGTCGTAGGAGGCGGCCGACGGAATCGCGTCGTTCGGGTCCCAGACGTCGCGGACCCCGTCCCCGTTCCCGTCGATGCCGTGGGTGGCCCAGGTCCCCGGGATGAACTGAGCTATCCCCTGCGCGGCCGCCGCGCTCTGCGCCTTCGGGTTGAACCCGCTCTCCTGGTAGAGCTGTGCGGCGAGCAGGGCGGGGTTGATGGCGGAGCAGAGGTTGCCCCACCTCTGCACGAGCGTCTGGTACGCGGCCGGTACGGCGCCCTTGGCCAGGGTCTTGCCGGCGCCGTCGACCCCGTTGAGAAGGTTCCCGGCGACGACGTACACGCCGATGACGAGCAGCATGACGAAGCTCACCCCGAGCGCGGTCGCCGCGCCACCGATCACCCATACTTTCCGCACGCCCCAACCCTCCCCCATGTCAGGGCTGCTCTACGCCATTTAGGCCGAGAGTGGCGCTATTTCACAGGAAGACGGCGCACATGACGCCGTCTCAGCCCGTCGCCCCGGCCCGCCGCCTCAGCCGCCGGTGGCGTCCTTGTACAACTCGGCGGCCTCGGTCCCGAGCACGACGCTGTAGGACGTGTCGGCGGTGACGCCCCCCTGCTCGTGCCCGCCCAGCACCCCGACCACCTCGTGGTCCCCGTTCACCCAGGGGCTCCCGCTGGTGCCTCCGGTGAACTCGGGGCAGTCGATGCGCTGTTGGGTGGCGCTGTGGGCGACGGGCTTGTTGGTGCAGCTGATGGGCACCTCACGGGAGTTGGGGTACCCGGTGACGGTGACGGCGGTGGCGCCGGTGGCCACCCCGGCCGCGAACCGATTGCTCCCGGTCACGGCCTCGACCCGCCTGCCGTCCAGTTCGTCGACGGCGGCGAAGGCGATGTCGCTGTCCTCGTCCTGCCCGTGGGCCCACCCGTCCGGCAGATACTGCTTCCCCACCTTCCACACCCCGTACGGCGCCTGCCCGTCCCGGTATCCCGGCACGAACACCAGCCCCGCGGCGTCCCCCTCCCCGTCGATGCAGTGCGCGGCGCTGACGATCAGGTCCCGCTGCGGGCTGTGTACGACGGAGGCGGTGCAGAAGTGGTTGCCGGACAGGCTCCCGGCCTTGTCGGCAGTGAACAGCGCCCCGACTCTCGCGCTGTCCGCCGTGGCCCCGACCACCGCGGTCACCCCGAACGGCCCCGCCGCCTCATCGGCGGCCGCGACGGAGGCCGAGGTGGCGGCCAGCACGACGACGACACAGAGCGCGACGCGGCGCGAGGTGGCAAAGATGCGTGAGGTGCGCTTCATCAGCGCCTACTGTCCCCCACAAAGGTGAGAAACGGTTCCCGACTTCACTGATTTTTTTCCGGGAACCGCTCTTGCGGCCGACCGGCCTCGCCGTACACCGGAAACCCGTCGGTGGCGACTTCGATCCCCAAGGGCTCGGGCAACGGCACGCTCTCGCCGTACTTCCCCGGCAGCACATCCTGGTAGGCGCCGTTGTCGGGGCGGGTGTGCAGCGCCCAGGTTCCCTTTCGCGGGTCGACGACGAGGAGCACGGGCACCCGGGCGACGGCGTACCAGTCGGCCTTGTCGCGGATCTCCCTGGACTTCTCGGAGGCGGAGATGACCTCGACGGCGAGCGCGGTGTCCTCGGGGGCGGCGAGCCAGTCGTCGTCGTCCTCCCAGTCCGTGGGCAGCACGATCAGATCAGGCGTCACGTAGTCGTCGGGATCTTCGGGGAGGGCGATCGAGGACACCTCGTACACATCGAGCCCCGCAGGCAGATCCGCCCCCTCCAACTGGCGCCGTAGCTTCCTCACCACTCCCGCGTGCTTCCCACGCGGGGTCGGGGACATCACGAGCTTTCCTCCCACGATCTGCACCCGCAGACCCGTCGCTTCCTCGATCTTCTCGGCGACTTCGCGCAGATTTCCGGGTAGGGGACGCAGACCGTTCTGAGCGCCCGATGACGCGGACATGGCTCGCCGCCTCCGTTCCGCCTCGGCTGCACGAGCGGGCTCATGGGGAGGACCGACGCCCCGCTCGGTTTCGAATCCACCGTACTGGCCGACTTCCGCGCACGCAGCCTGCCCACGCCTCGGATCCGCCTTGACCACAGCCATCACTCCCTCACGCTCCGATCCGCCACGATTACGCTAAGTCATCGGACTGACGCTCGGCCCACAGCAGCTTCCCGTCCCTCGCGGCTCCCGGCTCGCGCAGCACGGAGACGCCCCACGACTCGGCGCACGCCTGTACGAGATACAGCCCGCGCCCGCTTTCGGCGTCCCCGCCGACGGGACCGGCCCCGGGCGCGAACCCCGGCGGCACCCGCGGATCCGAGTCCCACACGGCGACCCGCAGCCGCCCTTCCTCGCTCTGACGGAGCCGCAGGGCGTAGGGGCCGGCGGTGTGCAGATGGGCGTTGGCGAGGAGCTCGGCGGCGACCAGTTCGGCGGTGGGAGTCAGAGCCGAGAGGTCGTGAGCGGCGAGGACGGTACGGAGAGTTGCACGGGCGATCCCCGGTGCGCGTGGATCGTGCGGGAGTTGGAGGGTGTAGGACCAGGGCGCGGCTACGGTGGTCATGAAAGTCTCCGATCACTGGGGGAGTTGACTGGCGACCCAGTGGCCTGCCGTCCCGTCGGGCGGTGCGCTTCTGGGCGGAGGGCCCAGTTGTAAGGTAGCGGCAGGCAGTTAAGTTCTTCACCGATACGCAGGAATTCTCTTCACTGCAACCCGTGTGAGTGACGGCAAGGAGGCGGCAGCCCCGTGAGGAATCCAACGGGTCGCCAACTACGTTTCGGCGTTGAGCTGCGGAAACTGCGGGAGCGCGCGGGCTTGAGCTCCACCGAGGCCGGTCAACTCCTCGGCATCAAGCAGGCTCAGGTCAGCAACATGGAAGCCGGTCGCGTAGGCGTGAGTCCTGAGCGGGTGCGCACGATCGGCGGCCACTACGACTGTCCCGACAAGCCGCTGATCGACGCGCTCAGCGAGATGACCGCCGAGCGTACGCGCGGCTGGTGGGAGCAGTACCGCGATCTCGTGTCCGGCTCACTCCTCGACCTGGCCGAACTGGAGTATCACGCCTGCTCGTTGCGCGACTCGACCACCGCCCGCATCCCGGGCCTGCTCCAGACGCGCGAGTACGCACTTGAGATCTTCCGCCAGGCGGTCACCGAGCTTCCACCGCCCGACGTCGAGTACCGCCTGTCCTTCCGCATCAAACGGCAGGCGATCCTCTACCGCGCGACCACTCCGACCCCCTACGAGGCGATCACCCACGAGGCCGCCCTGCGCATGAGGGTCGGCGGCCCCACAGTCGCCCGAGCCCAGCTTCAGCATCTGCTCGACATGAGCGAGCGGAATCACATCACCGTCCGCGCCATCACGTTCGAGGCCGGCGCCTACCCGGGATCCGGGCAGTCGATCCACTACGCGCACGGCCCGGTACCGCAACTCGACACGGTCTACCTCGATCAGGCCCACGGCCTCGCGTTCCTCGACGCCGAGGCCCAACTGCACAAGTACCGCGTGCTGTTCGACCGGCTCGACGCCGTTGCACTCACCCCGGAGAAGACCAGAGACCTCATCCACACCGTGATGCGAGAGCTGTGAAGGGAACGCCCGTGAACCCGCACTGGCAGAAGTCGTCGTACTGCTCCGAAGGAGCTTCCTGCATACACATAGCCGCCACCCCCACCGCCATCCACCTCACCGAGTCCGCCGACCCCACCGGCGCGATACTCACCACCACCCACGCCGCCTTCGCCACCCTCCTCGCCACCCTCAAGCGGCAACCCGCCCCCGACGGCCACGACGAGCCCAGCCCCGTCTACGTCCGCTCCGCGACCACCGTCGTCACCACCGACCGCCGCAAGTGGAACGCCTTCGTACTCGGCGTACAGGCAGGCGAGTTCGACCACTTCATGACGGAAGCGGACAGAGCCTAGAGCCCATGGATTGATCCGATCCAGCGCAGCAATGACGCGACGCGTACGTACACTCCGACATCGTCGATACGGCAACTCGGCCCCCAGCTCACCAGCCCCACCACCGCCGCACGGGCTCCGACGACGAGGACCGGACTGCCCGAATCTCCCGTGCAGGTGTTTCTTGTAGCGGTGGTATCCGGCACCGCACAGAGCTGATATTCCGGATGCGGGGTCAGTCCGAGACCGCGTTGCACGTCCGAGCATCGTCGCTGCGGCACGAACCGGAGGGGAACAGACGAGCGTCGGCAGGGTGCCACGCCGCCGTAGCCATTGCGTCCCCAGCCGACGGCGATTCCCCGAGCAGGGGTCGCGTCGCGCCCGGAGGGCAGCCCGGCAGGCGCGGTCCGCACCCTTCGCGCAAGGACCAGAAGGGCTGCGTCGGCGGTGCCGTTCGTAGTGCGGGGCGCCAGGACGGTGCGGACGACGTGCACGCGCCGGCCTTGGATGGGGGCTCCACGGCAGAGGTTGTCGGCTCCGATGACCGCGTCGACCGAGCCGGGACGGCGCACGCGGACACAGTGGGCGGCGGTGAGGACGAGATCGTCCGCGATGAGTACGCCGCCGCAGAACTGACCACCGAAGAGGCTGTCACGGGGTGACGAGGCGTTAACCAATGCCACGACGGCATCCTGCGGAGCCGTCTCGCTCGGGTTGCTGACGGGAGGCACCGAGCCTCCCGTCAGCAACCCGACCACGAGAATCACCCAAGCCGCGAGGCGCAGGTACCTCAGCACGCCGCCTTCTTCGTCTGGACGACGAGGCTGGTGATGTTGTGCCATCGGTATTGCTTGCCACCGACGTGGTAATCGACGATCACGCCGGTCATACGTACCTTTGTACTGCCGGTCACGCGAACCGCCACCACCAGGTTGTGCGTGCGCGCCGTGTCCGACGTGGTGTCCGGCTGCGGAGCGATCGTCATCCCGACGGCAGGGCGTCGAGAGTCCCACGCGGACTCCAGCCCGTCGAGGAAAGACTTCCTCGGCGGGTAGTGGTTGTCGTACCCGACGAAGTTGTTCCGGGTGGGCAGAACCACTGCGTCGACCAGTCGCAGTCCCTTCGGTTCAAGCAGAGCGACTTTGTCGACGACCACGTCCTTGTGACCGTAGTTGTGGAGCTCGTCCCCTCCGAAGGTCAGCGTCGCGCCCTGTTTGGCCGGCATGCACATCTGGGCCGATCCCGCCTTCTCCCAGTCCGGCCCGTCCAAGGGACCGCTGGCCGCCCTGGCCGATGATGCCGAGCAGCCGACGACGGTGCTCAGCGCGACGGTCAGGGCTAGGACGAACAGGTGTTTCTTCGAGAGCACTGGTGACGGCATACCGATCATCCTGGAAATCCGCTGCTGGTGTGTGCCGCGACGAAGTTGTACGGGTGGCTGCCCCCCGGAGCGCCTCCCGTACCGCAGATGTAGCGGTCCGCCTTGAACGAGTACACCACCGTCGCATCCGTGGAATAACCGGTCTCGGCCGAGAGGTTGATCCCGACGGCATCTCCCAGACTGGCGCCATCCGTCCACGTGATGGCCTTCGACGTGGTCCGGGTGAATTTCCCGCCATTGAGGTATTTCGCGCAATGGGTCGCCTTGGGAATGTATGCGCGGGTCACGTTCTCGCCACCGTAGTAGCCCTTGGCCCGGACTTCGTAGTAGTCCCGCTCGTTGTACTTACTGTAACTGCAGTGGATGTGGTACTTGGCGTAGCTGAACTCGGTCTTGTAATACGCGCCGCGATGGTTGCCGTAGGACGGGTACTCGTTGGTGATGGTGGTCGACTTGGCGTTGGTCCCGCTCTGCTCGAAACTGCCGTATGCCCCGGAGCCCGATACACCGACGCCGAGTGTGCTGGACGCACCCCTTCCGTACGTCAAGGTGTGGGACACACCTGTCGTGGCACTGTACGTCTGACCGATGATGACCCATTTCGGTCCCAGGTTCTTCCACAGCTGGCTGCTGCACCCCTTGGTCACACCCGCGTCGTAGTCAGCCTCGGAATCGTTGGGGTCCGCGCTGTCGGGACTGTCCGAGAGCGACTCCGGTGCGTCGTCGGTGCCGTCGGTGGCCGAGGTGGAATCGGTTTCGCTCGTCGACGAACTCGACAGAGCGGACAGGGCAAGCGTGGCAGCCACCGGAGCGGTGTCGGAACTCGCAATCTCCGTTGCGGCGTCCGAACTCGCGTAGGTGTCGACAGTTGAACCCGCGGCGGTGACGGCACTCAGATAGGCCGTGCCAGTGGATGAATCCGAGGCGCTGACGAGCTTGCGCGGGAAGTTGAAATTCGCCTGGGTCGAGCCTGAATAGGCAACCGTTTCGAAGTTGACGAGTCCGCCGGTATCGGCCTCCGGCGCGACCGAGGAGAGGTCACCGATCCTCAGTGAGTAGTTCCCGGAGCCGTCGGACACCGCCTTTGCCACCGGCTGGAGCTTCACCGAGTCGCCTTCCTGCATTGCGGCCTCGGTGTCGTTGTCGGGCCAGGCGTACAGCACGACATCCGCGTCGGTAACCGGTGAGCCCGATGAGTCGGTTACCGTGCCGCTGCTCACCACGGGGGTGCTCAGCGCCGCGGAGTCCGTGATGCCGGCCAGATCGATGTCCTCGTAGGTGACGGTGAGGTGCGGCGCGTAGTCACTGTCGCCGCCGTCGTAGTTGGCCGAGCGATACCGCCGCCACGTCAGCGGGTCGGTCTCGTCGGCCGCGCGCAGTTGCAGACCGTAGTTGGGAGCGCCGTCGGCCCACGCCTGCACGATCGCGTCGATGTCCCAGTGGCTGTATGCGGCGGGGCAGGACGAGGAGTATCCGTGGGCTCCGCTGTTCACAACCTCGCCCGCGCTGGTGACCGACGGCAGGTCCGACCAGCTGATGGCCGTGGAGTCCCAGTCAGAAGTCACGCGGCGGACTCGGACACCCGAACCGGAGGTGGAGCATGTGGACGAGTAGTACGAGTACAAGGACAGGTCGGTGTCCACGATGTGCTCGCCTGCAAAGGCCGAACTGTCGAACTTCAGGTAGGCCCGCGCCCGGTGCGTACCGTCGTCGTAGGTTCCGACCCGTAGCTCCGTCGAGGAGCGCTGGGAGTCGGTGTAGTTCGGGGTCTCCAGCCAGGTGTCGGTCGTGACGGCCAGCGTTGTCGTCGGATCGATGGTCAACGGGTACGTGATGTCCGGCGAGTCCAGGAAGGCCTGGTCCGGGGTGAGGACGAGGACCTGACCGTCGGCCGTGTCCTCGATCGCCGAGTCCACCTTCATGTCGTGCTCCGGAAGTCCGGAGGCTTCGTCGACCGTGGAGTCCCACATGTGCGGGGCGGGAGCATCGGCGACCGTCGCGCCGGACGAGGCCTTGAGCAGGAGGTGGCCGTTCTCGTCCTGGGAGACCTTGAGACCGCCAGAGGTGCTCAACGGGATGCGGATCGTGACCGGTTCGGAGGGCCGATGGTCCAGGACGACCTGCTCGGAGAAGCCTGTCGGCAGCGCCGTCACGACAAGGTCACCGCCCGCCACCGCGCCGTCATAGGTGGCGGTGTTCCCGTCCAGGGTGGGCGCGGGCAGTCCACTGCCCACGGACAGTGCCAACTTCATTGATCCGTCGGAAACTTGAGCGAACGGTCCGGTCCCGCCGTCGGAGAAGCTCAGGTCGGCCGCCGCCGCCCCCGGGGTGACGTCCTCTCCGGTGTCCGCCAGCGTGGTGTCCACAGGAGTCCAGGATCCGTCCTGCTTGACCCGGATCGGGCTGTCGAACACCTCGGTCGTCAGCGTTCCGTCGGGGTTGGCCCACGAGGTGGAGTCTTCCGTCCGCTCCCCGGTGATCTCGACCCGCTCTCCGCCCTGCGCCGCAGCCGCCAGAGCAGTTGACCGGTCCGGCTCGGCGGACGGGACGGCAGCCGAGGCGTCGTCGGCGACGGACACGGTCGCGACCGCGCCCCCTCCGGAGGCCAGAAGAGCAAACCCCACTGCCAGCACGGTGAGCCTCGGTACGGTCCGGCCTCTGACGCGTCTCAACCTTGAGCGCCGTCTGAGCGACAGCGCGTTCCTGCGTGCGAACACAGTGATCCCCCCTCATGGGATGCGAGCTCAAACGCCCGCCAGCGCCCTTCTGCAGGGCGATGAGCCGCCATGATTGGGCTCTTCGCATGTTCACTACAAGCGCTTACTTTCGACACAACCGGTGACTTTGTCGAGAGTTTGCCAAGGCCTGGAGCCGTACGCCACCCACCGGAGCACCAGCCCGCGCGTCACAACGCGAGGGCGACTCCACGGCTGAGGAATGCGCTTTCGGCGCTCCCCGGAGCTCAGAACGTCGTGGTCATCCCCCCGTCCACCGCGATCGTCTGCCCCGTGATGAAGGACGCCGCGTCGCTCGCCAGGAAGACGACGATGCCCGCGATCTCCGGCGGGCGCCCCCACCGCCCCAGTGCCGTCCGGGTCCGCAGCCACCTGCCCCACTCCGGGTCCTCGGCCAGCTCCGCGTTGACCTCCGTGGCGAAGGTGCCCGGGGCCACCGAGTTGACCGTCGTGCCGCTGGGGCCCAGGTCGGCCGCGAGCGCCCGGGTCAGGCCGTCGAGGCCCGCCTTCGCCGTGGCGTAGGCGACGTCGCCGATGCGGCCGAGCTGGCCGACGACGGACGAGACGTTGATGATGCGGCCCGGCGTGCCCCGCGCGGCCAGCCCCCGGGCGACCGTCTGGCTCAGCGCGTACGCCGACGTCAGGTGGACGTCGAGCAGCGCGGACAGCTCGTCCGGGGGCATCTCCTCGACGCCCCTGCGGTCGCGGTGGCCCACATTGTTGACAAGGATGTCGATCGCGCCGAGGGCGGTCACCGCCTCCTCGGCCGCCTCGCGGTCGGTGACGTCGAAGGCGGCGCCCGTCACGTCCAGGCCGTCGCCGTCACGCAGGCCCGCCGCCACCTGCTCCAGCGTCGCCGCGTCCCGGCCGTTGAGGACCACCCGGGCGCCGGCGCCCGCCAGCCCCCGCGCCATCTCCAGGCCCAGCCCCCGCGCGGAGCCGGTCACCAGGGCCGTACGCCCGTCGAGCGTGAAGTCCACGGCGCCGCCGCTCATCCGGCCACCTCCCGGAGAACCGTCGTATCCGTCGTATCCGCTCACCGTATCCGGGGGCCGCGACGGGTCCGCCGGGCGTCCAGTAACTGGGCGGTCACACGAATCCGACGATCACACGGCCCCCACTCCGAGCTCCCAGGTCACCCCGGTCATCTCCTCCGACAGCGTCCACAGCCTGCGGGCCGCCGCCGGGTCGCTCGCCGCCGCGCTGCGGCCGACAAGGGTAGGTGCCCCCCGCATCTCGCCCATGCCGTCCGGGCCGACATAGCTCGCGCCCGGCAGGTCCTGGGTCGCCGCGTACAGCGTGGGCAGGGTGCCCGCGCGGTCGTCCTGGGCGACGAGGCGGTTGCCGAGCCGCATGCCGAGGCGGGCCAGCGGGTTGGCGTGGTGGCTCTGGAGGTTGGTGGCCGCGTAACCCGGGTGGGCGGCGAATGCACGGACGCGGGAGCCGGCCTCCGTCAGGCGGCGCTGGAGTTCCAGCACGAAGAGCAGGTTCGCCAGCTTGGACTGGGCGTAGGCGCGGCTCGGGTTGTAGTTGCCCTTCAGGTTCACGTTGTCGAAGTGGATCACTCCGTCGCCGCCCCGGTGCAGACCCGAGGAGACCGTCACCACGCGGTCCGTGACATACGGCAGCAGCAGGTTCGTCAGCGCGAAGTGGCCCAGGTGGTTGGTGCCGAACTGCATCTCGAAGCCGTCCTTGGTGCGCAGCTCCGGGAGCATCATCACGCCCGCGTTGTTGATCAGGAGGTCCAGCGGCCGGTCCCAGCCCGCGGCGAACTCCCGTACCGAGGACAGGTCGGCCAGGTCCAGGCGGCGGACCTCGGTGCTGCCGTTCACCCTGGCCGCGGCCGCCCGCCCGCGCTCCGGGTCCCGTACCGCGAGCACCACATGCGCACCCGCCCGGGCCAGCGCGTCCGCGGCAGTGAAGCCGAGTCCGCTGTTGGCGCCGGTGACCACGGCCGTACGGCCGGAGAGACCGGGGAGGTCGGAAGCGTTCCATTTGCCATTCTTCTCAGCCATGCCCGCCAATGTAGACGTCGACAACAATGATGTCAACGACAACAAAGGTGGCAGCGACCACAAAGCTGACAGCGACTACATCGGGATACGATGGCCCCCATGTCGCAAAGCCGCCCCTACCACCACGGAGACCTGCGCGCCGCCCTGCTCGCCAGCGCCGAGCGCACCCTGCGCGAGAGGGGCACCGCCGCCCTGTCCCTGCGCGAACTGGCCCGCGACATCGGGGTGAGCCATGCCGCCCCCGGCCGGCACTTCAAGGACAAGCAGGCCCTGCTGGACGCGCTCACCCTCAGCGGGTTCGAGCGCCTGAACCAGGCCCTGGCCTCGGCGAACCTCCCGGACACCGCCCTCGAACCGCGCATGGCCGCACTCGCCCGCGCCTACGTCACCTTCGCCGTCGACAACCCCGCGCTGCTGGAGCTGATGTACTCCCGCAAGCACGACCCGGACATCGGCACCGAACTCGCCGCCTCCGCCGAGCTCTCCCTGGGCTCCTTCGTCCAGCTGGTCGCCGACGCCCAGCAGCGCGGCGAGATCGTCCAGGGCGACCCGGAGGGCATCACCCTCGTGGCGGCGGCCGGCGTCCACGGCCTGGCCGCGCTGGCCACCAACGGCACCCTCCGGCCGGACGCGGTGCTGGCCGGCCTGGACCGGCACATCCATCTCATCCTGCACGGCCTCAAGCCCCGCTGATCCGGGCGCGGTTGGGGCCTCCCGAAAGCTCGGTACGCCCCGATCAACGCGCATTGAGCCCCGCCCCGAACGGGCTTCAGGTCAACCGAACCCCAACTTCCGGCCATCTGGCCCCCAATGATCAGTAAGCCCTTCCCGCCCTTCGGTAACGCGGAAGTCAGGATTCCGAAACCCACCTTGTTGTCGCGTACCCAACAAGGGGATGGTTCGTCGCGGGCCGCCGCCCCCACCGGCAACCACACCGGTGGTCCCCCACCCGCAGGCCTCTGTCCCAACCTCTCCCAGGAGGCTGTACGTTGCGTACGTCCACCCCCAACTCCCCCCACATACGCGGCAGATGGCGCCAGCTCGGTTCGGCTGCCGCCGCCACCGCCGCGCTCCTCGTGGCCGGCTTCGGCACCGCGGCCCACGCCAGCGCGGCGACCGCGACCACCACGGCCCACAAGGTCAGCGCCAAGGCCATCGCCACCCAGGTCGCCAAGGCCCACGTCCAGTACGAGAAGGCCGGCTGCGGCGCCACCCCGAAGAAGGGCTACGCCGCCTGCAACGCCCTGCGGGTCACCGGCGGCACCACCGCCTTCATGGAGAAGCAGGCCGCCCTCAAGGGCATCGCGCCGAAGACCGTCAAGCCGAACGCCGCCTCCGACTCCCCCACCGGATACGGCCCCTCGGACATCCAGTCCGCCTACGGCCTGACGGACGCCGCCGCCTCCAACGGCTCGGGCGAGACGGTCGCCATCGTCGACGCGTACGACGACCCGAACGCCGAGGCGGACCTCGCCACCTACCGCTCGTACTACGGCCTGTCCGACTGCACGACCGACAACGGCTGCTTCAAGAAGGTCTCCCAGACCGGCTCCACCACCTCGCTCCCCTCCGCCGACAGCGGCTGGGCCGGCGAGGAGTCGCTCGACCTCGACATGGTCAGCGCGACCTGCCCGAACTGCAACATCCTGCTCGTCGAGGCCAAGTCGGCCTCCGACGCCAACCTGGGCACCGCGGTGAACGAGGCCGTCAAGCTGGGCGCCAAGTTCGTCTCGAACAGCTACGGCGGCTCCGAGTCGTCCTCGGACACGTCGTACGACACCTCGTACTACAAGCACGCGGGCGTGGCCATCACCGCGAGCGCCGGTGACGAGGGCTACGGCGCCGAGTACCCGGCCGCCTCCCGCTACGTGACCGCCGTCGGCGGCACCGCCCTCAAGACCGCCTCCAACAGCCGCGGCTGGACCGAGTCGGTGTGGAAGACCAGCTCGACCGAGGGCACCGGCTCCGGCTGCTCCGCCTACGACGCCAAGCCCACCTGGCAGACCGACACGAGCTGCTCGAAGCGCATGATCGCCGACGTCTCCGCGGTCGCCGACCCGGCCACCGGTGTCTCCGTCTACGACAGCTACGGCTCCGACGGCACCGGCTGGAACACCTACGGCGGCACCAGCGCCTCCTCGCCGCTCATCGCCTCGGTCTACGCCCTGGCCGGCACCCCGGGCAGCAGCGACTACCCGGCCGAGTACCCGTACGCGGCGGCCGGCACCTCGGCCCTCAACGACGTGACGAGCGGCAACAACGGCACCTGCTCCACCTCGTACTACTGCACCGCCAGGTCGGGCTACGACGGCCCGACCGGCTGGGGCACCCCCGAGGGGACCACCGCCTTCACCGGCTGAGCCCTTCACAGATTGACCTCCCCGTCGGGTCACGGGGAGCCGCCACCGTGAGGGGGACGTGGGGTCCCCTCGGCGGCAGGGAAAGAGAGACGGGCCACGGCATCCGGCCGTGGCCCGTTTTTCATGTCCTTGGCAACTCCGGTGAAATGCCTGTGAGTTGAGTCAAGTGCCCGCCACCCACAAGACAACGGACGGCCATCGAAGGGTCACGCGAAGGCCTCGTTCGGCAATGCGGAAGTCAGGATTCCAGCAGCCTCTTGTTGTCGCGTACTCAACAAAGGATTCTCTTCGCGGGCCGCCGCCCTGCCGCCGGGGAACCCGTACCGACGGCAAACGCACCAGATCGCACCCGCACCGCCCCTGTTCCAACCCCAGTTCCGGAACTCAGGAGGCTGCACGTATGCGTTCCACTCCCCCCAACAGACCGTCCGCACGCGCCGGCTGGCGCCGCATCGGCGCCGCCGCAGCGGCCACGGCCTCGCTGGTCTTCGCCGGCTTCGGCACGGCCGTCCAGGCCGACGCGGCACCCACCGCGTCCAGCAAGGTGACCTACGTCTCGACCCCCTGTGCCACCCCCAAGCACACGGGTGACCTCACCTGCAAGTCCTACCGCGTCACCGGCGGTCTCACCGCCTTCCAGAAGATGCAGGCCGCGAGGACCGGCATCACCCCCAAGGCGGCCGACGCGTCGACCCCCTCCGGCTACAGCCCGACCAACCTCCGGTCGGCCTACGGCCTGACCTCCGCCGCCGCCTCCAACGGCTCCGGCGAGACCATCGCGATCGTCGACGCGTACAACGACCCGAACGCCGAGGCGGACCTCGCCACCTACCGCTCGTACTACGGCCTGTCGGCCTGCACGACGGCCAACGGCTGCTTCAAGAAGGTCAGCCAGACCGGCTCGACGACCTCGCTGCCCTCGTCCGACGCCGGCTGGTCCGAGGAGATCTCCCTCGACCTCGACATGGCCTCCGCGATCTGCCCGCTGTGCAACATCACGCTCGTCGAGGCCACCAGCGCCAGCTACGCCAACCTCGGCACCGCGGAGAACGAGGCCGTCGCGCTCGGCGCCAAGTTCGTCTCCAACAGCTACGGCGGCTCCGAGTCCTCCTCCCAGACCACGTACGACACCTCGTACTACAACCACGCCGGTGTCGCCATCACCGTCTCCTCCGGTGACAGCGCCTACGGCGCCGAGTACCCGGCGACCTCCCGGTACGTCACCGCGGTCGGCGGCACCAAGCTGTCCACCTCCTCCACCACCCGCGGCTGGACCGAGACCGTCTGGAAGACGTCCAGCACCGAAGGCACCGGCTCCGGCTGCTCCTCCTACGACGCCAAGCCCAGCTGGCAGACCGACACCGGCTGCACCAAGCGCATGGAGTCCGACGTCTCCGCCGTCGCCGACCCGGCCACCGGCGTCTCCGTCTACGACTCCTACGGCGTCACCGCCGGCTGGTACACCTTCGGCGGCACCAGCGTCTCCGCGCCGATCATCGCCGGCGTCTACGCCCTCGCCGGCACCCCGGCCAGCGGCACCTACCCCGCCCAGTACCCGTACGACTACGCGGGCACCTCGTCCCTCAACGACGTGACGAGCGGCAACAACGGCACCTGCTCCACCTCGTACTTCTGCACCGCCGCGACCGGCTACGACGGCCCGACCGGCTGGGGCACCCCCGAGGGCATCTCCGCCTTCGCCAACTAGTACCGGCTCCTCCCCCCGACGGGTCGCGGCAACCAGCCGCGGCCCGTTCGTCATGAGAACATCAAGACGGTGGCATTCACCCGACTGGCCGTCAAAAACCCCGCCAGGTCGTAAAAGGGGTCAACGACGGAACCACACGACAGGTTCCGCCCAGGCCTCATTGCCCGGCGTGACCTGCCGTGATACACAGAGTGACCGTACGATCCCTTCGTACGAAACCCGCCAATCAATGACGTCAAGTCGACATACTCCGGCGACGTTGTCGGCGAGAATGATGTGTGACCTCTGCACCCGGCAGGGGCGGACAGAACTACCCACCAGGGGCGGTGACTTACATGTTCCTTGCAGCCGACAAGGGTGACATCAACACCATCATCGGCGGAATCGCTCCGGACTGGGGCCCCTTCGGCAGCCTGGGCAACGAGGCGAAGACGATGATCCAGGTGGTCATGGCCGTCGCCATCCTGCTCTGCCTCGGCATCGCCGTCTGGGGCGCCGCCAAACAGCGCATCGGCGCCACGGCCCTCCGGGACACCTTCAGCGCCGAACAGGGCAAGGGCCTCATCATCGCCGGACTCACCGGAGTCTTCATCATCGGCTCACTCGGCACCCTGTTCACCATCGTGTACGGCATGGCCGTCTAGCCAATCTGCACCTCCCTTTCCCCCGCTCCGAGGTTGCGTTTCCCTGATGTCGAGTCACCACACCGCGCCCGCGCGGGAACCAGCACGGCTACCGTCGTACTGCTACGCGTTCCGGTACGACGTGGAGGGGGAGTACCCGGCATGAGCCTCGGAGACGAGCCCGGCTACCCGGAGACCGGCCACACCCGCACCCGCCTCCCCGACGACCCCTACGGCGGCGCCCGCCGCGGCGGCCGCTCCTCCTCCCGGAGCCTGGTCACGGTCGTCGGCGTGGTCGTCCTCCTGATCGCAGCGATCGCCTTCGCGAACAGAGGCGACGGCAACGGCTCGTCGACCACGACGGCCAACACGGGCGGAAACGGCAGCGGAAACCAGCCGACGACCTCATCGACGGCGGCGAGCGGCACGAAACCCGTACAGACGAAGAGCGGCGGCATCCCGAGCGGGTTCGCACACGACGCGCAGGGGGCGCAGAGCGCGGCCGCCAACTACGCGGTGACGCTGGGCTCGACGGGCATGTACAGCAAGGTCGACCGGCACCGCATCGTCAGCAGCCTCTACACGTCGGCCGCGGCGAGCAGACTCCAGGGCGCCATGGACACGGCCTACTCGACGAGCTTCCTCGGCAAACTGGGCCTCGACGCCAACGGCAACCCGCCGAAGGGCAGCACCTTCGTGTCCCGCACGGTCCCGGTGGGCACCGAGGTCACCTCGTCAAGCGACAGCGCTGCCGTCGTCGCCGTCTGGTGCAACAGCCTGTCCGGCATCGCAGGCAACAGCTCCACCACCCCCGTGACCAGCAACTGGTTCACCGTCACCATGACGCTGAACTGGAGCGGTGGCGACTGGAAGATCCTCGAATCCCGCCAGGAGTCCGGGCCGACCCCGGTCACCGGCGACGACACCGTGTCCGGATCCGACGCGATCAGCAAGGCGATCCAGGAGTTCGGAGGGTTCACCTATGCTCGCTAGCCAGCACCGTGTGCTCAAACTCACCGGCCTGGTGGCCACGGTACAGACAGCCGCCGTGCTGCTGGCCGCGAACGCCTTCGCCGCGCCCTCGCCCTCGCCGTCACCCTCCAGCAGCGTGGACTGCTCGCTGATCGCTCCCCCGTCCAGGGGAATGTGCGACGGCAGCAAGAGCGGCGGCGGCAGCAGCTCCACCACCGACCCCCTCACCTCCACCCTCGACCCCCTCTCCTCCCTCGCCCAGGGCTGTGCCAAGGCCGCCTCCTGGACCGTCGGCAAGCTCAGTGACGCCGTCAAGGAGACCGCCAACGTCGACTTCACCAACGAGAAGTTCCTCCAGCAGTACGCCGTCGTCTTCGCCGCGTCGACGATCCTGACCCTCCTGCTCTGGCTGCTGGCCGTGGCCAAGCGCGCGGTGCGAGGCGTCCCCCTCACGACCGCCATCTCCGAAGCCATCGGGTTCCTCTGGCTCACCGTGCTGGCCTCCGCCTTCACCCCCCTGATCCTCTACACGGTGGTCTCGGCGACCGACGGCGTCACCGACGTCCTCGCCAAGACCACCGGCGACCAGACCGACACGTTCTTCGGCACATTCTCCGCCGCCCTCAGCAAGGGCGACGACATCGGCGGCGGCCCGATCATGCTGATCGTCGCCTCCCTGGTCAGCATCCTCGCCGCCGGCGTCCTCTGGCTGGAGCTCGTCATCAGGGCCGCCCTGCTCTACGTCGGCGCCCTCCTCGGCACCGTCGTCTACGCCGGCCTCGTCGACAAGAACCTCTGGGGCCACGTCCGCCGCTGGGCCGGCATCATGATCGCCGTCATCCTCGTCAAACCGGTCATCGTGATCGTGCTCGGCCTCGCCGGCGCCCTGTCCTCCGACGGCGGCCCCGACGCCTTCTCCGCCGTCGTCTCCGGCCTCGCCATCATCCTGCTCGCCATCTTCGCCAGCGCGATGATCTACCGCTTCGTCCCCGGCTTCGGCGACGAGATCGCGGGCGGCCGCAACAACCGCATCATGCAGGGCGCCGAAGGCAAGGCCGCCGCCGTCATCAGCAGCCCCGCCAACCTCGTCGCCCAGGGCATCAGGACGCACAGCGCCCGCGCCGACAACAACGGCGGCGGAGGTGGTGGTTCCGGCTCCTCCGGTGCCCGCCCGTCCAACCCCGCCTCGGGCGGCGTCGCCGCGCACAGCACGCGCACCTCGAACGGTGGTGGCGGCGGAACTGTCCCCTCCGCCGCACCCGCACCCCGCGCGCCCAGCCCGATGAACACCCCGCACGCCGGCAACACCCGCAACAACAGCTCGGGAGGTGAAGGGCGTTGACGACAGAGTCCCACCTGTCCCATCCGATCACGCCCCGCCGTACGTATCTCATCGGCCGCGCCCGGCCGAACGCGATCATCGGCAGGAACCGTGAGTCCGGCGAGATCGCGCTGATCATCGCGGGCGCGTTCCTCGGCATGATGTGCGGGCTCCTCGTCCCGGTCCTCTCCCTGCGGATCGTCCTGCTGATGGGCTTCCCGCTGATCGCACTGGCCGCGGTCTACGTGCCGTACAAGCGCCGAACGTTCTACAAGTGGTACGAGATCAACCGCAGTTACAAACGGAGCCTGCGCCAGGGCACCGTCTACCGGTCCACCGCCGCCGAGGCCGGCACCCGCATCGACGGCCGCGAGGTCGAGATCGGCCCCCCGCCCGGCATCGGCCGCATCAGCTGGCTCGCCGCGCCCTTCGGCCCCGACGAGATCGCCGTACTCCTGCACGCTGACCGGAAGACGGTCACGGCCGCCATCGAGATCGAGGGCCCCGGCGTCGGCCTGCGCGACTCCGAGGACCAGGAAGCCCTCGTCGACCGCTTCGGCACCCTCCTCAAGCACGTGGCGAACGGCGACGGCTTCGTCACCCGCCTCCAGATGCTCGCCCGCACCCTCCCCGCCGACCCCGACGCCCACGCCAAGGACGTCGCCCAGCGCGGCGACGACAGGGCCCCGGACTGGCTGTCCCGCTCCTACGACCAGCTCCAGTCCATGGTCTCCACCAGCAGCGAGCAGCACCGCGCGTACCTCGTCGCCTGCATGCACTACTCCCGCGAACTCGCCGCCGAGGCCCAGGCGATGGCCCGCGCCGCCCGCCCCCAGGCCGGCCGCAAACTGGACCGCGACGCCGGTCTCGCGGTCGTCATGGCCCGCGAGCTCACCGACATCTGCTCGCGCCTGCAGGAGGCGGACATCCGCGTCCGCCAGCCCCTCGGCCAGGGCCGGCTCGCCTCCCTCATCCACTCCATGTACGACCCGGACCACCCCATCGACCACCTCCAGGCGATGACCCAGCGCAACGCCTGGCCGGCCGAACTGGACGCCATGGAGCCCACGTTCCTCCAGGCGAAGACCCGTGAGTCCAGCACCCGCGAGCCCTGGTGCCACGCCACGGCCTGGGTGAAGGAATGGCCGATGACCCCGGTCGGCGTCAACTTCCTGGCGCCCCTGCTCGTCCACACCCCGGACGTCATCCGCACGGTCGCCGTGACGATGGACCTCGAACCCACCGAGGTCGCCATCGAGCGCATGCTGACCGAGAAGACCAACGACGAGGCGGAGGCGAGCCGCGCCGCCAAGATGAACCGGACCGTCGACCCCCGCGACATCGCCGCCCACAACCGCCTCGACCAGCGCGGCGAGGACCTGGCCAGCGGCGCGGCCGGCGTCAACCTGGTCGGCTACATCACCGTGTCCTCCCGTACCCCGGAGGCCCTCAACCGCGACAAGCGCACGATAAGGGCGTCCGCCGGAAAGTCGTACCTGAAGCTGGAGTGGTGCGACCGTGAGCACCACCGCGCCTTCGTGAACACACTGCCCTTCGCCACCGGAATCCGAAGGTAGAGGCTGATGCGCTGATGAGGGACCCGCTGTCCGTCCTCACCGAAGCCTTCACGTCCTTCCTCTTCGGGAAGGTCGAGACGACCCGCTCCCCGGTCCGCACCTCCACCGGCCAGGCCCAGGCGGTCTACCTCCCCACGGCCGCGCCCGGCCTCGGCGACTCGGGCGTCATCATCGGCCGCGAGGTGTACTCCGGCAAGGGCTACATCTACGACCCCTTCCAGCTCTACGGCCAGCAACTCCCCGCCCCGCACTGGCTGGTCCTCGGCGAGTCCGGCAACGGCAAGTCGGCCCTGGAGAAGACCTACGTCCTACGGCAGCTGCGCTTCCGCGACCGCCAGGTCGTCGTCCTGGACGCGCAGGGCGAGGACGGCGTCGGCGAGTGGAACCTCATCGCGGAAGAGCTGGGGATAACGCCGATCCGGCTCGACCCGATGGCGGCCCTGGACCACGGCATCCGGCTCAACCCCCTGGACCCGTCGATCACGACGACGGGCCAGCTGGCGCTGCTGAGGACCATCATCGAAGTCGCGATGGGCCACGGCCTGGACGAGCGCTCCGGCTTCGCCCTCAAGGTCGCCCACTCCTACGTCAACGAGACGATCCTCGACCGCCAGCCGGTCCTGACCGACATCGTCGAGCAGCTACGGCACCCCGAGCCGGAGTCGGCCGAGGCGATGAACGTCGCCATAGACGACGTCCGGGCGTGGGGCCTGGACGTCGCCCTGGTCCTGGACCGCCTGGTCGACGGTGACCTGCGGGGCATGTTCGACGGCCCGACCACGGTCGGCATCGACCTCGACGCCCCGCTCATCGTCTTCGACCTCTCCCACATCGACCGCAACTCCATCGCCATGCCGATCCTGATGGCGATCGTCGGCGTGTGGCTGGAGCACACCTGGATCCGCCCGGACCGCAAGAAGCGCATCTTCCTGGTGGAAGAGGCCTGGCACATCATCGCCAGCCCGTTCGTGGCCCAGCTGTTCCAGCGGCTGCTGAAGTTCGGCCGACGGCTCGGTCTGTCGTTCGTGGCGGTGGTGCACCACCTGTCCGACGTCGTGGACGGTGCGGCGGCGAAGGAGGCGGCGGCCATCCTGAAGATGGCGTCGACGAGGACGGTCTACGCGCAGAAGGCGGACGAGGCGCGGGCGACGGGCCGGGTGCTGGGCCTCCCCCGCTGGGCGGTCGAGATCATCCCGACGCTCACCCCCGGCATCGCGGTCTGGGACGTCAACGGCAACGTCCAGGTGGTCAAACACCTGGTCACGGAGACAGAACGCCCGCTCGTCTTCACGGACCGCGCGATGACCGAGTCGTCCAGCGACCTACTGAACCCGGACGACGCCCTGATCGCCGCCGAGCTGGAGGCGGAACAGCGGGCGGCGGCCTTCGTGGAGCAGCATCTCGGCGACTCCGAATCGACGGTGGCGTAGGGAGGACCGTTCGTGAGACCGGACCCTCGGCAGGAGCGCGAGCAGCAGGGCGGCGGGATTCCCGACGGCCTGCTGATCGGCATACTCGGGTTCCTGCTCGGCATCACGATCCTGGTGTGGACGGCGACGGGACTGGCCGCCTGGTTCGCCCACGGCAACTGGCCGTCGACGGTCGACCTCTCCCACACCCCGCTCGCGATGCGCCACCTCATCGGCGCCCCGCACGACATCACGGGCGCCTGGCCGGACACACCGGCGGCCCAGCTGCCGGGCTGGGGGCTGTTCTGGGGCCTGTTCATCGGCCAGCTGATGGTCCTGGTCGTCCTCACCGTGTTCGTGCTGGGAACGGTGGCCCGCTGGCGGGCCGGGAGAAGAAGACGGGCGGCTACGGCGAAGGGCCGAAGCACGGCCGCCGCGGTACCGGAGCCCCGCACCGAGCCGGAAACCGTCCGGGAGGCCACTCGCCCGATGGAGCCGGCGATGCCGACGGCCCCCGAGGCGCCAACGGTCCCGGTGATCCCGGCGACCCCGACGGCCGGCGCAGACCACCCCCTCGAGGGCATCCGTCCCTCCAGCAACGGTGACCGGCCGGGCGCATGGACCAAAATCCACATCGCACCGCGGGAGAGCCGGCAGGCGACCGCGATCCAGGCCATACAGGACGCACCCGGCCCCGCCCTCGTCGTCACCTCGAACGCCACCCTCTGGTCGGAGACCAAGGACGCCAGAGCCAAACTCGGCCCCGTCCTCCTCTACGACCCGAACCACCTCTGCGACACCCCCGCCCGCTTCCACTGGTCCCCCACGGCCCACTGCGAGGACAAGCACACCGCGATCCAGCGCGCCCAGGCCCTCCTCACCCCGGTCAAGCCGACCGCGAAGATCGACCAGACCGTCACGGACACCGCCGAGACCCTCCTCCGCAGCTACCTCCACGCAGCCGCCCTGGAGAACCGCACGATCCGCCACGTCCACCGCTGGGCACAGGGCACCGGCATCCAGGACGCCGTACGCACCCTCCGCACCCACCCGAAGGCCGCCCCCGGCTCCGCCGGCGAGCTGGAAGCCGCCCTCACGTCCCACCCCGAACGCCGGGACATCGCCCAGGAGCTGACGGCCAGAGCGCTCGCCGCCCTCTTCACGGTCAACATCCGCGAGGCCTGCACACCCAACCGATCCGATGCCCTCGCCCTGGATTCCTTCATCGATGAAGGGGGCACGCTTTATGTGGTCGGTGAATCCATCGAGGACCCCAGGACCAACCCCGGCGCGATGCCCCTCCTGACGGCCCTCGCCTCCAGCGTGGTCGAGCGCGGCCGGCGCATGGCCGAACGGTCATCCTCCGGTCGGCTCGACCCACCACTGACCCTGGTCCTGGACGACGTGGCGGCCGTGGCGCCGCTCCCCCAGCTCCCCGACCTCCTGGCCGGCGGCACCGACCAGGGCCTGCCGGCCCTCGCCCTGCTCCGCTCCCACGAACAGGCCCGCTCCCGCTGGCCGCACCGGGAACTGCCGGCCTAGGCCGGCCACTCCAGAACGAACTCGACCTCGGTCTCGGCCTCGTCCTTGAAGAACGGCACGAGCACCCCGCTCGGCACGAAACCCGCCTTGCGGTACGCCCCCTGGGCCCGCGGGTTCTCCGCGTGCACCAGCAGCCTCACCCGCTCGGCGCCCCGCTCCCGCGCCCACTCCGCACCGGCGTCGAACAACGCCTTCACCAGCCCGCTCCCCCGGTGCTCGGGCCGTACAAACACCCCGACGACATGCCCCTGCCGCCGCTCGACCGGAAACCCGGCCCAGTCCGTGGTCCCGGCCTCCTCGATCAGCACGGTCACGGTCCCGGCCCACTCCCCGTCCGCCGCCACCGCGACGAACTGCCGTGCATCGCTGGGCTCGGCGGCCGAACGCGCGGCCCGCTCCTGATAGAAGGAGTCCGGCCGCTCCAGGGCCTCGTCATGGGTCTCCAGGAACGCGATGTCCGCCACCGGGTCCCGCAACGCGACGAGCCGCAACCGCTTGGCGGCCGCCCACTCGTCGGCCCGTATCGCGCGAATCACGTAATCACCGCTGGTCGTAGCACTCATGCGGTCACGCTAACCCCCACCGGCCACCTCACTCACCTCGTTTACGACGCCCTGTCCACGACGCTGACGCCGGACCTGTTGTCAGTGCCCCGGTCTACGGTGGGCGTCATGACGACTCTTCCGAACCGTCCGAACACCGCCCTGCTGATCGTGGACGTGCAGAACGGGGTGGTGGACAGCTCCCACAACCGCGACGAGGTCATCGCCAATATCAACACCCTGCTCGCCAAGGCCCGTTCCGAGGCGGTCCCCGTGGTCTGGATCCAGCACTCCAGCGACGAGCTGAAGCCGGACAGCGCCCCATGGCAGTACGTCCCGGAGCTGACCCGCGAAGCGACCGAGCCCCTCATCCACAAACGCTACGGAGACTCCTTCGAGGACACCGAACTGGAGTCCGTCCTCGCCGAACGGGGCGTGGGCCGCGTGGTCGTGACCGGCGGCCAGACCGACGCCTGCATCCGCTCCACCCTGCACGGCGCGATGGTCCGCGGTTACGACGCGACACTGGTCGGCGACGCCCACACCACGGAGGACCTCACCGAGTACGGCGCGCCGGCCCCCGAACTGGTCATCTCGCACACGAACCTCTACTGGAGCTGGCAGGAGGCCCCGGGCCGAAAGGGCGGCACGGTCGAAACAGCGGACGTCATTTTCTGAATAACGCAGAAAACCCCCGCATCGATGATGCGGGGGTTTTCTCAATACTTGTTCGGCGGTGTCCTACTCTCCCACAGGGTCCCCCCTGCAGTACCATCGGCGCTGTAAGGCTTAGCTTCCGGGTTCGGAATGTAACCGGGCGTTTCCCTCACGCTATGACCACCGAAA